>NZ_VATM01000002.1:0-447948 GCF_005781075.1 Escherichia sp. E2562 | reverse complement strand
AACCTGGTCTGCGGTCCGGTGCAAATCTGCTGGCATAAATTTGCCCGCTACTGGGATGTCGAGCTGCGTGAGATCCCTATGCGTCCCGGCCAGCTATTCATGGATCCGAAACGCATGATTGAGGCCTGCGACGAAAACACCATCGGCGTGGTGCCGACTTTCGGCGTGACCTATACCGGTAACTATGAGTTCCCGCAACCGCTGCACGATGCACTGGATAAATTCCAGGCCGACACCGGTATCGACATCGACATGCACATCGACGCCGCCAGCGGTGGTTTCCTTGCGCCGTTCGTGGCACCGGATATTGTCTGGGACTTCCGCCTGCCGCGCGTGAAATCGATCAGTGCTTCAGGCCATAAATTCGGTCTGGCTCCGCTGGGCTGCGGCTGGGTTATCTGGCGTGACGAAGAAGCGCTGCCGAAAGAACTGATATTCAACGTTGACTATCTCGGCGGTCAGATTGGTACTTTCGCCATCAACTTCTCCCGTCCGGCAGGTCAGGTGATTGCCCAGTACTATGAATTCCTGCGCCTCGGTCGTGAAGGTTATACCAAAGTACAGAACGCCTCTTACCAGGTTGCTGCTTATCTGGCGGATGAAATCGCCAAACTGGGGCCGTATGAGTTCATCTGTACGGGTCGCCCGGATGAAGGTATCCCGGCGGTGTGCTTCAAACTGAAAGACGGGGAAAATCCAGGATATACCCTGTATGACCTTTCCGAACGTCTGCGCCTGCGCGGCTGGCAGGTTCCGGCATTTACCCTCGGTGGTGAAGCCACCGACATCGTGGTAATGCGCATTATGTGCCGCCGTGGCTTCGAAATGGACTTCGCTGAACTGTTACTGGAAGACTACAAAGCCGCCCTGAAATACCTCAGCGATCACCCGAAACTGCAGGGTATTGCCCAGCAGAACAGCTTTAAACATACCTGATAACGTTTAAGCGGTAACGGTGTCCCGAAACGAACCCGTTTCGGGACAATTTCCGAAGTCTGTTCACTGGCATTAGCAACGGAAAAAATTGTTCTGAAAGCACTTCAGAGCAAAACAGGTGCGGTTCCACAGGACAACCGTTTTAGGGGGATAATATGGCTACATCAGTACAGACAGGTAAAGCTAAGCAGCTAACATTACTCGGGTTCTTCGCCATCACGGCGTCGATGGTAATGGCTGTTTATGAATACCCTACCTTCGCAACATCTGGCTTTTCATTGGTCTTCTTCCTGCTCTTAGGCGGGATTTTATGGTTTATTCCCGTTGGTCTTTGTGCTGCGGAAATGGCTACCGTGGACGGCTGGGAAGAAGGTGGCGTGTTCGCCTGGGTATCAAATACCCTGGGGCCGAAATGGGGATTCGCTGCAATCTCATTTGGCTATCTGCAAATCGCTATTGGCTTTATTCCAATGCTCTATTTCGTGTTAGGGGCGCTGTCCTACATTCTGAAATGGCCAGCACTGAATGAAGAGCCGGTAACGAAAACTATCGCGGCGCTGATTATTCTTTGGGCGCTGGCATTAACTCAGTTTGGCGGTACTAAATATACTGCCCGAATTGCGAAAGTGGGTTTCTTCGCGGGTATTCTACTGCCTGCATTTATTTTGATTGCATTAGCAGCGATTTATCTGCACTCCGGAGCACCGGTTGCTATCGAAATGGATGCCAAAACATTCTTCCCTGATTTCTCGAAAGTTGGCACTTTGGTTGTGTTTGTCGCCTTCATTTTGAGTTATATGGGGGTAGAAGCTTCCGCGACCCACGTCAATGAAATGAGCAACCCCGGGCGCGACTATCCACTGGCAATGTTACTACTGATGGTGGCAGCGATTTGCTTAAGTTCAGTAGGCGGTTTGTCCATTGCGATGGTGATTCCGGGTAATGAAATCAACCTCTCCGCAGGTGTAATGCAAACATTCACCGTGCTGATGTCTCATGTGGCACCGGAAATTGAGTGGACGGTTCGCGTTATCTCTGCCCTGCTGCTGCTGGGTGTTCTGGCGGAAATCGCCTCATGGATTGTTGGCCCTTCTCGTGGGATGTATGTCACCGCGCAGAAAAATCTACTGCCCGCCGCGTTCGCTAAAATGAACAAAAATGGTGTGCCGGTAACTCTGGTAATTTCCCAGCTGGTGATTACCTCTATCGCGTTGATCATCCTCACCAACACCGGTGGTGGTAACAACATGTCCTTCCTGATCGCACTGGCGCTGACGGTGGTGATTTATTTGTGTGCTTATTTCATGTTGTTTATTGGCTACATTGTGTTGGTTCTTAAACATCCTGACTTAAAACGCACATTTAATATCCCTGGTGGTAAAGGGGTGAAACTGGTCGTGGCTATTGTCGGTCTGCTGACTTCAATTATGGCGTTTATTGTTTCCTTCCTGCCGCCGGATAACATCCAGGGTGACTCTACCGATATGTATGTCGAATTACTGGTCGTTAGTTTCCTGGTGGTTCTTGCCCTGCCCTTTATTCTCTATGCCATTCATGACCGTAAAGGCAAAGCGAATACAGGCGTTACACTGGAGCCAATTAACAGCCAGAACGCGCCGAAAGGTCACTTCTTCCTGCATCCACGTGCTCGTTCACCGCACTATATTGTGATGAACGATAAGAAACACTAACCGTGTCTGAGTGGTAATAACACAAGGGAGCGAAAATTAATCGCTCCCTTTTGCGTACTTATTGCCGTATTGACTTGCCCCAGATAAGTACGAGAATAAGCGCACATCTGTTTACCGGAAATAAGCATATATGGATATCTGCTCCCGAACTGTGAAATCCGCGATTAAAAGGCCAGCGGCACTGGTTGCACTGGCTCTTTTACTGTGTAGTTGTAAAAGCACGCCTCCAGATTCAATGACGACACCACCAGCAGGCTCAAAACCACCAGCGACCGTACAACAATCGTCGCAACCTATGCGCGGTATCTGGTTGGCCACGGTGTCCCGCCTCGACTGGCCCCCCGTATCCTCGGTTAATATCAGCAACCCCACCAGCCGGGTTCGCGTGCAACAGCAGGCGATGATCGACAAACTAGAAAACTTGCAACGACTGGGAATTAACACGGTCTTTTTCCAGGTGAAGCCCGACGGCACTGCCCTTTGGCCGTCGAAGATTTTGCCATGGTCCGATCTAATGACCGGCAAAATTGGTGAATATCCTGGTTACGATCCGCTGCAATTTATTCTCGACGAAGCCCATAAGCGTGGGATGAAAGTACATGCCTGGTTTAATCCCTACCGCGTGTCGGTTAATACGAAGCCCGGAACTATCAGGGAACTGAATAGCACCCTGTCTCAACAACCGGCCAGTGTCTATGTTCAACATCGCGACTGGATCAGGACGTCAGGTGACCGTTTTGTTCTCGACCCAGGGATCCCTGAAGTTCAGGACTGGATCACATCGATAGTTGCTGAAGTGGTTTCTCGTTATCCGGTAGATGGCGTGCAGTTTGACGACTATTTTTATACTGAATCGCCGGATTCACGGCTTAACGATAACGAGACATACCGCAAATACGGTGGTGCATTTGCGTCAAAAGCTGACTGGCGGCGCAACAATACCCAGCAGTTAATTGCTAAGGTGTCGCACACCATTAAAAGCATTAAGCCGGAAGTCGAATTTGGTGTAAGCCCTGCGGGCGTCTGGCGCAATCGCTCACACGATCCGCTCGGTTCTGATACGCGCGGGGCCGCAGCTTATGATGAATCCTACGCAGACACTCGTCGTTGGGTCGAACAAGGCTTACTGGATTATATAGCCCCGCAAATTTACTGGCCGTTCTCGCGTAGCGCAGCACGTTATGACGTACTGGCAAAATGGTGGGCAGATGTCGTCAAACCAACCAAAACCCGTCTTTATATTGGTATCGCCTTCTATAAAGTCGGCGAACCTTCAAAGATAGAGCCAGACTGGATGGTTAACGGCGGCGTGCCAGAACTGAAAAAGCAGCTCGATCTTAACGACGCCGTGCCAGAAATTAGCGGCACGATTTTGTTCCGCGAAGACTATCTGAACAAACCGCAAACTCAACAGGCAGTTAGCTATCTGCAAAGCCGTTGGGGAAGCTAAACGCCCTTTCTTACTTTGTGACACTGCCGGTGCTTTAAACACCGGCTTGTCATCAACAAAACACACTCAACTAATAATCAAATCAACTTAAGTCGAATTGTTATAATTCCCCTGATAAAAACGTATGAATATGAAAAACCATACGATATTAACCATCACCGAAAAATAATTACGATAGGCTATACTCTTCAGAAGACCAGTAGCGTAGATTAAAACTGTCATAAGTCACTTATTTCGTTTCAGTATATCTTCATATTTCAGGAGAATATGGTGCCATAAACCTGTCCAAACGAGTTGCGTTTCGTTTTTCAATTCCGTCTGCCTTTCCAGCCGTATAAGGGTATGAATTATGGAGATGTATTTTAAAAGAATGAAAGATGAGTGGACCGGATTAGTTGCCCAGGTCGACCCCCTCATTCGTAACAAAGCGGCAGAAATTGCCGTAACGCATGCTCATTACTTAAGTGTTGAGTTTTATCGAATTGTACGCACTGACCCGCATGCCGAAGAGTTTTTGAGTAACGAACAGGTCGAAAGGCAACTTAAAAGTGCGATGGAAACGTGGATTATCAATGTGCTCTCTGCACAAACGGACGATGTTGAAAGACTTATACAAATCCAACATACCGTAGCCGAAGTCCATGCTCGTATTGGCATTCCGGTAGAAATTGTCGAGATGGGTTTTCGCGTGCTGAAAAAAATCCTCTACCCGGTAATATTTTCCTCTGATTATTCACCTTCTGAAAAACTTCAGGTTTATCACTTTTCGATTAACAGTATCGACATAGCTATGGAAGTGATGACCAGAGCATTTACCTTTAGCGACAGTAGCGCGGCTAAAGAAGACGAGAACTATCGTATCTTCTCATTACTGGAAAACGCCGAAGAAGAAAAAGAACGACAAATAGCCTCATTACTTTCATGGGAAATAGATATTATTTATAAAGTCCTGTTGGATTCTGATTTAGGCAGCAGCTTACCGTTAAGTCAGGCTGATTTTGGCCTGTGGTTTAACCATAAAGGTCGCCATTATTTTAGTGGCATTGCTGAAGTTGGTCATATCTCTCGCCTTATTCAGGATTTCGACGGGGTTTTTCATCAGACAATGCTCAATGCCAAAAATTTGAGTAACAAAAGTCTGCGCGTGAAGTTTTTATTACAGATACGAAATACTGTATCGCAAATTATCACCTTACTGCGTGAACTCTTTGAAGAAGTCTCGCGTCATGAAGTAGGTATGGATGTACTGACGAAATTACTTAACCGCCGTTTCTTGCCGACTATCTTCAAACGTGAAATTGCCCATGCCAATCGGGCCGGTACACCATTGTCTGTTCTGATCATCGATGTAGATAAATTCAAAGAGATCAACGATACATGGGGACATAACACAGGCGATGAGATTTTACGTAAAGTCTCACAGGCGTTTTACGACAACGTACGTAGCAGTGACTATGTTTTTCGCTACGGTGGCGATGAATTTATCATAGTGCTGACTGAAGCTTCAGAAAATGACACTTTGCGTACCGCAGAGCGGATCCGCAGCCGGGTGGAAAAAACCAAACTGAAAGCCGCAAATGGCGAAGACATAACCCTTTCTTTGTCCATTGGCGCTGCCATGTTTAATGGGCATCCTGATTATGAACGCTTAATTCAAATAGCCGATGAAGCTCTGTATATCGCGAAAAGACGAGGTAGAAACCGTGTTGAACTCTGGAAAGCCAGTCTTTAGATGCTCCCGGATGCAGAGGTAATCATGAAGCTAACCGATGCAGAAAATGCCTCCGACGGCATTTTTTTTCCCGCCCTTGAGCAAAATATGATGGGCGCGGTGTTAATTAACGAAAATGACGAAGTAATGTTTTTTAATCCTGCGGCGGAGAAGCTCTGGGGGTATAAACGCGAAGAGGTGATAGGCAATAACATTGATATGCTGATTCCCCATAATTTGCGCCCTGCGCATCCAGAATATATTCGCCATAACCGCGAAGGCGGTAAAGCGCGGGTCGAAGGTATGAGCCGGGAATTGCAGCTGGAGAAAAAAGATGGCAGTAAAATCTGGACCCGTTTCGCGCTATCCAAAGTCACTGCCGAAGGGAAAATTTATTACCTGGCGCTGGTACGTGATGCCAGCGTAGAAATGGCACAGAAAGAACAGACCCGGCAGTTAATTATTGCCGTTGACCATCTCGACCGCCCGGTCATTGTGCTGGACCCGGAACGCCATATCGTGCAGTGCAATCGCGCGTTTACTGAAATGTTTGGTTACTGCATCAGCGAAGCCAGCGGTATGCAGCCCGATACTTTGCTTAACATCCCTGAATACCCGGCAGATAATCGTATTCGCTTACAGCAACTGCTATGGAAAACAGCACGTGATCAGGATGAATTTCTGTTGTTAACGCGCACGGGGGAAAAAATCTGGATTAAAGCCTCTATTAGCCCAGTTTATGATGTGCTGGCTAATCTGCAAAACCTGGTGATGACCTTCTCCGATATCACCGAAGAACGACAAATTCGTGAGCTTGAAGGCAATATCCTCGCCGCGATGTGTAGCAGCCCGCCATTTCATGAAATGGGCGAAATCATCTGCCGGAATATTGAATCCATTCTTCATGAATCCCATGTGTCGTTGTATGCATTGCGTAATGGTATGCCGGTGCATTGGGCGTCGTCCTCTCATGGGACGGAAGTAAAGAATGCGCAAAGCTGGTCAGTCACCATTCGCCAGCGCGATGGCGCACCTGCCGGGATTCTGAAAATCAAAACAGCGTCCGGGGCGGTAACCAGCGCGTTTATCGAACGAGTGGCGGATATCAGCCAGCATATGGCCGCCCTGGCGCTGGAACAGGAAAAAAGTCGCCAGCATATCGAGCAGCTCATTCAGTTTGATCCGATGACCGGTTTGCCAAACCGCAATAACCTGCACAATTATCTCGATGGCCTGGTAGAAAATGCCGTCTCTCCGGTGGTGTATCTTATTGGCATTGACCATATTCAGGATGTCATCGACAGTCTGGGCTATGCGTGGGCCGATCAGGCGTTGCTGGAAGTGGTCAATCGCTTTCGCGAAAAGGTCAAACCTGACCAGTATCTCTGTCGTATTGAAGGTACACAGTTTGTCCTCATCAGCCCGGAAAACGACGTCAGTATCATTACCCAAATAGCTGATGAACTTCGCAACGTCGTCAATAAACCGGTCATGATTGACGATAAACCATTCCCGCTAACTTTAAGCATTGGTATCAGTTACGACATTGGTAAAAACCGGGACTACCTGCTTTCGACTGCCCACAATGCGATGGATTTTATTCGCAAAAACGGCGGTAACGGCTGGCAATTCTTTAGCCCGATAATGAACGAAATGGTGAAAGAGCGTCTGATTCTCGGTGCGGCGCTGAAAGAAGCTATCAGCAGCAACAAACTAAAACTGGTTTATCAGCCGCAGATCTTTGCGGAAACCGGTGAGCTGTATGGTATCGAAGCCCTCGCTCGCTGGTATGACCCACAGCATGGTCATGTTCCTCCTTCACGATTTATCCCCCTTGCTGAAGAGATTGGCGAAATCGAAAACATTGGTCGCTGGGTTATTGCTGAAGCCTGCCGCCAGTTAGCAGAATGGCGTAGCCAGAATATTCATATCCCGGCGCTTTCCGTTAACTTGTCTGCGCTGCACTTTCGCAGCAATCAGCTACCCAATCAGGTGTCTGATGCAATGCAAGCCTGGGGTATTGACGGCCACCAGCTGACGGTGGAAATCACTGAAAGCATGATGATGGAACACGATACCGAAATCTTTAAGCGCATACAGATCCTGCGCGATATGGGCGTAGGTTTATCTGTCGATGATTTCGGCACTGGCTTTTCTGGTTTATCCCGTTTGGTCAGTCTTCCGGTAACGGAAATCAAAATTGACAAAAGCTTTGTCGATCGTTGTTTGACCGAAAAACGCATCCGAGCCTTACTTGAAGCCATTACCAGCATTGGGCAAAGCCTCAATTTAACCGTCGTGGCGGAAGGCGTCGAAACCAAAGAACAATTTGAGATGCTACGCAAGATCCACTGTCGCGTTATTCAGGGATATTTCTTTTCCCGCCCCCTGCCCGCCGAAGAAATTCCAGGCTGGATGAGCAGCGTGTTACCGCTGAAAATCTGACAATTTTCTCTCGCCCGCACTCGCGGGGTTTAATTTGACGTGACACTGTCACTTAAATACTGTGATTTCCGCTACGATTCCTGGAGATTCCTCCTTTAAGTCCCCCTCTTGCACCAAAACTGCACTACGCTGCACAAATGTTGATCAAAAGTTAAAAAAATATAACTTTAAGCCAGCATTATGGCGCTTATCCCGACATGGCATGAGATCTGCATAAGCGGAAAGCGCAGCAATTTTTGTCTTATACAGGAACCGTTTATGTCGGATACCACCGAGCTGGTTGATTTAGCCGTTATCTTCCCTGAGCTGGAGATCGATTTGAAATACGCCTATAGCGATAACATCACAGGCAAGCCGATTTATCAGCAAGCGCGTTGCCTGTTACACAAGGATGCGATTACCGCGCTGGCGAAAAGCATCAGTATCGCCCAACTGTCAGGCTTACAACTGGTGATTTACGACGCGTATCGCCCACAACAAGCACAGGCAATGTTGTGGCAAGCCTGCCCTGACCCGCAATATGTCGTTGATGTGGCCGTAGGCTCCAATCACAGCCGTGGCACGGCAATTGACCTGACGCTTCGTGATGAGCATGGTTTCATTCTGGATATGGGGGCCGGATTCGATGAAATGCACGAGCGCTCCCATGCCTGGCACCCTTCCGTACCGCCCGCTGCCCAGCGTAATCGCCTGTTGCTGAATGCGATTATGACTGGCGGTGGCTTTATTGGTATCTCCAGCGAATGGTGGCACTTCGAATTACCGCAGGCTGCAAGTTACCCGCTGCTCGCTGACCAGTTCGCCTGTTTTGCATCTCCTACTACACAGCACGCTAGTTAATCAGGAAACTGTCATGAAAAGATCGATATCATTTCGCCCTACACTGATCGCAATCGTCCTTGCCGCCACACTGCCGGTTGCTCACGCCGCCGTACCAAAAGATATGCTGGTGATTGGTAAGGCCGCCGACCCACAAACCCTCGACCCGGCGGTGACGATTGATAATAACGACTGGACCGTAACCTACCCATCTTATCAGCGACTGATACAGTACAAAACGGACGATGATAAAGGCTCAACCGACGTTGAAGGCGATCTGGCAAGTAGCTGGAAAGCGTCTGATAATCAAAAAGAGTGGACGTTCACCCTGAAGGACAACGCTAAATTTGCCGATGGCACGCCGGTCACTGCCGAAGCTGTAAAACTCTCTTTTGAGCGGTTGCTGAAAATCGGCCAGGGGCCAGCGGAAGCATTTCCCAAAGATTTAAAAATTGACGCTCCTGACGAACATACGGTGAAGTTTACCCTTAGCCAACCATTCGCACCGTTCCTGTACACCCTGGCGAATGACGGTGCATCCATTATCAATCCGGCCGTCTTGAAGGAACACGCTGCGGATGATGCCCGCGGTTTCCTCGCACAAAATACCGCCGGTTCCGGACCGTTTATGCTGAAAAGCTGGCAAAAAGGTCAGCAATTAGTTCTGGTGCCAAATCCGCATTACCCCGGCAATAAACCGAACTTCAAACGGGTATCGGTAAAAATTATTGGTGAAAGTGCCTCCCGCCGCCTGCAGCTCTCCCGTGGCGATATTGACATCGCCGATGCGCTGCCCGTGGATCAACTCAACGCACTGAAGCTGGAAAATAAAGTCAACGTGGCGGAATATCCGTCACTGCGCGTCACCTATCTGTATCTGAATAACAGCAAAGCGCCACTTAACCAGGCGGATCTGCGTCGGGCCATTTCCTGGTCTACCGATTATCAGGGCATGGTTAACGGCATTCTTAGTGGTAACGGGAAACAAATGCGCGGCCCGATTCCCGAAGGCATGTGGGGATACGATGCGACGGCAATGCAATATAGCCATGACGAAACGAAAGCCAAAGCCGAATGGGATAAAGTAGCGAGCAAACCCACCAGCCTGACGTTTCTCTATTCCGATAACGACCCGAACTGGGAACCGATCGCCCTGGCGACACAATCCAGTCTCAACAAGCTGGGCATCAATGTGAAGCTGGAAAAATTGGCAAACGCCACCATGCGCGACAGAGTGGGTAAAGGTGATTACGACATTGCGATTGGCAACTGGAGTCCGGATTTTGCCGACCCGTATATGTTTATGAATTACTGGTTTGAGTCAGACAAAAAAGGTCTGCCGGGTAACCGCTCGTTCTATGAAAACAGCGAGGTCGATAAGTTACTGCGCAATGCACTCGCGACCACCGACCAGATGCAGCGTACCCGGGACTACCAGCAGGCACAGAAAATCGTCATTGATGACGCTGCTTATGTGTATCTGTTCCAGAAAAACTACCAACTGGCGATGAACAAAGAAGTGAAAGGCTTCGTGTTTAATCCCATGCTGGAACAGGTCTTCAATATCAATACCATGAGTAAATAACGTGACCTTCTGGAGTATTTTACGCCAACGCTGCTGGGGGCTGGTGCTCGTGGTGGCGGGCGTCTGCGTGATTACGTTTATTATCTCGCACCTGATCCCCGGCGATCCGGCGCGGTTGCTGGCAGGCGACCGGGCCAGCGATGCTATCGTGGAAAATATTCGCCAACAACTGGGGCTCGACCAGCCGCTATACGTGCAGTTTTACCACTACGTCAGCGATCTGTTTCATGGTGACCTGGGAACATCCATTCGTACCGGGCGTCCGGTGCTGGAAGAGTTGCGGATATTTTTCCCGGCGACGCTGGAACTGGCAGTTTGCGCCCTGCTGCTGGCACTCCTGATTGGCATCCCGCTGGGCATACTCTCTGCCGTCTGGCGAAATCGCTGGTTGGATCATCTGGTGCGACTAATGGCTATTACCGGAATCTCCACACCTGCGTTCTGGCTTGGGCTGGGCGTCATTGTGCTGTTTTATGGTCATCTGCAAATTCTTCCAGGTGGCGGAAGGCTTGATGACTGGCTGGATCCGCCAACACATGTAACCGGCTTTTATCTGCTCGATGCGCTGCTTGAAGGAAACGGTGAAGTCTTCTTCAATGCGCTGCAACATCTCATCTTACCGGCGTTAACCCTGGCGTTCGTTCACCTGGGAATTGTCGCCCGACAAATTCGCTCGGCGATGCTGGAACAATTGAGTGAAGACTACATTCGTACCGCCCGGGCCAGCGGCTTGCCCGGCTGGTATATCGTTTTATGTTATGCGCTACCCAATGCGTTGATCCCCTCGATTACCGTTTTGGGGCTGGCGCTGGGTGATTTGCTGTATGGCGCCGTGCTCACCGAAACCGTTTTTGCCTGGCCCGGAATGGGCGCCTGGGTAGTGACATCAATACAGGCGCTCGATTTCCCGGCAGTGATGGGCTTTGCGGTCGTGGTTTCGTTTGCTTATGTGCTGGTGAACCTGGTGGTGGATTTGCTCTATTTGTGGATTGATCCGCGTATCGGACGCGGAGGTGATGAATGATGCTAAGCGAGGAAACACCCGTAGTACGTCCGCAAAAACGAACGAGATTTAACCTTGCAAAACTGTTATGGATGCTGAAAGGCAGTCCGCTTACCGTGACCGGCGCAGTCATCATTGTATTAGTGTTACTGATGATGGTTTTATCACCATGGCTGGCGACGCATGATCCCAACGCCATTGATTTAACTACCCGCCTTTTGCCGCCTTCTGCGGCGCACTGGTTTGGCACCGATGAAGTGGGACGCGATCTGTTTAGCCGCGTACTGGTCGGTAGCCAGCAATCTGTTCTCGCCGGATTAGTGGTGGTCGCTATTGCTGGCATTATTGGTTCGCTGCTCGGCTGTCTTTCAGGCGTGCTGGGCGGGCGCGCAGACGCCATCATCATGCGCATTATGGACATTATGCTGTCGATTCCTTCGCTGGTACTGACGATGGCGCTGGCTGCCGCTCTCGGGCCGAGTTTGTTTAACGCCATGCTGGCGATTGCTATTGTGCGTATCCCGTTTTATGTACGCCTGGCGCGGGGGCAAACATTAGTTGTCCGCCAGTACACTTACGTTCAGGCGGCGAAAACCTTTGGCGCGTCACGCTGGCATCTGATCAACTGGCATATTTTACGTAACTCCCTGCCGCCGCTGATTGTGCAGGCATCGCTGGATATTGGTAGCGCGATTTTAATGGCCGCCACGTTGGGATTTATTGGTCTGGGTGCTCAACAACCGAGTGCTGAATGGGGCGCGATGGTGGCGAATGGTCGCAACTATGTACTCGATCAGTGGTGGTATTGTGCATTTCCGGGGGCAGCGATTTTGATTACTGCCGTCGGGTTTAATCTCTTTGGCGATGGTATTCGCGATCTGCTTGACCCGAAAGCAGGAGGAAAGCAGTCATGACCCAACCCGTTCTGGACATTCAACAACTGCATCTGAGTTTCCCCGGTTTTAACGGCGACGTTCACGCGCTCAACAATGTGTCATTGCAGATTAACCGCGGTGAAATTGTCGGTCTGGTGGGAGAATCCGGCTCAGGTAAATCAGTCACCGCAATGTTGATTATGCGACTACTGCCGGTAGGCAGTTATCGCGTGCATCAAGGCCAGATTTTACTGCTGGGAGAAGATGTTCTTAACGCTGGGGAAAAACAGCTTCGTCAGTGGCGTGGTTCTCGGGTAGCGATGATTTTTCAGGAACCGATGGCCGCCCTCAATCCGACACGTCGAATAGGTCTTCAGATGATGGACGTGATCCGTCATCATCAACCATTAAGCCGTCGGGAAGCCAGAACTAAAGCGATTGCTTTGCTGGAAGAGATGCAAATCCCGGATGCGGCAGAAGTGATGTCGCGCTATCCGTTTGAACTTTCAGGTGGTATGCGCCAGCGGGTAATGATTGCGCTGGCATTCTCCTGCGAGCCGCAATTGATTATTGCCGACGAACCGACCACGGCGCTGGACGTCACTGTACAGTTGCAGGTATTGCGCCTGCTTAAACATAAAGCCCGCGCTAGCGGAACTGCGGTGCTGTTCATTAGCCATGATATGGCCGTGGTGTCGCAACTGTGCGATAGCGTCTATGTAATGTATGCCGGAAGCGTAATTGAAAGCGGCGTGACGGCAGACGTTATCCATCTTCCCCGGCATCCGTACGCCATTGGTTTGCTGCAATGCGCACCGGAACATGGAATACCGCGTCAGCCCTTACCCGCCATCCCAGGGACGGTGCCAAATCTCACCCGTTTGCCTGACGGCTGTGCTTTTCGCGATCGTTGCTATGCGGCAGGTGCACAGTGTGAAAACGTCCCGGCGCTGACAGCGTGTGGTGACAACAACCACCGCTGCGCCTGTTGGTATCCGCAGCAGGAGGTCATCAGTGTCTGACACGTTATTAACGTTACGCGACGTCCATATCGATTTCCCTGCCCGCAAAAACTGGCTTGGCAGAACTACCGAGTTTGTTCATGCCATTAATGGCATAGACTTGCAGATCCGCCGTGGTGAAACCTTAGGGATCGTCGGAGAATCCGGCTGTGGCAAAAGTACCCTTGCGCAGTTGCTGATGGGTATGCTGCAACCGAGTCACGGGCAGTGCACTCGTTCAGGATCACAGCGCAAAATGCAGATGGTATTTCAGGACCCGCTCTCTTCTCTCAATCCTCGCTTACCGGTGTGGCGCATCATCACGGAACCGGTATGGATTGCAAACCGCGGTAGTGAGCTACAGCGGCGGGCGCTGGCAGAGGAACTGGCTGTACAGGTGGGGATTCGACCGGAGTATCTCGACCGCCTGCCTCATGCGTTCTCCGGCGGGCAGCGACAACGCATCGCCATTGCCAGAGCACTCTCTTCGCAACCGGATGTGATGGTGCTTGATGAACCCACCTCGGCGCTGGATATCTCCGTGCAGGCGCAGATCCTCAATTTGCTGGTAGCGCTACAGGAAAATCGCGGGCTGACCTATGTGCTGATTTCACACAATGTCTCAGTGATTCGTCATATGAGCGATCGGGTGGCGGTGATGTATCTCGGGCAGATTGTGGAACTGGGCGACGCTCAGCAGGTGCTCTCTACTCCGGCACATCCATACACCCGATTATTGCTGGATTCCCTCCCCGCCATTGATAAGCCGCTGGAGGAAGAATGGGCATTGCGTAAAACAGAACTACCAGGAAACCGCACGCTGCCACAGGGCTGTTTTTTCCGCGAACGCTGCCCTCTGGCAACCAGTGGATGTGAAGTCCGGCAATCATTAGCAATAAGGGAGGACGGACGTGAGATCAGGTGCTGGCGGGCGCTGTAGAGATGCGGAATCCGGCTATTGCATGTCTGTTCTGGCCGACGGAAACGTGGAAACGTTATGTGTCATAGGTTTTTTTTAACGTTTCCATCAACGCTTGCGCCGCAGTAGAAAGCTTATGGTGTGACGAACGCAGTACGCCTACCCGTCGCTCAATCACCGGATTGTCCAGTTCCAGACACACTGCGCCCAGTTCGCTCATCTGCCTGCGGCACAGTGCAGGCACAGCGCTTCCTCCCAACCCGTTTGCCACCAGCCGCCCAACCGTAACCAGTTGATGGCTTTCCAGCGCCACTTCCAGTTGCGTTCCACTTTGTGCCAACTGTTCTTCCAGCATCAACCTGACGGCTGACGGTCGCTGGAGGGTGATAAAATCGAGCGTCAGTAAATCCCGCCAGCTTACGCGCTGCCGAGTTGCCAGTCGGGAATCAGCTGGAACAATGGCGACAAACCGATCCACGCCCAGCGGGGTAAAATGCAAATGGCCACAATAGTCAGGTTCAAAGGCAATCCCCATCTCCACGCGCCCTTCGCTCACCATTTCGATCACCTGCTCATTCACCACATCGTGCACGGTGACGTTAATCCCTGAATAACAATCGCGGAAGGTTTTCAGCACCGGAGGCAAAACGTTGGCCGCAAATGACGGCATCGCTGCCACTGACACTTTGCCTCGCCTGAGCGTGAATCGCTGACGCATGGCCTCCTCGGTGTTATCCCAGTCAGCCAGCAAAGGCCGTGCCATCGACAATAGCGTTTCACCCTCCTGGGTTAACGTCACTTTTCGCGTAGTGCGCAGCAGTAAAGCGCCCCCTAAGGCATCTTCCAGTCCTTTAATGGCAAGACTTAGCGCAGGCTGCGACATATTCAGCCTTTCACTGGCATGAGCAAAGTTCAGAGTGTGAGCTACCGCTAAAAACGCGCGTAACTGTTTGATGCTCATTTTCATTTGGCATTCCATTAACTCATTGAATACATTTAATTAACATTAAATTGATAAATAATACAAATGAATGAGTCACAAATTTAAAATTAACAAATCATTTTTTGCCCTTAATGATGTTGGAAAGGACAACTGGAGGGCAACTGTATGGCTGGGCTGGATAAACGGGTCGCTACGTATCACGAGGCGCTTGAAGGACTTACCAATGAGATGACGATTCTGGCGGGAGGTTTTGGCCTGTGCGGCATCCCGGAGAATCTGATTGCTGAAGTTCGCCACCGTGGAGTAACCGGATTAACGGTGGTTTCCAATAACTGTGGCGTAGACGGCTTTGGGCTGGGAGTACTACTGGAAACCCGACAGATCCGTAAAGTCGTCGCTTCTTATGTTGGAGAGAATGCTTTGTTTGAAAAACAGGTGCTTAACGGCGAACTGGAGGCGATTCTCACACCACAAGGAACCCTGGCAGAACAACTGCGCGCAGGCGGCGCGGGCATCCCGGCGTTTTTTACTGCCACCGGTTACGGTACTCCTGTTGCCGAAGGGAAAGAAGTCCGCGAATTCAACGGTCGCCCGTACATCATGGAACAGGCTATCACTGGTGATTTTGCCCTTGTCAAAGGCTGGAAAGCCGACTGGTACGGCAACGTGATTTATCGTCATACCGCGCAAAACTTCAACCCACTGATGGCGGCTGCCGGAAAAATCACCGTGGTGGAAGTGGAAGAAATAGTGCCACCAGGTGAACTTGATCCTGCCGCAATCCATACCCCTGGGATTTTTGTTAATCGCGTCATTCAGGGGCAATTTGAAAAACGCATTGAACAACGCACCATTAGCCGCAAAGGAGCCTGACCATGTTAACCCGTGAACAAATGGCGATGCGTGTCGCCCGCGAATTGCGCGATGGCTATTACGTCAATCTCGGCATTGGTATCCCGACCCTGGTGGCAAACTACATTCCTGATGGGATGGATGTGATGTTGCAGTCAGAAAACGGTTTGCTGGGAATGGGCGCATTTCCTACCGAAGAGGAACTGGACGCCGACATGATTAACGCCGGTAAACAAACCGTTACCGCACGGAAAGGCGCGGCAATTTTCGACTCGGCGCAATCATTCGCCATGATCCGTGGCGGTCATGTGGATCTGACCGTGCTTGGCGCATTTGAAGTGGATGTGAATGGCAACATTGCCTCATGGATGATCCCCGGCAAGATGGTTAAAGGCATGGGCGGTGCAATGGATCTGGTTGCCGGTGCCGGGAATATTATCGTGGTAATGACCCACGCCTCCAAATCCGGCGAATCCAAACTGCTTCCCGACTGTACCCTGCCGTTAACTGGCGTCGGCTGTATCAAACGCGTCTTAACCGACCTTGCTCTGCTGGAAATTGCTGACGGCGCTTTCATTCTGCGTGAGCGCGCGCCGGGAATCAGCGTTGCGGAAATCGTCACCAAAACCGCCGGTAAGTTGTTTGTGCCGGAACATGTACCGGAAATGCAATTCAACTGAGGAACCACCATGCAGGACGTTGTTATTGTTGCCGCTACGCGCACGCCGATTGGCAGTTTTCATGGCGCTCTCGCCCCACTCTCTGCGGTTGATCTCGGCGCTGCCACTATCCGTTCGTTGCTGGAGAAAACCGCACTTGCAGCAGAACAGATCGACGAAGTGATTTTCGGTCAGGTCCTGACCGCCGGAAGCGGACAAAACCCAGCACGGCAATCGGCGCTCAAAGCTGGGTTAAGCCACGATACACCCGCTGTGACCATCAACCTGGTATGTGGTTCCGGTCTTAAAGCCGTACAGCAGGCCGTGCAGGCGATCCGTTGCGGTGATGCACAGATAATTATCGCAGGTGGCCAGGAAAGCATGAGCAACGCGCCCTATTTTATTGATGGCGCGCGGGCCGGTTTACGCCTCGGACATACCAGTATGAAAGACAGCGTGGTTCATGACGGACTATGGGACGCTTTCAATGATTACCACATGGGCATTACTGCGGAAAACCTGGCGAAAAAATATGCCATCAGTCGCGAGCGCCAGGACACATTCGCACTACGTTCTCAGCAAAAAGCCGCTGCCGCAATGGAAGCCGGGCGCTTTGCAGACGAAATTACTCCGGTCAGCGTACCACAAGGTAAAAAACCACCACGCTGGGTAAATACCGACGAACAACCACGTTCCGGGACGCAACTGGAAAAACTGGCGCAACTGAAGCCGGCCTTTCTTCCGGGGGCGGGAAGCGTCACCGCAGGAAATGCCTCTTCCATCAATGATGGTGCCGCCGCAGTCATGTTAATGCGCGCCAGCAAAGCTGCTGAACTTGGCCTCCCTGTGCTGGCTCGGGTGGCCGGTTATGCCGTTTCTGGCGTCGATCCTGCCTTTATGGGCATCGGTCCGGTCGCCGCTACCCGCGAATGTCTTAAGCGTTGCGGATGGACGCTGGAAGATATTGATCTTATAGAAGCCAACGAAGCTTTCGCAGCGCAGGCGCTGGCCGTTGGCGACGAACTGAACTGGGATAGCGACAAAGTGAATGTTAACGGCGGCGCAATTGCACTTGGGCATCCTATTGGCGCTTCCGGTTGCCGCATTCTGGTCACTCTCATTTATGAAATGGCGCGACGTAATGCGCAAAAAGGGCTGGCGACGCTGTGCGTCGGTGGCGGTCAGGGCGTGGCGCTGACGCTGGAAAGAACCACAGGAGAACACCATGCAAACTGAACAATTTGCAGTACTGGGCACCGGATTGATGGGCGTGGGGATTGCCACTCATTTCGCCCGCTTTGGTCATGATATCTGGCTGTACGATACCGAGCAGAGCAGGATTGCAGAAATCCCCGTAGTGGCAGGCGGGATTCTTGATGAACTGAATAGCTGCGAACAGTTTACTGCCCCGGAAAAAGAGAATGTGCTTAAACGTCTGCACGGCACGACCTCTCTTGCTGACATCGCCGACTCGCAACTACTGATTGAGGCGATCCCGGAGCGGCTTGAACTAAAACACGCATTATATGCCGAGCTTGAAACGC
Source organism: Escherichia sp. E2562 (assembly GCF_005781075.1). NCBI lineage: Bacteria > Pseudomonadati > Pseudomonadota > Gammaproteobacteria > Enterobacterales > Enterobacteriaceae > Escherichia > Escherichia sp. E2562. The sequence continues at coordinate 429,515 of NZ_VATM01000002.1, read as the reverse complement.
TTATTTCTCCTGAGGCCATTGTCGCCAGCAATACCAGCGGTCTGCCGCCAGATGATCTGGCAGCGAAGATGCGCTACCCGCAACGACTGCTGATCGCCCATTTCTGGCATCCGCCGCACTTGATTCCGCTGGTGGAGATTGTCCCCGGCAGCGTTACCGAGCAAAAGCATTTGCACTGGCTGCAACACTTGCTTGTGTCACTGCAACTGGAAGCGGTATTGCTGGATCGCGCTGCGCCAGGATTTGTCGGCAACCGTCTGCAATTTGCACTGTTGCGTGAAGCCCTGCATATCGTAAAAAGCGGCATCGCCAGTGCCGAAGTGGTGGATCAGGTCATGCGCGCCTCGCTTGGGCGACGTTATGCCATGGTCGGCCCGCTGGAGGCCGCCGACATGACCGGACTTTCGACGGTACAGGATATTTGTCGCCATCTGCTCCCTGAACTGGCGACTGGCAGCGACATGATGTCGTTAGTTGCCGAAAAAGTGGAGCGTGGAGACATCGGCGTGCGTAGCGGTCAGGGATTTTACCGCTGGGATGAATCCCGCAAGCAGTACATCCAGCAGCGTCGGGAACATCAGCTTCGCTTCGCCCTGAAACCGTAACTTCTCTCGCTGTACCCACTATAACAACGATATTGAGGAGTCTCGATGAGTGTATTAATCGCCCTTGCCGCGCTTGGGCTGCTAATGCTGGCAGCCTATCGCGGATACAGCGTTATCCTTTTTGCCCCCATCGCGGCATTAGGCGCTGTTCTTGTCACCGATCCGGGGGCTGTTGGCCCTGCATTTACCGGCCTGTTCATGGAAAAAATGGTCGGCTTCGTGAAATTGTACTTCCCGGTGTTTCTGCTCGGAGCTGTATTCGGAAAACTGATTGAACTTTCAGGATTTTCTCGTTCGATTGTCGCTGCTGCGATCAACATTCTCGGGCGGCGGCATGCGATTCCGGTAATTGTGCTGGTATGTGCATTACTCACCTATGGCGGCGTGTCGCTGTTTGTGGTGGCATTTGCCGTTTATCCGTTCGCGGCTGAACTGTTCCGCCAGAGTAACATCCCAAAACGGCTTATACCGGCAACGGTGGCTCTGGGGGCATTCTCTTTTACTATGGACGCTCTGCCCGGCACGCCACAAATTCAGAACATTATTCCCACCAGTTTCTTTGGCACCAACGCCTGGGCCGCGCCGTGGCTGGGGTTTATTGGTTCACTGTTTATCATTGCCGTCGGGCTTATCTATCTGGAGCGGCAGCGTCGTAAAGCGCAGGCAAAAAATGAAGGTTACGGCACAGAGTTACTTAATGAACCTGAAACACCAGATAACATCAATTTACCGAACCCACTCATTGCTATTTCACCGTTGATTCTGGTGGGGCTGTTGAACTTGTTATTTACCTGGTGGATCCCTGTTTGGTACGGTGCGAGCCACCAACTGGCATTGCCGGGACTTGCCGCCCCGATTACCACAGATGTCGCCAAAATCACCGCTATCTGGGCCGTTGAAGCTGCACTCATTGCCGGAATTTTGCTGGTGGTGATTTTTGGATATCGCAATATTCATGGAAGACTGGCAGAAGGAAGCCGTACAGCGGTGGGTGGCGCAATTCTTGCCGCGATGAACACCGCCTCAGAATATGGCTTCGGTGCAGTTATCGCCGCCCTGCCCGGTTTTCTGGTGCTCTCGAAGGCGCTGGCCGCCATTCCAAATCCATTACTTAACGAAGCCATCAGCATCACCACGCTTGCCGGAATTACCGGTTCAGCTTCCGGCGGGATGAGTATTGCTCTTGCGGCTATGTCCGACACTTTTATTGCCGCTGCGCACGCTGCCAATATTCCACTGGAAGTTTTTCACCGCGTGGCATCTATGGCCAGCGGCGGCATGGATACATTGCCCCATAACGGCGCCGTGATCACCCTGCTGGCAATCACTGGGCTGAGTCACCGTCAGGCTTACGGCGGTATCTTCGCAATTACGATCATTAAAAGTCTGGCCGTGCTGTTTATCATCGGCGTGTACTACACCACCGGCATTGTCTAAGGAAAACCATCATGAATTTACAAGGTAAAACTGCGCTGGTAACGGGGTCCACCAGCGGTATTGGACTCGGTATTGCTCAGACACTGGCAAAAGCCGGCGCGCAAGTGATCCTCAACGGCTTCGGTGATGTTGACGCGGCAATCAATGCGGTTTCTCGTGTGGGTAAAACGCCTGGCTATCATGAGGCAGACCTCAGCGATGAATCGCAGATTGTCAGCATGATGGCCTACGCACGGCGGGAATTTAGCGGTGTCGACATTCTGGTGAATAACGCCGGGATCCAGTATGTCTCCCCGGTGGAATCTTTCCCGGTTGAAAAATGGAACGCCATTATCGCTATCAATCTCTCTTCGGTCTTTCACACCACGCGTCTGGCACTGCCGGAAATGCGCGCCCGTAACTGGGGGCGGATCATTAACATTGCCTCTGTGCATGGACTGGTAGCGTCGAAAGACAAATCGGCTTATGTTGCGGCAAAACATGGCGTGGTGGGACTCACAAAGACCATTGCGCTGGAGACTGCACAGACGGGTATTACCTGCAACACGCTCTGCCCTGGCTGGGTGCTGACACCGTTGGTACAACAGCAGATTGATAAGCGCATTGCGCAAGGTGAAGATGCGGGAAGCGCGCGTGACGCCTTGCTGGCAGAAAAACAGCCTTCTCGTGAATTTGTGACTCCGCAACAACTGGGTGAACTGGCTCTCTTTCTCTGTTCGGATGCGGCAGCACAAGTGCGCGGTGTAGCGTGGAATATGGATGGCGGTTGGGTAGCACAGTAAAAGTTCGCCGGATGACGCGTCATCCGGCAACGCTTTACGATTTCAACTGATAATCCAGCGTAATTTCCGCTTTCAGTACCTGTGAAACCGGGCATCCTGCTTTTGCTTTCTGGATAATGCCGTCAAAAGTGGACGCATCAATACCCGGCACGGCAACTTCGCTCTTCAGTGCGATTTTGGTTATCGCAAAACCAGCATCCACTTTATCCAGCGACACATCGGCGGTGGTATCAATCGATGTTGGCGTGAATCCCGCTTCCCCCAGCATCAGCGAAAGCGCCATTGAGAAACATGCGGCATGCGCTGCGCCAATCAGTTCTTCAGGGTTAGTTCCTTTTTCGCCTTCAAAACGCGTGTTAAACCCATACGGCTGTTGGTTCAGCACGCCGCTCTCGGTGGATACTGTCCCCTTCCCGCGTTTAATATCGCCTTCCCAGTGTGCCTGACCTTTCTTATGGATTGTCATTCTTGCTCTCCTGTGGGCTTAAAAAGGAAATTATAGACTACGTGAGAATCAGCACGAGGATAAGCAGGATATTCCGAATAAAATCAGGCGAAAATATTTCTCCTGCACTTAAATTAAACGCCCACAATAGATAACCGGAAATATATAACCCAAGAGATATTACCTCAATATAAATCAACTCATTATAATAACAATCCCCATCAATATCATGCAGTTAAAATATAAAAATCATCAACCAGGACTAATCTTAACAACGAAGCGGTAAATATTTGTCATGCTGAATGTGCTTTATAAATCTGCGATCCGTAGCAGACACCATAAATACACAGACACGGAGAATCACTATGTTTACTTATTATCAGGCAGAAAATTCAACAGCAGAACCCGCTCTGGTTAATGCCATTGAGCAAGGCCTTCGGGCAGAGCACGGTGTTGTCACTGAAGATGACATTCTCATGGAGTTGACCAAATGGGTCGAAGCCTCTGATAACGACATCCTCAGTGACATCTACCAGCAAACGATAATTTATGTGATCAGCGGCCAGCACCCTACGCTTTAAGCTGCTATGCTTGATCGGCAACCTAATTTAGGGGTTTAGCACGTGTTTCTTCGCTACGGCGATGTTGTCCTTAAAACTAGCTACAGGATTGAGGAGTACAAATGAAATCGAATCGTCAGGCACGTCATATTCTTGGACTGGATCATAAAATTTCTAACCAGCGCAAAATAGTTACCGAAGGTGACAAATCCAGCGTAGTAAATACCCCAACCGGCAGAAAACGCCCCGCTGAAAAGTAATCTTTAACAATCAGTCCTCAATGACGATTAAACACCATTGCCTGCGCAATGGTGTTTTTGTTTTTATCTGCTTTATACTTGGGGCCGACGCCCTGGCGGTAAAGCAAAGAAGATAAAAGCACCCCAGGGATGGATATTCAAAAAAGAGTGAGTGACATGGAACCAAAAACAAAAAAACAGCGTTCGCTTTATATTCCTTACGCTGGCCCTGTACTGCTGGAATTTCCGTTGTTGAATAAAGGCAGCGCCTTCAGCATGGAAGAACGCCGTAACTTCAACCTGCTGGGGTTACTGCCGGAAGTGGTCGAAACCATCGAAGAACAAGCGGAACGTGCGTGGATCCAGTATCAGGGATTCAAAACCGAAATCGACAAGCACATCTATCTGCGTAATATCCAGGACACCAACGAAACCCTCTTCTACCGTCTGGTAAACAATCATCTTGATGAGATGATGCCTGTTATTTATACCCCAACCGTCGGCGCAGCCTGTGAGCGTTTTTCTGAGATCTACCGTCGTTCACGCGGCGTATTTATCTCTTACCAGAACCGCCACAATATGGACGATATTCTGCAAAACGTGCCGAACCATAATATCAAAGTGATTGTGGTGACCGACGGCGAACGTATTCTGGGGCTTGGTGACCAGGGCATCGGCGGGATGGGCATTCCAATTGGTAAACTGTCGCTCTATACCGCCTGTGGCGGTATCAGCCCGGCGTATACGCTGCCGGTGGTGCTGGATGTCGGCACTAATAACCAGCAACTGCTTAACGATCCGCTGTATATGGGCTGGCGTAACCCGCGTATTACAGACGACGAATACTATGAATTTGTTGACGAGTTTATCCAGGCAGTGAAACAACGCTGGCCGGACGTGCTGTTACAGTTTGAAGACTTCGCGCAAAAAAATGCGATGCCACTGCTTAACCGCTATCGCAATGAAATTTGTTCCTTTAATGATGATATTCAGGGAACCGCGGCGGTAACGGTAGGCACACTGATCGCGGCAAGTCGCGCGGCAGGCGGTCAGTTAAGCGAGAAAAAAATCGTCTTCCTCGGTGCAGGTTCAGCGGGATGCGGCATTGCCGAAATGATCATCGCCCAGACCCAGCGCGAAGGATTAAGCGAGGAAGCGGCGCGGCAGAAAGTCTTTATGGTCGATCGCTTTGGCCTGCTGACCGACAAGATGCCGAACTTGCTACCTTTCCAGACCAAACTGGTGCAGAAGCGCGAAAACCTCAGTGACTGGGATACCGACAGCGATGTGCTGTCACTGCTGGATGTGGTGCGCAATGTCAAACCTGATATTCTGATTGGTGTCTCCGGACAGGCCGGGCTTTTCACCGAAGAAATCATCCGTGAGATGCACAAACACTGTCCGCGTCCGATCGTGATGCCGCTGTCTAACCCGACCTCACGCGTGGAAGCCACACCGCAGGACATTATCGCCTGGACCGAAGGTAACGCGCTGGTCGCCACTGGCAGTCCGTTTAACCCAGTGGTATGGAAAGATAAAATCTACCCTATCGCCCAGTGTAACAACGCCTTTATTTTCCCGGGCATCGGGCTGGGCGTTATTGCTTCCGGCGCGTCACGTATCACCGATGAGATGCTGATGTCGGCAAGTGAAACGCTTGCTCAGTATTCGCCGCTGGTCCTGAACGGCGAAGGTCTGGTACTACCGGAACTGAAAGATATTCAGAAAGTCTCCCGCGCAATTGCGTTTGCGGTTGGCAAAATGGCGCAGCAGCAAGGCGTGGCGGTGAAAACGTCTGCCGAAGCTTTGCAACAAGCCATTGACGATAATTTCTGGCAAGCCGAATACCGCGACTACCGCCGTACCTCCATCTAAGCCTGCGCCCGGTAGTGAAGGCTACCGGGCAATTTTTCTCTCCCTTTTTCAGATCTCATCCATACTGGGTAGTGGCAAATAAATCTCATTTGCCTCACCTGCTATGCAGAACATCATCCGAAAAGGAGGAACTATGAAGGCTGCGGTTGTTACGAAGGATCATCATGTTGACGTTACGGATAAAACACTGCGCTCACTGAAACATGGCGAAGCCCTGCTGAAAATGGAGTGTTGTGGTGTATGTCATACCGATCTTCATGTTAAGAATGGCGATTTTGGAGATAAGACCGGTGTGATTTTGGGTCATGAAGGTATTGGTGTGGTGGCAGAAGTGGGCCCAGGTGTCACCTCATTAAAACCAGGCGATCGTGCCAGCGTGGCGTGGTTTTACGAAGGATGCGGTCATTGCGAATACTGTAATAGTGGTAACGAAACCCTCTGTCGTTCGGTAAAAAATGCCGGATACAGCGTTGATGGCGGGATGGCGGAAGAGTGCATCGTGGTCGCCGATTACGCGGTAAAAGTGCCAGATGGTCTGGACTCGGCGGCGGCCAGCAGCATTACCTGTGCGGGGGTCACCACCTACAAAGCCGTTAAGCTGTCAAAAATTCGTCCAGGGCAGTGGATTGCTATCTACGGTCTTGGCGGTCTGGGTAACCTCGCCCTGCAATACGCGAAGAATGTCTTTAACGCCAAAGTGATCGCCATTGATGTCAATGATGAGCAGTTAAAACTGGCAACCGAAATGGGTGCAGATTTAGCGATTAACTCACGCACCGAAGACGCCGCCAAAATTGTGCAGGAGAAAACCGGTGGCGCTCACGCTGCGGTGGTAACAGCAGTAGCTAAAGCTGCGTTTAACTCGGCAGTTGATGCTGTCCGTGCAGGTGGGCGTGTTGTGGCAGTCGGTCTGCCGCCGGAGTCTATGAGCCTGGATATCCCACGCCTTGTGCTGGATGGCATTGAAGTGGTCGGTTCGCTGGTCGGCACGCGCCAGGATCTAACCGAAGCCTTCCAGTTTGCCGCCGAAGGCAAAGTGGTGCCGAAAGTCGCCCTGCGTCCGTTAGCGGACATCAACACCATCTTTACCGAGATGGAAGAAGGCAAAATCCGTGGCCGTATGGTGATTGATTTCCGCCGCTAAGAGGCCTTTGCTGCGACTGCCATGTTCGGGTCGCAGCATCGCACACTCTCCAACATGAAATGGCTAAATGGATTATTGTTGCGTAGGAAGGAACAATAATGATAGTGTTCCCAGTGAAGGAACACTACTGAGAGTAAAGACACTGATGAAAATGGCCAATCATCCCCGCCCGGGGGACATTATTCAGGAATCACTGGACGAACTTAATGTCAGCCTGCGCGAGTTTGCCAGAGCAATGGAAATTGCGCCCTCAACGGCAAGCCGATTGCTGACCGGAAAAGCAGCTTTGACGCCAGAAATGGCAATTAAACTTTCCGTGGTGATCGGCAGTTCGCCGCAAATGTGGCTGAATCTGCAAAACGCCTGGAGTCTGGCAGAGGCAGAAAAAACGGTCGATGTGTCGCGACTGCGCCGTCTGGCTGCGCAGTAAATATTTACTCATTTCCGACCGCTGGATTTCTCTGCGACACCTGTTTCGAAAGGAAATCGACAAGCAACTCCAGCGGAAATACAGTATCTTTTGTCTGGCGCAATTCCTCCAGTGACCACCAGCGGTGATCGCCTATAACGAGCTTTTCATGATGACTCCAGCCAGAAAATTCAGTCTCTTTTTGCGCTACGCGGATCATAAAGAAACGCTCATCGGCGATAACGCTTTCTCCGCTCGGTAACATCATGGTGAATCTTTGGCTGGCTATTTGTGGTCCGGCTGACTGGCGGGAAATGCCTGTTTCTTCCTGCAACTCCCTTAACGCAGCCTCTTCGAAAGACTCGTTATGTTCCAACCCACCACCAGGCGTAGCCCAGTATTGTCTTCCGGTAAGGGCATCATCAGTATGCTGAAAACGAAATAACAGCACCCGATTATCGGCGCTGAGAACAAATAATCTTGCTGCAGGGCGTTTACGCATAATAACCTCCATGTCAGATAAAAAAATGGCGCCTTTTACAGCGCCATTTTCAGCTTAAAGTTCAAAAGAGATTATATCCCTTCTTCACTCTCTTTTTTCGCTTCTGCCTTCTCGATTTCACGATACCAGCGCGGATGGTGTTTCTTCGCCCAGCGACGGCTCACCTTCCCTTCGATCATCCCTTTAATCGACCCTTTCACCCAGAATGCCATATACATATGGATCAGGATGGCGTGGATCAGGATGATGCCCGCAGCCGCGTGGATCAGCAGGCTATAACGGACAACCTGCATCGGGAAGTACTGCGCAAAGTACGGACGCCAGATAATCACCCCGGTCACCAGCAGCACAAAAATCATGCTCATGATCGACCAGAACATCATCTTCTGTCCGGCGTTGTACTTACCAACATCCGCCACTTTGTGCTCATTGCCTTTCAATACTTCAACAATGTTCAACAGCCACGGAATATCTTTCTTATCCGGGATGTTGTGATGCACAAAGCGGAAGAACATAAACATCAGCGCGACGAAAATCGCAATGCCGAAGAACGGGTGCAAAATGCGCCCCATCTGCGGCGTACCGAAGGTTTGTGTCAGCCATTGCAGCGTCGGGAAGAAGAACGAAATCCCGGACAGCGCCACCAGGAAGAAGCAAATCACCACGGTCCAGTGACAGGCGCGATCAATAAACTTGGTGCGCACAATCATTTTCGACTTACTCATGATGCTCCTCCTCGTCATCGTCCACTTCCTTATTCGGGCCAATACCGATGTAGTGGAAAATCAACCCAGCAAAAGTGGCGATAAAGCCAGCCGCTGCCAGCGGTTTCAACGCGCCTTTCCACAGGTTTACCGAGGTGTCGATCTTCGGATCTTTCGGCAGACCGTGATACAGCTCCGGCTGATCGGCGTGATGCAGCACGTACATGACGTGCGTACCACCGACACCTTCCGGGTTGTAGACGCCAGCATGTTCGTAACCACGCGCTTTCAGTTTCGCCACGCGCTGTTCCGCCAGCTCCAGCATCTCCTTTTTGGTGCCGAAGTGGATAGCCCCGGTCGGACAAGTTTTCACACAAGCCGGTTCCTGACCGACGCTGACGCGATCGACGCAGAGTGTGCATTTATATACCCGGTTATCCTCTTTGTTGAGGCGCGGAATATTAAACGGACACCCGGCAATGCAGTAACCACAGCCGATGCAGTTTTCCGACTGGAAATCGACAATCCCGTTAGCGTACTGAATGATTGCACCAGCAGACGGGCACGCCTTCAGGCAGCCCGGATCTTCACAGTGCATACAGCCGTCTTTACGGATCAGCCACTCCAGCTTGCCGTTCTGTTCGGTTTCGCTAAAGCGCATCACCGTCCAGGACTTGGCGCTCAGATCGGCGGGGTTATCGTAAACCCCGACGCAGTGCCCCACTTCATCACGGATGTCGTTCCACTCCGAACACGCCACCTGACAGGCTTTACAGCCGATACAGGTGGAAACGTCGATAAGTTTCGCGACTTCTGCTTTGTAATCACGCACCTGAGAAGGCGGCGTGATGGAGTTAGTTGCGGACCTTTTGATAATGTCCTGCGTTTCCATAGCCATCTGTTCGCCCCCTTACGCCTTCTCGATGTTTACTAAGAACGCTTTATATTCCGGCGTTTGCGAGTTTGCATCACCGACATTCGGCGTCAGAGTGTTAGCGATATAACCTTTACGCGCGACACCCTCAAAGCCCCAGTGGATTGGAATACCCACCGTTTCAACCTGCTGACCGTTTACATTCAGCGGTTTCAGACGGCGCGTTACCACAGCCACCGCGCGGATAAAACCACGCTTGCTGGAGACAGTGACACGATCGCCATTGGCAATGCCTTTCGCTGCTGCCAGCGTTTCGCTGATTTCCACAAACTGTTCCGGCTGAGCAATTGCGTTGAGCAACGCGTGCTTGGTCCAGGTGTGGAAGTGCTCGGTCAGACGATAGGTCGTACCCACATACGGGAACTGCTCTTTTTTACCCATCCGCAGCGCGTCTTGTTCATACAGACGAACAACCGGGTTAGAAACCACGTTCGGATGCAGCGGGTTAGTACCCAGCGGCGTCTCAATTGGTTCGTAGTGTTCCGGGAACGGGCCTTCCGCCATTTTGTTAATGGCAAACAGACGTCCCATCCCTTCCGGCTGCATGATAAACGGCCCGGTTGGCGTACCCGGTGCGGCATTGCCGAAGTCCGGAATATCGTTACCCGTCCACTTGCTGCCGTTCCACTGGATCAGCATCCGTTTCGGATCCCACGGTTTACCGTTGATATCCGCCGAAGCACGGTTGTAGAGTACGCGACGGTTGAGCGGCCACGCCCAGGCCCATCCCAGCGTATTCCCCAGACCGGACGGGTCGGAGTTATCGCGGTTAGCCATCTGGTTGCCCTGCTCTGTCCAGCTACCAGTGTAGATCCAGCAAGAAGATGCGGTTGTACCGTCATCACGCAGATGCGCAAAGCTACTCAGCAACTGACCTTTCTTCGCAATCAGCACCCCATTAGCGTCATAGAGATCTTCCAGCGCATAGCCGTTGTTCTCTTTTGCCACTTCGTCAGACTGCGGCTCGTGCGGCTGCTTGTAGTTCCAGCTCATCTTCATCAGCGGTTCTACACCTTTACCACCTTCGGCCTGGTACAGCTCGCGCAGATGATGGTAGATGCCCGCCAGAATTTCGCCGTCGTTACGCGCTTCGCCCGGTGCGTCCTGACCTTTCCAGTGCCACTGCAACCAGCGGCCGGAGTTGGCGATAGAACCATCTTCTTCAGCAAAGCAGGTCGAAGGCAGACGGAATACTTCAGTCTGAATAGACGCCGGATCGACATCGTTCGACTCGCCGTGGTTCTGCCAGAAAGTAGAGGTTTCAGTCACCAGCGGATCGATAACCACCATGTACTTCAGCTTGCTCAGGCAGCTCACCACTTTGTTTTTGTCCGGGAAGGACGCAACCGGGTTAAAGCCCTGGCAGAAATAACCGGTGACTTTGCCTTCGTCCATCATGTTGAAATACTTGATGACGTCGTAGGTCTGATCCCACTTTGGCAGCCAGTCGTAGCCCCAGTTGTTCTCTTTCTGCGCGGCATCGCCGTAGAAAGATTTCATCAGGCTAACGAAGAACTTCGGATAGTTGCTCCAGTAGTTCACCTGATCGGCCAGCGTCGCTTTCGGCGTATTCGCTTCCAGATACGACTGCAAATCAACCTGTTTTTCTGACGGCAGCGTCAGATAACCCGGCAGGCTGGTAGAGAGCAGGCCTAAGTCAGTCAGGCCCTGAATGTTGGAGTGACCACGCAATGCGTTCACGCCGCCACCGGCCATACCCATGTTACCGAGCAGCAACTGGATCATCGCCATAGTACGGATGTTCTGCGCACCCACGGTGTGCTGCGTCCAGCCCAGCGCGTAGAGGAAGGTGGTTGTGCGATCCGGCGCGCTGGTGGAGGCTAGCACTTCACACACTTTCAGGAAGTCGGCTTTTGGCGTACCGCAGATGTTTTCAACAACGTCCGGTGTGTAGCGGGAAACGTGCTCTTTCAGCAGGTTCCACACACAGCGCGGATGAGTCAGTGTTTCATCGCGTTTCGCATAGCCGTTTTCATCGAACTGATAGTTCCAGGACGACTTATCGTACTGGCGTTTTTCAGCGTCATAGCCACTGAACAGGCCATCTTCGAAAGCAAAATCATCACGCACCAGCAGGCTGGCGTTGGTGTAATGCTTAACGTATTCGGCGTTGATTTTGTTATTTTCGATCAGGTAGCGCAAAACGCCAGACAGGAACGTAATGTCCGTACCGGAACGAATAGGTGCGTAAATATCCGCTACAGAAGCGGTACGCGTAAAACGGGGATCGACAACGATCAAGGTTGCATCGTTGTTGTTTTTCGCTTCCATCGCCCAGCGGAAACCGACGGGATGTGCTTCAGCAGCGTTACCGCCCATCACCATTACGACATTAGCGTTTTTGATATCCACCCAGTGGTTGGTCATCGCACCGCGACCAAATGTTGGAGCAAGACTTGCTACCGTTGGTCCGTGTCAGACGCGCGCCTGGTTGTCTACCGCCAGCATCCCGAGGGAGCGGGCAAATTTTTGAGTCAGCATCCCGGTTTCGTTGCTGGCACCGGAGGCACACAGCATACCGGTAGAAAGCCAACGGTTTACCGTTACGCCCTGCTCGTTCTTTTCAATAAAGTTGGCATCACGGTCAGCTTTCATCAGCTTCGCAATACGGGAGAATGCTTCATCCCAGCTAATGCGCTGCCATTTGTCAGAACCTGGCGCACGATATTCCGGGTAGCGCAGACGGTTTTCGCTGTTGACGTAATCCAGCAAACCGGCCCCTTTCGGGCATAACGCACCACGGCTTACCGGATGATCCGGGTCACCTTCAATGTGATAAATCGCTTCTCTGGCGTTTTTCGCGCCATCACCCAGGCTATACATCAATAGCCCGCAACCTACGGAACAGTATGTGCAGGTGTTACGGATCTCTTTCGCGCGTAATAATTTGTAGTTTCGCGCCTGAGCCAGTGCTTGCTTCGGGGCAAAGCCCAATGCTGCTACTGTTGTTCCCGCCATACCGCCCGCGCAGATTTTAAAAAATTGTCTGCGACTGACGTCCATTGCTTTCCTCTTTTTTCAGGGGTATTACTGCGCGAGGAAACTAACAGTAAAATTCTGAATCTTTTTGCGCGAAATCAAAAAGAACACCTGTTTGCCACAAAATAATCCGCCTGCGCAAATTGACCTACCTCAATGGCGGTAGAAAAACACACCACTGCCTGACAGCCTGGTTAAAAAAATGCTATAAATTTCAGCTTAATTTTTAACGGCAAGAGAGACTAAACAGCGAGCATGACACGACAAAAAGCAACGCTCATAGGGCTAATAGCGATCGTCCTGTGGAGCACGATGGTAGGATTGATTCGCGGCGTCAGTGAGGGGCTCGGCCCGGTCGGTGGCGCAGCTGCTATCTATTCATTAAGCGGGCTGCTGTTAATTTTCACGGTTGGCTTTCCGCGCATTCGGCAGATCCCGAAAGGTTATTTACTTGCGGGGAGTTTCTTATTCGTCAGCTATGAAATCTGTCTGGCACTTTCCTTAGGGTATGCAGCAACCCGCCATCAGGCAATTGAAGTGGGCATGGTGAACTATTTATGGCCCAGTCTGACGATACTTTTTGCCATTCTGTTTAATGGCCAGAAAACCAACTGGCTGATTGTACCAGGATTATTATTAGCCCTTGGTGGCGTCTGCTGGGTATTAGGAGGTGAAAATGGCCTCAAGCCGGATGAAATTATCAACAATATCACTACCAGCCCGTTGAGTTATTGCCTGGCTTTTATTGGTGCTTTTATCTGGGCCGCTTATTGCACGGTCACCAATAAATATGCCCGTGGATTTAACGGTATTACCGTTTTCGTCCTGCTGACGGGAGCAAGTTTGTGGGTTTACTATTTTTTAACGCCGCAACCGGAGATGGTATTTAGCACGCCCGTCATTATAAAACTTATCTCAGCGGCATTTACTTTAGGATTTGCTTACGCGGCGTGGAACGTCGGCATTTTACATGGCAATGTCACCATTATGGCGGTAGGTTCGTATTTTACGCCTGTGCTTTCGTCGGCGCTTGCTGCGGTACTGCTTAGTGCTCCGCTATCGTTCTCTTTCTGGCAAGGCGCATTGATGGTCTGCGGCGGTTCCCTGCTCTGCTGGCTGGCAACGCGTCAACGATAAGCAAAGGCTACGACAATAAAGCCACGATTCATACGGCAACAAACACGTTTGCCGTATGTTAGTTTAAAAATAAGTAAAAAATATGATGCATCATTGTTACATTCAGTAACACATATCCATTCAGATAATCAGCTTTCTCCCCCCGCAGTTTCGCTTTGTTATCTATTCTTTCAATCAGCACTTCACTCTATTTACTCTTAATTCTAATAACGGACCATTGCGTCCAATGCCCTGCCTTGTCTTTTTTTCATTAACAATGTGTGCATGTGAGGAAGAATATGGCACTACAAAATGAGAAAAATAATCGTTACCTTTTACGCGACTGGAAGCCAGAAAATCCGGCATTCTGGGAAAATAAAGGAAAACACATTGCCCGAAGAAACCTCTGGATATCAGTAAGTTGTTTACTCCTTGCCTTCTGTGTCTGGATGTTATTTAGCGCAGTTGCCGTTAATCTCAATAAAATCGGCTTTAATTTCACTACCGATCAGCTTTTTTTATTAACCGCCTTACCTTCCGTTTCCGGTGCATTATTGCGTGTTCCCTACTCCTTTATGGTGCCTATATTCGGCGGACGCCGTTGGACGGTTTTTAGTACCGCGATTCTGATTATTCCTTGCGTCTGGCTCGGTATTGCTGTGCAAAATCCGAATACTCCTTTTGGGACATTTATTGTTATTGCTTTGCTCTGTGGTTTTGCTGGCGCGAACTTTGCTTCGAGTATGGGAAATATCAGTTTTTTCTTCCCGAAAGCCAAACAAGGCAGTGCATTAGGGATTAATGGCGGGTTGGGGAATTTAGGCGTCAGCGTGATGCAACTGGTTGCGCCGCTGGTGATTTTTGTACCGGTATTTGCTTTTCTTGGCGTCAATGGCGTACCGCAGGCCGATGGTTCTGTGATGTCGCTGGCGAACGCCGCATGGATTTGGGTACCGCTACTGGCGATTGCCACTATCGCCGCCTGGTCAGGGATGAATGATATTGCCAGTTCACGTGCGTCAATTGCTGACCAGTTGCCCGTTTTGCAACGGTTGCATCTGTGGCTGCTGAGTCTGCTCTATCTCGCTACCTTTGGCTCGTTTATCGGTTTTTCCGCCGGATTTGCCATGCTGGCAAAAACACAGTTCCCGGATGTGAATATTCTGCGCCTGGCGTTCTTTGGCCCGTTTATCGGTGCCATCGCGCGGTCGGTGGGTGGTGCTATTTCCGATAAATTCGGCGGCGTGCGGGTGACGTTGATCAACTTCATTTTTATGGCGATTTTCAGCGCCCTGCTGTTCCTCACCCTACCTGGCACGGGTTCCGGCAATTTCATCGCATTTTACGCTGTGTTTATGGGGTTATTCCTTACCGCTGGTTTGGGAAGTGGTTCTACTTTCCAGATGATCGCTGTCATCTTTCGCCAGATAACGGTTTATCGCGTCAAGATGAAAGGCGGCAGCGATGAACAGGCCCAGCGAGAAGCAATCACTGAAACGGCGGCGGCGCTGGGCTTTATTTCGGCCATCGGCGCGGTGGGCGGCTTCTTTATTCCACAAGCATTTGGCATGTCGCTGAATATGACCGGCTCGCCAGTGGGCGCGATGAAAGTGTTTTTAATCTTTTACATCATCTGTGTGCTGCTGACCTGGCTGGTTTATGGTCGGCGGAAGTTCAGCCAAAAATAAGAGATCGATGCCAGATTCGTCTTATCAGGCTACAACCGTGTCGCATCCGACAAGGCATCAGATCCCAAATCATTCCTGGAGCAGGAGTCAAGTCATGAGTAAACTTTTGGATCGCTTTCGCTACTTCAAACAAAAGGGCGAAACCTTTGCCGATGGTCACGGACAGGTGATGCATAGCAACCGCGACTGGGAAGATAGCTATCGCCAGCGTTGGCAATTCGACAAAATCGTGCGTTCCACCCACGGCGTTAACTGCACTGGCTCCTGTAGCTGGAAAATCTACGTTAAAAATGGCCTGGTGACCTGGGAAATCCAGCAGACCGACTACCCACGAACCCGCCCTGACCTGCCCAATCATGAACCCCGCGGATGCCCACGTGGCGCAAGTTACTCCTGGTATCTTTACAGCGCTAACCGCCTGAAATACCCGCTAATTCGTAAACGACTGATTGAACTGTGGCGCGAAGCCCTTAAACAGCACAACGATCCAGTACTGGCGTGGGCATCGATTATGAACGATCCGCAAAAGTGCCTGAGCTACAAGCAGGTACGTGGGCGCGGCGGCTTTATCCGCTCCAACTGGCAGGAACTAAACCAGCTGATTGCCGCCGCTAACGTCTGGACCATCAAAACTTACGGTCCGGATCGCGTTGCCGGATTCTCACCGATTCCAGCCATGTCGATGGTATCTTACGCCGCCGGAACGCGTTATCTGTCGCTGCTTGGCGGCACCTGTTTAAGTTTCTACGACTGGTATTGCGACCTGCCGCCCGCCTCGCCAATGACCTGGGGCGAGCAAACCGACGTGCCAGAATCTGCCGACTGGTATAACTCCAGCTACATCATCGCCTGGGGATCTAACGTACCGCAGACGCGCACGCCAGACGCTCACTTCTTTACTGAAGTGCGCTACAAAGGCACCAAAACTATCGCCATTACCCCTGACTACTCGGAAGTGGCAAAACTGTGCGACCAGTGGCTGGCGCCAAAGCAAGGCACTGATAGCGCGCTGGCGATGGCAATGGGCCATGTGATTTTAAAAGAGTTTCATCTCGATAATCCCAGCGACTACTTTATCAACTACTGCCGCCGCTACAGCGACATGCCGATGCTGGTAATGCTGGAACCACGTGAAGATGGCAGCTACGTTCCCGGGCGCATGATCCGCGCGTCTGACCTGGTGGATGGACTGGGCGAAAGCAACAATCCGCAGTGGAAAACCGTGGCGGTTAATACCGCAGGTGAACTGGTGGTGCCGAACGGTTCGATTGGTTTTCGCTGGGGAGAAAAAGGCAAATGGAATCTGGAATCCATTGCCGCCGGTACGGAAACCGAATTGTCGTTAACCCTGCTCGGTCAACACGACATCGTTGCAGGCGTGGCCTTCCCCTACTTTGGCGGCATTGAAAATCCGCACTTTCGCAGCGTAAAACACGATCCGGTACTGGTGCGTCAATTACCCGTTAAAAACCTGACATTAGCCGATGGCAGTGTCTGTCCGGTGGTCAGCGTTTATGATTTGGTACTGGCGAATTACGGCCTCGATCGCGGGCTGGAAGATGAAAGCAGCGCGAAAGATTACGCTGAAATCAAACCGTACACCCCAGCCTGGGGTGAGCAAATTACCGGCGTACCGCGCCAGTATATTGAAACCATCGCCCGCGAATTTGCTGATACCGCCCATAAAACGCATGGGCGCTCGATGATTATCCTCGGTGCTGGCGTCAACCACTGGTATCACATGGACATGAACTACCGCGGGATGATCAATATGCTGATCTTCTGCGGTTGTGTCGGGCAAAGCGGCGGCGGCTGGGCGCACTATGTCGGTCAGGAAAAACTGCGCCCGCAAACCGGCTGGTTGCCGCTGGCCTTTGCGCTCGACTGGAACCGTCCACCGCGCCAGATGAACAGCACCTCGTTTTTCTACAATCACTCCAGCCAGTGGCGCTATGAAAAAGTCACCGCGCAGGAATTGCTCTCACCGCTGGCCGACGCCAGTAAATACAGCGGTCATCTGGTTGATTTCAACGTTCGCGCCGAGCGCATGGGCTGGCTACCTTCTGCGCCGCAACTGGGGCGTAACCCGCTATCCCTGAAAGCCGAAGCCGACAAGGCCGGATTATCACCCGCCGAATTTACCGCCCAGGCACTGAAGTCAGGCGAGTTACGCATGGCCTGCGAACAGCCGGACAACGGCAGCAACCATCCGCGTAACCTGTTTGTCTGGCGTTCTAACCTGCTTGGCTCGTCCGGCAAGGGCCACGAGTATATGCAGAAGTATCTGCTGGGTACGGAAAGTGGCATTCAGGGGGAAGAACTTGGACCGACGGAGGGAATCCAACCGGAAGAAGTTGAGTGGCAAACTGCAGCGATTGAAGGCAAGCTCGACCTGCTGGTGACGCTCGACTTCCGTATGTCCAGCACCTGTCTTTTCTCCGATATTGTTCTGCCTACCGCCACCTGGTACGAAAAAGACGATATGAATACTTCGGATATGCATCCGTTTATTCATCCACTTTCTGCGGCGGTCGATCCGGCCTGGGAATCACGCAGCGACTGGGAAATCTACAAAGGTATCGCCAAAGCCTTTTCGCAAGTGTGCGTGGGACATCTCGGCAAAGAAACGGATGTTGTGCTGCAACCGTTGTTACACGACTCTCCGGCAGAGCTCTCCCAGCCGTGTGAAGTGCTCGACTGGCGCAAAGGCGAATGCGATCTGATCCCTGGCAAAACTGCCCCCAATATTGTGGCGGTGGAACGCGACTACCCTGCTACCTATGAACGCTTTACCTCGCTCGGGCCACTGATGGACAAACTTGGCAACGGCGGTAAAGGGATTTCGTGGAATACCCAGGATGAAATCGATTTCCTCGGTAAACTCAATTACACCAAGCGTGATGGCCCGGCACAGGGACGTCCGCTGATTGACACCGCCATTGATGCGTCAGAAGTGATTCTGGCGCTGGCACCGGAAACCAACGGCCATGTGGCGGTCAAAGCGTGGCAGGCGCTGGGCGAAATCACTGGACGCGAACATACCCATCTGGCGCTGCACAAAGAGGACGAGAAGATTCGCTTTCGCGATATTCAGGCGCAGCCACGTAAAATTATCTCCAGCCCCACATGGTCCGGTCTCGAAAGCGATCACGTCTCCTACAACGCCGGATACACCAACGTTCATGAATTAATTCCGTGGCGCACGCTGTCGGGCCGTCAGCAGCTGTATCAGGATCATCCGTGGATGCGTGCTTTTGGTGAAAGCCTGGTGGCTTATCGCCCGCCTATCGACACCCGCAGCGTCAGTGAAATGCGCCAGATCCCGCCAAACGGCTTCCCGGAAAAAGCACTTAACTTCCTGACGCCGCATCAGAAATGGGGCATTCACTCAACCTACAGTGAAAACCTGCTGATGCTGACGCTCTCTCGCGGTGGACCGATTGTCTGGATCAGCGAAACCGATGCCCGGGAACTGACCATTGTCGATAACGACTGGGTGGAAGTGTTTAACGCCAACGGCGCGCTGACAGCCCGCGCGGTAGTCAGCCAGCGCGTACCGCCGGGCATGACCATGATGTATCACGCTCAGGAACGCATTATGAATATCCCCGGCTCGGAAGTGACCGGAATGCGCGGCGGCATTCATAACTCGGTCACCCGAGTTTGCCCGAAACCGACGCATATGATTGGCGGTTACGCGCAGCTGGCCTGGGGCTTCAACTACTACGGCACCGTCGGCTCGAACCGCGACGAATTTATCATGATCCGCAAGATGAAGAACGTTAACTGGCTGGATGATGAAGGTCGCGATCAGGTACAGGAGGCGAAAAAATGAAAATCCGTTCGCAAGTCGGCATGGTGCTTAACCTCGACAAATGTATCGGCTGCCATACCTGTTCGGTGACCTGCAAAAACGTCTGGACCGGTCGCGAAGGCATGGAGTACGCATGGTTTAACAACGTCGAAACCAAACCGGGCATTGGTTACCCGAAAAACTGGGAAGATCAGGAAGAGTGGCAAGGCGGCTGGGTCCGCGATGTCAACGGTAAGATCCGTCCGCGTCTGGGCAGCAAGATGGGGGTAATAACCAAAATTTTCGCCAACCCGGTGGTGCCGCAGATTGACGATTACTACGAACCTTTCACCTTCGACTACGAACATTTGCATAGCGCGCCAGAAGGTAAACATATTCCCACCGCCCGCCCGCGTTCGCTGATTGACGGTAAGCGGATGGACAAAGTGATCTGGGGGCCAAACTGGGAAGAACTGCTGGGCGGCGAGTTCGAAAAACGCGCCCGCGACCGCAACTTCGAAGCCATGCAAAAGGAGATGTACGGGCAGTTTGAAAACACCTTCATGATGTATCTGCCGCGTCTGTGCGAACACTGCCTCAACCCCAGCTGCGTGGCGACCTGCCCCAGCGGCGCTATCTACAAACGCGAAGAAGATGGCATTGTGCTGATCGATCAGGATAAATGCCGTGGCTGGCGTTTGTGCATTAGCGGTTGTCCGTACAAAAAAATCTACTTCAACTGGAAAAGCGGCAAGTCAGAAAAATGTATCTTCTGTTACCCGCGAATTGAGTCAGGCCAACCAACCGTGTGCTCAGAAACCTGCGTGGGTCGCATCCGGTATCTGGGCGTGCTGCTTTACGACGCCGACCGCATTGAGGAAGCGGCGAGCACCGAGCGCGAAGTTGATCTCTATGAGCGCCAGTGCGAAGTGTTCCTCGATCCGCACGATCCCTCGGTGATCGAGGAAGCCCTGAAACAAGGTATTCCACAAAATGTGATTGAAGCTGCCCAGCGTTCACCTGTCTACAAAATGGCGATGGACTGGAAACTGGCGCTACCGTTGCACCCTGAATATCGCACCCTGCCGATGGTCTGGTACGTTCCTCCGTTGTCGCCGATTCAGTCCTACGCTGATGCGGGCGGTTTGCCGAAAAGCGAAGGCGTGCTCCCCGCCATCGAAAGCCTGCGTATTCCGGTGCAATACCTCGCCAATATGTTGAGTGCCGGCGATACCGGCCCGGTACTGCGGGCGCTAAAAAGGATGATGGCGATGCGCCACTATATGCGCTCACAAACCGTGGAAGGCGTTACTGATACCCGCGCCATCGACGAAGTGGGTTTGAGCGTCGCTCAGGTCGAAGATATGTATCGCTATCTCGCTATCGCCAACTATGAAGATCGTTTTGTCATTCCGACCA
This sequence comes from Escherichia sp. E2562, assembly GCF_005781075.1. Classification (NCBI taxonomy): domain Bacteria; kingdom Pseudomonadati; phylum Pseudomonadota; class Gammaproteobacteria; order Enterobacterales; family Enterobacteriaceae; genus Escherichia; species Escherichia sp. E2562. The sequence continues at coordinate 408,863 of NZ_VATM01000002.1, read as the reverse complement.
GTCATCGTGAAATGGCGGGCGACGCTTTCGCAGAACGTAACGGCTGCGGCTTTACTTTTGGCGACGGTTGCCACGGCTCGGACAGCAAATTTAACCTGTTCAATAGTAGCCGAATTGATGCCATCGACATTACCGAAGTACGCAATAAAGCGGAGGGCGAATAATGCAGATCCTCAAAGTGATCGGCCTGTTGATGGAGTATCCGGACGAGCTGTTATGGGAAAGCAAGGAGGATGCGCTGGCGTTGATCCGCCGCGACGCGCCGATGCTTGCGGATTTCACCAACAACCTGCTTAACGCGCCGCTGCTGGATAAACAGGCCGAATGGTGCGAAGTGTTTGACCGTGGACGTACCACATCGCTGCTGCTGTTCGAACATGTTCATGCCGAGTCCCGCGATCGAGGCCAGGCAATGGTGAACCTGCTGGCGGAGTATGAAAAGGTCGGTCTGCAACTGGATTGTCGGGAACTGCCTGATTATCTGCCGCTGTATCTGGAGTATTTAAGCGTACTGCCGGACGATCAGGCGAAAGAAGGGTTACTCAACGTTGCGCCGATCCTCGCTCTGCTTGGCGGACGTTTAAAACAACGCGAGGCACCGTGGTATTCGTTGTTTGACGCCCTACTGCATCTGGCGGGAAGTACGCTTTCAAGTGACAGTGTCACTAAACAGATTCGCAGCGAAGAGCGCGATGACACCCGCCAGGCGCTGGATGCGGTGTGGGAAGAGGAACAGGTGAAGTTTATTGAAGATAACGCCACGGCGTGTGACAGCTCGCCACTTAATCAATATCAGCGACGCTTTAGCCAGGATGTCGCGCCGCAGTATGTCGACATCAGTGCGGGAGGTGGGAAATGATTCAGTATCTGAACGTCTTTTTTTACGATATCTACCCGTACTTGTGTGGCACGGTTTTTATCCTTGGAAGCTGGCTGCGCTACGATTACGGGCAGTATAGCTGGCGCGCCGCCTCTAGCCAGATGCTGGATAAACGCGGGATGGTGCTGTGGTCGAACTTGTTCCATATCGGCATTCTGGGGATCTTCTTCGGTCATCTGTTTGGCATGTTAACGCCGCACTGGATGTACGCGTGGTTTCTGCCGGTGGCGGTAAAACAACAGATGGCGATGGTGCTCGGTGGTATTTGCGGTGTATTAACGTTGATTGGCGGTGCGGGGCTGCTGGTACGTCGTTTAACAAATCCGCGTATCAGGGCGACGTCTTCTGGTGCGGATATCCTGATCCTCGCCATTTTGTTAATTCAGTGCATTCTTGGGTTAACCACCATTCCCTTTTCAGCACAACATCCGGACGGCAGTGAAATGATGAAGCTGGTGGGATGGGCGCAAAGCATCGTCACTTTCCAGGGCGGCGCATCGACGCATCTTGATGGCGTAGCTTATATCTTTCGCGTTCATCTGGTATTGGGAATGACCATCTTCCTGCTCTTCCCGTTCACCCGACTGGTGCATGTGTGGAGCGCGCCGTTTGAGTACTTTACTCGTCGCTATCAGATTGTGCGTTCGCGGCGTTAATCATCACCCTGGCCGGATAGCCCTTCGCTCTCCGGCCAGTTGCAGGCTATGATAGTTCTCCAGCCACAGGAGAACGTTAATGAAACCGCAGGTTTACCACGTCGATGCTTTTACCTCTCAACCGTTTCGCGGCAATTCTGCCGGTGTTGTTTTCCCTGCCGATAATCTCAGTGAAGCGCAAATGCAACTTATCGCCCGCGAGTTAGGCCATTCGGAAACTGCGTTTCTGCTGCACAGTGACGACAGCGATGTGCGCATTCGCTACTTTACGCCAACGGTTGAAGTGCCGATTTGCGGTCACGCGACCGTGGCAGCACATTATGTACGTTCGAAGGTATTAGGTTTGGGAAATTGCACGGTCTGGCAAACGTCGCTGGCAGGAAAACACCGCGTGACTATCGAAAAGCACAACGATGATTATCGTATTTCGTTGGAACAAGGTTCTCCTGGCTTTGAGCCACCGCTGGAAGGTGAAACACGTGCGGCGATTATCAACGCGCTTCATCTCACTGAAGACGATATTCTGCCAGGCTTGCCAATTCAGGTCGCAACAACAGGACACTCAAAAGTGATGATTCCGCTGAAACCAGAGGTGGATATCGACGCCCTTTCGCCTGACCTTGCTGCGCTGACCGCTATCAGCAAACAGATTGGCTGCAATGGTTTCTTTCCCTTCCAGATCCGTCCAGGCAAAAACGAAACCGATGGTCGCATGTTCTCGCCTGCGATTGGTATTGTGGAAGATCCGGTGACCGGCAATGCCAATGGTCCGATGGGTGCATGGTTGGTACATCACAACGTATTGCCCCACGATGGCAGCATGTTGCGTGTTAAAGGCCATCAGGGGCGTGCTCTGGGGCGTGACGGCGTGATTGATGTGACGGTGACAATTCGCGATAACCAGCCGGAGAAAGTGACTATTTCTGGTACAGCGGTGATTTTATTTCATGCCGAGTGGGCAATTGAACTCTGAAACCGTTGCAATAGATGGCAGAAAAACAAATTGCCTGATGCGCTTCGCTTATCAGGTCTACAACCGCCGGATAAGGCGTTTACGCCGCATCCGGCACTCTGGCACAAACTATTTCCCCGCCTCCGGATGTGTATCAAACGCTGCCATCACCAACGCTAACTCATCCACAGTAAATCCATGTTTCGCATCATCCACGCCCAGTCCAAACTGCTCCTGCATCACCGTATACAACGACACCACATCCGGTAGATTTAGCTGCTCCACTGCATGTCCATTTTCATAATGGGTGAAATGAAAATTGGTCAGTGTCAGCTTGCCACCGTCCGGCAAATGGCGGCACATTAACAAATGATGGCGAAAATGCGATTGCGGCCAGTGCGCCGACCAGAAATTACCCATCACATAATCGCTTTGTTGCTGCTCGCAGAGATCAAAACGGTACATCGACTGCCAGTGCTGATGATGATTAAACTGCAACACCCAGTCGTCCCCTTCCTGTAACAGCCGATATTCGCCATGTGGCGTTGTTTGCGCGATATCCGGCACTAAACGGATTGGCGCGGTCAGCGTCTGACCACCAAAACCAACGTCGGCAATCCATTGTTCACCTTCCAGTTCTACTAACAACAGACGGTGCGTGCGCGGCGGTAATGATGGCGGATTAGATAACACTACGCGCCCTAACAGACTGCGCACATGAAAACCCAGCTCGCGTAAAACCCGCTCAAACACGCCATTCTGTTCAAAGCAATAACCGCCACGCCGGGCGAACACCAATTTCTCTTCCAGAGATTGATCATCAAGCTGCATTTCCCTCGGCAGCAGAACATCAAGATTTTCAAATGGAATGGTGCAATTGTGTTTCAAGTGTAATGCACGAAGCGTATCGATATTGACCGCAGCAGCTCCCGACCAGTTAATGCGGGCAAAATAATGATTCAGAATGGGCGTCATCAGGCGTTTCCGTTAGTGGTTTTATCCAGTGCGCCATAAAACCCCGTCCTTCAGGGTGGGGATATAAGGCGCGGTTTTCCACCTAACCAGGTGTTTGCTGTTGTTCAATGTATTGGCGGATGACGGATATTGGCGCACATCCGCAGCTACTGGCAAAATAACCGGGACTCCACAAAACGCCTTTGTGGTAATACCTGACTGCAATATCTGGTCGATCTCGTCGCAGTAATCTACTCGATACGCCTTTGAGGCTGTTTACCAGACTGGATATCGCCAGCTTGGGTGGATAGTTAATTAACAAATGGACGTGATCTTGTTCGCCATCCATTTCAACCGGTTCAGCTTCAAAATCAGCACATACATTTGAAAAGTAAGTGCGTAGTTTTTCTGTCGCGTCATGGTCAAAAATCTGGCGTCTGTATTTGGTTAGACAAAGACCAGGTGAACGTGCATCAGGAAAACACAGTGCCTTCCGCGTCGGATATCGGTTTCTTTTTTCATAGACCAAAGTATAGTTTGCCCTGTGAAGCGACTACAAGCATTTAAATTCCAGTTAAGACCCGGTGGTCAACAGGAGCGTGAAATGAGGTGCTTCGCAGGCGCATGTCGTTTCGTTTTCAATCGTGCTCTGGCGCTTCAGAATGAGAATCATGAGGCCGGTAATAAATACATCCCTTACGCGAAAATGGCTTCCTGGTTGGTTGAGTGGAAAAATGCCACTGAAACACAATGGATTAAAGATGCCCCATCACAGCCATTGCAACAGTCACTGAAAGACCTTGAGCGAGCCTACAAAAATTTCTTCCAGAAGCGTGCGGCTTTTCCCCGATTCTAAAAGCGGGGACAGAATGACGCATTCCGCTACCCGCAGGGCGTTAAGCTCGATCAGGAAAACAGCCGTATTTTTCTGCCGAAACTTGGCTGGATGCGCTACCGGAACAGTCGTCAGGTCACGGGTGTTGTAAAAAATGTCACAGTCAGCCAGTCCTGCGGTAAGTGGTACACCGTATCGTAAATATCCGCAGGGACTACCTTCACAAAGTCACAACGACCGTCAGCAAAAACCACGCAATGATAGTCATTGAAAATTTGAAGGTCAGCAATATGTCAAAGTCAGCAGCGGGTACGGTCAGCCAGCCGGGGCGCAATGTCCGGGCAAAATCAGGTTTAAACCGTTCGATACTGGATCAGGGCTGGTATGAAATGCGCCGCCAGCTTGAGTACAAGCAGCTCTGGCGTGGCGGTCAGGTGCTTGCTGTTCCGCCAGTGTACACAAGCCAGCGTTGCGCGTGCTGTGGTCATACAGCGAAAGAAAACCGCCTGTCACAAAGTAAATTCAGATGCCAGGTATGTGGATATACAGTGAACGCCGATGTAAACGGCGCTCGTAACATTTTAGCTGCGGGACACGCCGTTCTTGCCTGTGGAGGGATGGTGCAGTCAGGCCGCCCGTTGAAGCAGGAACCCACCGAAATGATTCAGGCGACAGCCTGAACGTAGCAGGGATCCTCGTCATTCAGGGCGTGGAGGATGTCAAAACCTGGAATAGACGCCGCACAGGCTATTTTGTGCGATCGCGGACATGCATCACGTTCGCAAATCGCCGATCCCGTTAATTTCGTTGCTTATTGCGTTACGAGCTACGCTTTTAAAACAACCTTCTTAGCGAGGCGATACCGTGAGCCGATTCATCCCCGTAGAATTACACCATGCCAGCCGTCTGTTAAATCATGGCCCTACTGTCCTGATCACCAGTTTAGATGAGCAATCCCAGCGGCGTAACATTATGGCGGCAGCCTGGTCAATGCCGGTGGAGTTTGAACCTCCACGCGTGGCGATTGTAGTAGATAAATCGACATGGACGAGGGAGTTGATTGAACGTAACGGTAAATTTGGCATCGTTATCCCGGGCGTTGCAGCGACTAACTGGACGTGGGCAGTGGGAAGTGTATCTGGGCGTGAAGAAGATAAATTTAATTGCTATGGCATTCCGGTGGTGAAAGGTCCGGTGCTTGGTTTGCCACTTGTTGAAGAGAAATGTCTGGCGTGGATGGAGTGCCGATTGCTACCAGCGACTTCCGCGCAAGAGAAATACGACACGCTGTTTGGCGAAGTGGTATCAGCAGCGGCAGACGCACAGGTATTTGTCGAAGGCCGCTGGCAGTTTGATGATGATAAGCTCAATACGTTGCATCATTTAGGCGCTGGCACGTTTGTTACCAGCGGCAAGCGTGTTACGGCTGGTTAAGCATTACATGCTGTAACCAGGTTTCTTTATCAAGGCATCCATTTGGGGCGCAATTTCGGCGTCCCAGATAGCTTGCCATGATTCTGGTTGAATCTGCTGTAGCGCAATGCTTATCGAACTGTCTTTACTGTTCAGATGGCGAATAATAACGTCGGTAATATCTGCAGCAAGCGCTGCTTTTTGTTGTTCGTCCAGTTCACGCGGAAAACATTTAATGTCTATGTGCGGCATGATTGTGCTCCTTTTGAAAGATGTCAGTAAAATTAACATACGTTGTGAATGTCGTGTGTCCGGTAATGCGTTTTTACGGTAATAATGCCTACTTGAAATTGTACATATTTGTACTACACCCTTTTAAATAAAGCGCCAACGAAAACGTTAACTTGCAGAATATATTCTTCGCCAACATGCCATTAAGAAAACACCAAGTTCCCGGCTTGCCAATTTGTTAACGCCCATTATAGTTATTCTTGCCCTCACTAAAAATTTTCATCCGTAATTACCCTCAATAAAAATCCATTCTGGAGACACTTAAGATGCAGCTTAATCATATTGTTAAAAGTCTGCTAATAACGGGATTATTCACCACCAGTTCCTTACCTCTCCTCGCGGCGGAAGCCCCTAAAAACGCCACCGCAGCCACGCAGCAAGCAAACAATTTACTCTATAACCAGTTGCCGTTTTCCGATAACACTGACTTTACTGATGCCCATAAAGGTTTTATTGCCCCTATTCCTCAGGACGTGATTAAGGGCGAACAAGGAAATGTTATCTGGGATCCACAACAATACGCTTTTATCAAAGAAGGCGATAAAGCCCCTGATACGGTGAATCCAAGTTTATGGCGTCAGGCGCAACTGATAAATATCAGCGGATTATTTGAAGTGACTGAAGGTGTCTATCAGATTCGTAACCTCGATCTATCAAATATGACCATCATTGAAGGCAAAGAGGGTATTACCGTCGTTGATCCACTTGTTTCAGCAGAAACAGCCAAAGTTGGGATGGATCTCTATTACAAAAATCGCGGCCAGAAACCGGTAGTGGCGGTTATCTACACACACAGTCATGTCGATCACTACGGTGGTGTTCGCGGCGTAATTGATGAGGCTGACGTTAAATCAGGCAAAGTTAAAATCTATGCGCCAGCCGGATTTTTGGAGGAGGCCGTTTCCGAAAATATTATGGCTGGCAATGTGATGAGCCGACGAGCCAGTTATATGTATGGCAACTTATTGAAACCTGATGTTAAAGGCCAGGTCGGCGCGGGACTGGGAACAACCACTTCAGCAGGAACGGTCACGTTGATTGCTCCTACTAACTACATCACCAAAACCGGGCAAAAAGAAACTATTGACGGGTTGACCTATGATTTTCTGATGGCGCCAGGTTCCGAAGCGCCTTCTGAAATGCTGTGGTTTATTGAAGAAAAGAAACTGATCGAAACAGCAGAAGATGTCACGCACACCCTTCATAACACCTATTCGCTGCGCGGGGCTAAAATTCGCCAACCGCTGCCGTGGTCAAAATATATTAACGAAGCGCTCAATTTATGGGGTGATAAAGCCGAGATTATTCTCGCTCAACATCACTGGCCAACCTGGGGCAATGATAACGTGGTCAAACTGCTTAAAAGCCAGCGTGATTTGTATCGCTACATCAATGATCAAACTCTGCGTATGGCAAATCAGGGGATGACCCGTGATGAAATTGCCGCAAACTTTAAACTGCCCTCTTCACTGGCTAACACTTGGGCGAATCGCGGTTATTATGGTTCGGTAAGTCATGACGTAAAAGCAACTTACGTGCTTTATCTCGGCTGGTTTGATGGTAACCCCGCAACGCTTGATGAACTGCCGCCAGAAGAAGGCGCAAAGAAATTTGTCGAGTATATGGGCGGTGCTGATGCCATTTTACAAAAAGCCAAACAGGATTATGACCAGGGTAATTTCCGCTGGGTTGCTCAGGTTGTCAGTAAGGTGGTGTTTGCGGATCCAAACAACCAGGCAGCGAGAAATCTGGAAGCTGATGCGCTTGAGCAGTTAGGCTATCAGGCTGAATCTGGGCCGTGGCGTAATTTCTATCTCACTGGCGCACAGGAATTGCGTAACGGCGTACAAAAATTACCAACACCAAATACTGCCAGCCCTGACACTGTGCGTGCAATGACGCCAGAGATGTTCTTTGATTATCTTGCCGTCCATATTAATGGTGAGAAAGCGGCAGACGCCAAAGCCGTGTTGAATTTCGATTTTGGTGAAGATGGCGGCACCTATAAAGTGGAGCTTGAAAATGGTGTTCTCAATCATACCGCTGGTGTAGAGGCTTCGAATGCTGATGCCACTATCACTCTGTCTCGTGATGTATTGAACAAAATAGTACTGAAAGAAGAGACACTGAAAGAAGCCACGGACAAAGGAGATGTCAAAATTACCGGCAATGCGGAAAAACTCAACGAGCTGTTAGGTTATATGGATAATTTTGAATTTTGGTTCAATATAGTGACACCTTAAATTCAGTATAAATTGGGCAGGTTTCCTGCCCTTTTCTGGTTATAAAAAATGGTTTCTGATAAAAGAAAAAACGCTCATTATTCGTGGAAAAATCGCCAGGATATGGTTATTCGCGGAATGTCGATTAGCCTGCCGTGGTTTGCCTTGATTAACATCTGTTTTTCATCGATGATTTTGCTGCGTGGTATTTTGTTTAATGATGACATGACTTCAGGGCTTAATGAGAAAAACCTTGTACATACTATTGATATATCATCTTTCGGCATTCTGCTGATTAGTGGCCTTTTATTGCTCATCTCCCGAAAAAAAGTGCTGTATATTCAGCAACTATTGGTCATTCTAAGCCTATTATGGTCATGGTGTTGCTTTTATTTCATTGCACACTGGACGTTACCTTTTGCTTACCCTCTGTGTGTATTATTAATGCTTAGTGCCGTTGTTGCGCTGTATTTTCACACGCCATCATTACTCGCATTTATCACTCCATTATGGTTTAGCATCCCGTTAGCCAGTCTTGTTCTCAATCAGCATGTGAATGTTCATTTCGCTGTCATCTGGGGCCTTTTTTCACTGGCGCTATATGGTGGGCGACTCATTTTGTTACGTTGGTTTGAAGAAGCATGGCAACAAAACAAGTACAACAACCAGTTAATTAATCGCCTTGATGCATTAGCACATCGCGATCCTTTAACTGGGATAGCAAACCGACGTGCAATGAACAGTATCTTACACGACGCGATAGATAACGGCGGGTCATTTGCTCTCATTATGTTGGATGTCGATTTTTTTAAACGCTACAACGACACCTACGGGCACCCAGCGGGCGATAAATGTTTGATACAAGTTGCCGACGCCCTGCAACGCGCAATTCGCCAGCCTGAAGATATAGTCGCTCGTTATGGTGGCGAAGAGTTTGCTATCCTACTTTTTAATGCGACATTGCCGGAAGCTGAGGCGGTAGCAGCCAGAGTGAAGCAAGAACTGAAACTGGCAGCTATCCCGCATCAGGCATCTGCTGTTAGTGCATTTGTTACGGTTAGTCAGGGGATTGCCTGTTCTGCTCCCGCAAAAACGGCTGAACAAATTGTTTCAGATGCCGACGCCGCGTTATACCGGGCGAAAGAAAATGGGCGAAATCGATGGGCTTTATAAGCATTAGGGGACTGGCCAGATTACGTCTCTCCGCACTTAACAAGGGCTGACGGGTGGTAATATTTGTCCAGAGCTATCTTCTCTGCGATTTCTTTCTGGCATTTATTGGAGCGATGGTGATTATTTTCCTTTAATGCCCATCATGTTAAGACGTTCAGAAATCACGTAATCTCATCGAATTTTTCATCAGTCTTGATCTTCCCGAAGACCAGACTGTGCATTGTTGAGAATGCACCAATAACGAGAGTCGCTCCCCTCCGACGACTTTTATCTTAAGAGTGCTGGAGCGTTTTTCCATCAATTGCGATGACGTCTTTATCATCTGAAGAGTGACATTCACGCATCCAGTTAATAAAACACTCGCGAAATTTTGTAGGACTGATACAGGATACAACTCTGGCAATGGTATCGTGAACAGGAATACTATTTTCAAAATCACCATATCGCTTCAAAAAATCGAGATGTGTTTCTCCAAAACCCTCTATATCTTCCCAACCTTCTGCACCAGAAATAACGGCGCAAATAGTCAACAGTAGAATATCAGACAATTTATGCTCCACTTTCCAGGCTTGTCTGTAATCGGGGATAATAGAAATATGTTCCATCAATCTTTTAAGTTCAATTTTGTTATCCTTAATTATGTAAGGAGTATTTAATCATGTATAAGCAATGAAAAATAGCTTTAGGTAATAAGGAATATCTCAATTATTGAACATAAAACGCGAATTATTTAGTATAACAAGTGTACTCCTGATGATCTTTCCTGACGGGCAGGCATAGAGGTGATCTCATTGAATTTGTTAACGCAATCAGTCGATCACAAAACTCTATGCCTGTCTTCTTTTCTGGGGATTCCTCAGCCTCAAAGAAGGAGAGACAAAAGCAGCACTATTAAATATACGCAATTGATATTATAGCATTTAATCAAGGCTACTTATTAACATCTCTTTGCTTTTAAGAATACTAGCTATCTGTTTTTGGATATTTCAAGCAATATATTTAATTCATCTTTTGGTAAATTCATTTTCCTCAGATATTGCTCTGGCATAGCTATTTTTTTCTTTTCCTCCAGCGAAAGTTTCTTATAGTAATCCATATTGAGTTTCTCATAGGGATAAAGCTGATAGGATTGAAGCTTAGGGATATATAAATCGAAAATCTTTTTTAAATGCTGGGGATGATCCTCATAAATAACAGAAGAGTATTTTTTAAAATACTCTTCCTGAGGTAGCGTTGCATCAGTTGTTGCCAGAGGATTGTTTCTTGCCACATCAGATCTTCTGCTATAATATTTTAAATAAACATGATCGCCTTCACGCAAAATATAAAGCATATTAACATCATGGCCTCCCCTGGCATTTTTAGGAATCTCAGCATCTATTTTAAACATTCCAACCTGCTGCCTGTAAGTATAATGGATCACATAACTTACTATATCATCATTATTTTCAGGGAATTGAAATCGATTGCCTTTGTATAAGATAGTGACAACTTTCCATGTAGAAAATCCTGGATATTTTTCACTGTTAGCATAGACTTCCATGTTAATTATCATGTCATCAAGAACATTTTTCTCACCATAGATCTCAAATACTTGATTAACCAATTTTTTTTCATATCGCACCCGCACATAATAAAAATAAACGCTAACAAATAAAAATAGTTAACTGACAATTTTCGATTTATGATCATTAAACACTCCCTGGTGACTGCTTCCAACCTTAGCACCATTGATGAACTTATTCATAAATCTGGCATTCGGATGAGGGCCTGTTATCGCTTTAGTACCTTCCCCCGGACCACCACCGACCATATAGGTTTGACCAACATCCCATCCCGTATTCATTGACCTTGCCGGAGTGGTAATTCTGACATTAGGTTCAAATGAAGGAAATGAGGATGCTGATTGACCCCAAATAGCAACATTCTTAAAGTTTTTCTGTTGTGAAACTCTTAGAGCAAAACCTTCTGGTATATCATGCCCAGAATTACAACCATAAAAAACACACATAGCGCAATTACTTTTCCAGTTGAAGTCAATAGAATCCCATCCCCCTGAGATGTCCATCTGTATTGGCCATTTAGGAGCGGGAGGGATATTTGGCGTGTTATAACAAATTGGCCCATGCAAAGTAGCAGAATGTGAAAAAACACCAACTTCTCTTATTGTTACTTTATCTCTTCCACCATATTTATCTATCCATTCAGAAACAATTGTTTTAATCTCATGAAATGCCTGTATTGGAGGACAATGAACTTTATGTATATTCTCATCATACCAAGGTGCTCGTTTTATGTTTTTCAAACGCGTCTGACTAGCCTCTGAAAACATCTTTTTCCCTTTATCATCTTCATTAATCCAAAATAATAAAAATAGTTCCTTAGGCCGGGTTATCTGCTGAGTAATTATATTATTCTCCTGAGCTTTCGTAGTTCCAGTTGTAACTTTTTCCATGTTTTACCTCACAAGTAATTAATCATACATACCACTATTAAATTCTGGCACACCTTCCTTTGGTGGATGGGAAATAAAACCGACTCATTAAATATAAACTTAGTCTTCATGTTGGCTAATTCGTCTAATGAGTTACTACTTTATTCAATCCAGTAAGCTAGTCGCTCTCCGGAACCTAGGTTTTCCTTTTTGTAATAAAATACAGTGTCAAAATTAAGTGAAATGTTTGCAGCTATAACTTTGAACAGTAATATTGATTCGAAATAAACTCGAGAATAATATTAGCATTATTATCATCGTTGATTCTTTTTAGCTTCATAAAATCATCAAGAGGATCACAAGTCCAGTGTGTATCACCACTCATGTAAGATGGTGCATTTATCACTGTTTCAAAATTATGATAGTAAGAAAGAACGCTACTGCCAACCATAATTAATCGTCCCTTTATATAGAAATAAATTTCAAAATCTATCATACAGTTATTTCTGTAATTACTCCTGATTTCGCCCACTACATCTTGTCGTTTCATTTAGAGATACTTTTCTACGCGTTAGGTTAGCGTACGGGATCTTTTGTAGATCGCCTCTGTAAAATTCAAATGGGAAGGCACTCACTTCTTAACAACACAAAACCCTCCAGGCTTGATACTTTATTTTTAACTCAGTTTGTATATACTGACTTGTATCATTATTACCATATTCAGCTATACAGAATATGACTACATCCATTATATCTCTTTCATAGTTTTCAATTGCATCAACAAAGACATCAACCAAAGTATTAACTTCTTTATTTGATGGATGTTCTGAAAGATTATTTTCAATTTGTGAGAATCTCAATCATACCATCACGATTCTCTTAGAAATTTCATTAAATACGCTACCGCCCTGCCCTGATAACATGATCTGCACTGCGCTATCATATCGACATGTTTCTCTACATGCGAAAAGATGGTTTATTTTCGGATTATATTAAATTGATATTTAATATAAAAACCGAAATTATATCAACCATATAAATAGTTGTGCCAACATTAATTGCTATTCATAGCAAACAAATGGACGTCCAGTTAACTTTGCCGATGATTTATTAACATTCATCTCCGGCATTATTGTTAAATAATGGCATTCCTTTTTAGTACTTCTTGTAACTTTGGTATCTGGCATACTGCATCAGCAATCGCACTGATATTCGTGGCATTATCCTGAAACCATTCATGCCCAGACCTCCATGTGCGCATAGTGCAAAGATAACATTCCACCAGCGTTAGTTGCTCACCAAAGGCATAAGGTTCAGCGGTCAATTGTGAATTCAGCCAGATATAAAGAGATTTGCGATATTCAATAACATTCTTCTTTAACTGTTCAGGTGCGTCAGATACCCAACGCTCAGGGTAATCGGCGAAAGTGAACGTTGGATAGACATTAGCAACCAGCCAGACCAATAGCCGTTGAAACTGCTGACGTTCGGCGCGCCCAACCGGTGGCGCAAGGTCCGGGCGACGATCGAGAACCATCAATACAATCGCCGCTGTCTCCGTCATAATCTCGTCATTTTCCAGCACCAGTGTCGGAACCTGACACAACGGGTTCAGAGTTTTCAATAACTCGCGTGAAGTACCCTCGCGGTCAAAACCACTGACATCAACGAACTGATAAGGAATATCAGCCAGTGTTAGCATCAGCTCACTGATTGTAGAGCCCCATCCGGGTACGCCATACACCTTAATCATATGCCCTCACAATCTTTTAAAGATTAAGTGTAGGACAGCACACAGGTTAACCAGCAAAAGGATTTGTCATTTTTTCGTCAGTTGTATTAATCCCCTTCAGGATTGTAAGGGGATGTTTTGCATCGTTTATGGATAACGGGTAGGATGCTGCGCCGATAGTTTTATACCCATAAAGAATAATGGTGATAACTATCATCGCCAGGATGAATAAACATTGTTCATGGCAACTTATATGACTTTTTCATTAAAGCAATCAGGGAGAACAATGAGTAAACACGACACCGACACTTCAGATCAACACGCCGCGAAACGCCGCTGGCTTAATGCCCACGAAGAGGGGTATCACAAAGCGATGGGCAATCGCCAGGTGCAGATGATCGCCATCGGCGGCGCGATTGGCACCGGTTTGTTTTTAGGTGCAGGAGCCCGACTGCAAATGGCAGGTCCTGCGCTGGCACTGGTTTATTTAGTATGTGGCTTGTTTTCGTTTTTTATTCTGCGTGCATTGGGTGAGTTAGTATTACATCGCCCTTCCAGTGGCAGTTTTGTCTCTTATGCCCGAGAGTTTTTAGGAGAGAAAGCTGCTTACGTTGCTGGCTGGATGTACTTCATCAACTGGGCGATGACGGGGATTGTCGATATTACCGCCGTCGCTCTGTATATGCATTACTGGGGTGCGTTTGGCGGCGTGCCGCAGTGGGTCTTTGCGCTCGCTGCGCTGACCATCGTTGGCACCATGAATATGATCGGTGTGAAATGGTTTGCGGAGATGGAGTTCTGGTTTGCGCTTATTAAAGTGCTCGCCATTGTGACCTTTTTGGTCGTGGGTACAGTGTTCCTCGGTAGCGGTCAGCCGCTGGATGGCAACACCACTGGCTTTCATTTAATTACCGATAACGGCGGCTTCTTCCCCCACGGTTTGCTGCCTGCGCTGGTGTTGATTCAGGGCGTAGTGTTTGCTTTTGCCTCCATTGAAATGGTTGGTACAGCTGCCGGAGAATGTAAAGACCCGCAGACCATGGTGCCTAAAGCAATTAACAGTGTGATTTGGCGTATTGGCCTGTTTTACGTCGGCTCCGTGGTGTTGCTGGTTATGTTATTGCCGTGGAGCGCGTATCAGGCGGGGCAAAGTCCGTTCGTGACATTCTTCTCTAAACTGGGTGTGCCGTACATCGGAAGCATTATGAACATTGTAGTGCTGACCGCTGCCCTCTCCAGCCTGAACTCAGGTCTGTACTGCACCGGACGTATTCTGCGCTCGATGGCGATGGGCGGTTCCGCACCGAGTTTTATGGCGAAAATGAGCCGTCAGCATGTGCCGTATGCCGGGATCCTGGCGACGCTGGTCGTTTATGTTGTTGGCGTATTCCTTAACTATCTGGTGCCGTCTCGCGTATTTGAGATTGTCCTGAACTTCGCGTCGCTGGGAATCATCGCCTCGTGGGCGTTTATCATCGTGTGCCAGATGCGCCTGCGTAAAGCGATTAAAGAAGGCAAAGCTGCGGATGTCAGTTTTAAACTGCCTGGCGCGCCCTTCACATCCTGGCTGACGCTACTGTTTTTGCTGTGCGTGCTGGTGCTGATGGCGTTCGATTACCCGAACGGGACTTATACCATCGCTGCGCTGCCGATTATCGGTATTTTGCTGGTTGTGGGTTGGTTTGGTGTGCGCAAACGCGTTGCCGAAATTCACAGCACTGCGCCAGTTGTCGAGGAAGATGAAGAAAAACAGGAAATTGTGTTTAAGCCTGAAACGACGAGTTAATTGCATAATTGCTCGGTTTAAAGCCGGATGCGGCGTAAATGCCTTATCCGGCCAACAAACTCAATATAAATCAAATAATTATGCATATTGCAGGCCTGATAAGACGCGACAGCGTTGCATCAGGCATTGTGCTCCGCTTGCCGGATGCGGCGCTAGCGCCTTATCCGGCCTACGAAAGACAAACTCCCCTGTGTCGATTACAGCGCAATACGAATCACATCGTCCGGCTGGGTAGCTTCCTGCTGTTTAGTGGATTTTTGTTTAACACTGACATACAGCGTTTTGCCATCGGCAGACAGCGCCAGGCTATTCGGATGAGTCGGCGTATCGAACGTTTTCACCACCTTATAGCTTTTCGCATCAATCACACTAACTTTACCCGCCTGACGATGCGTCACGTAGGCTTCATTACGCGCCGGGTTAAACAGCACAGCCAGTGATTCCGGTGCCGTAACCTTCGCCAGAATATTGCCATTACGGGTATCGACCACTAACACTTCTGCCGCTTTAGAGTCGGTGATAAATGCACGCTGATTGGCGGTATCGAGGCTGATGTTGATAAAGAAGTGCTCTTTGCCGTCATCCAGCAGCTTTTTACGGCTGAGGATTTTATTGTCTGCGGTGTCGATGGTAATCAATTCGCCGTCAGCGTTAGTGGTGTAAAGACGTTTGCCTTTACTATCCAGCGCTAAACCAGTGCTCATTTTACCGGTGTTCTGGATGGCGGTTTTCAGTTTGATATTCTCGCCATCAACGACCCAAATCACGCTCTCTTTGCCAATACCACTGATGTAAACCGTGTTCGTGGCATCGTCAGCTACCAGTTCACGCGGTTGCAGCGGGCGCACCTCTTCCGTGCGCTTACGATCATCCAGCACCAGACGCCCTTTCACTTCGCCCGTTTTGGCATCTATCGCCGTGACCGCGCTGTTTACGGTGTTACCAAACCACAACGTTTGAGTAGCGTTGTTAATGGTGGCGCCAAACGGCTTGAGATCGTTATGAATCGCCAGAGTCACTTCCAGAGTGACCGGATCAAGACGATAAACCACGCCGCCTTTATCCAGTTTGCGGCTTTGCGAAGTGGCGAGCCACAGCGCGTTCTCCTGCTGGCTATAAGCCATTTCGTAGGCACCTTTACCTACCGCTTTACGCAGCATTTCTTCTGCGGCCTGCGTACTGAATGATGAAGCAACGAGCAATGAACCTAACAGTAATGAACCACGCAGGCGCGATGAAAACAGATGACGTAAATGCATGACGACTCCCTTTGATGAACCGATATTTTTGCTGCTTCACAATGCTTCGCTGAGCGTAATCATCGTTACACCCTTGTTATAAATGGGAATGGTAATCATTATTTTCTCAAATGTGGAGTATTTCTTGCCGTTACGACTACAATTTTCTCAATTAGTTAACGTATTGTGCCGTTTCGTTTTCCATAAATTTACAATTTCATTACCATGACGGCGTATTCCCATTCTTAACCTGGCTTTTTTCATGAAGATTTTCTCCGTCCGACAGACTGTTTTGCCCGCACTGATTGCCCTTTCCCCTTCCGCTTTTGCAACCAATGAACAAACCATGATTGTCAGTGCCGCGCCACAAGTGATTTCCGAGCTGGATACGCCAGCAGCAGTAAGCGTGGTGGATGGCGAAGAAATGCGCCTGGCAACACCGCGCATCAATTTGTCTGAATCACTGACCAGCGTGCCTGGTTTGCAGGTACAAAACCGGCAGAACTATGCGCAAGATTTACAGCTGTCGATTCGCGGATTTGGTTCCCGCTCCACTTACGGAATTCGGGGTATTCGTCTGTATGTGGACGGTATTCCCGCCACCATGCCCGACGGACAAGGGCAAACATCCAACATCGATTTAAGCAGTGTGCAAAATGTGGAAGTGCTGCGTGGCCCCTTCTCTGCCCTGTATGGCAACGCGTCTGGCGGGGTGATAAATGTCACTACTCAAACCGGACAGCAACCGCCAACCATTGAAGCCAGTAGTTACTATGGCAGTTTTGGCAGCTGGCGCTATGAGCTGAAAGCAACGGGCGCAACGGGCGACGGCACACAGCCGGGCGATGTCGATTACACCGTCTCAATCACACGCTTTACGACCCACGGCTATCGTGACCATAGTGGTGCACAGAAAAATTTAGCCAATGCCAAACTGGGCGTACGCATTGATGACGCCAGCAAATTAAGCCTGATTTTCAACAGCGTGGATATCAAAGCAGATGACCCTGGTGGATTAACCGAAGCAGAATGGAAGGCGAATCCACAACAAGCGCCACGCGCTGAACAGTACGACACGCGAAAAACTATCAAGCAAACTCAAGCTGGGTTGCGCTATGAGCGTAGCCTGAGTTCGCGGGATGATATGAGTGTGATGATGTATGCCGGAGAGCGAGAAACGACCCAGTACCAGTCAATCCCGATGGCCCCCCAACTTAACCCGTCGCATGCGGGCGGCGTGATTACTCTGCAACGCCATTACCAGGGGATAGACAGCCGCTGGGCACACCGTGGCAAGCTGGGCGTTCCGCTCACGTTCACTACCGGCCTGAACTACGAAAACATGAGTGAAAACCGCAAAGGCTACAATAACTTCCGACTGAATAGCGGCGTGCCAGAATACGGGCAAAAAGGTGAGTTGCGCCGTGACGAACGCAATCTGATGTGGAACGTCGACCCCTATTTACAGACGCAGTGGCAGCTGAGCGAAAAACTGTCACTGGATGCTGGCGTGCGCTACAGCTCCGTATGGTTTGATTCCAACGATCATTACGTTACTCCGGGTAACGGCGATGACAGCGGTGATGCCAGTTATCACAAATGGCTACCAGCCGGATCGCTAAAATATGCAATGACCGATGCCTGGAATATTTATCTGGCAGCCGGACGCGGTTTTGAAACGCCGACGATTAATGAACTGTCTTATCGCGCTGATGGGCAAAGCGGTATGAACTTTGGTTTAAAACCTTCCACCAACGATACAATTGAGATCGGCAGTAAAACGCGTATTGGTGATGGGTTGCTTAGTCTCGCATTGTTCCAGACCGACACCGATGATGAAATTGTTGTCGATAGCAGTAGCGGTGGGCGTACGACTTACAAAAATGCCGGAAAGACCCGTCGTCAAGGCGCTGAACTGGCATGGGATCAACGTTTCGCGGGAGATTTTCGCGTAAAAGCGTCCTGGACCTGGCTTGATGCCACCTATCGCAGCAATGTTTGCAGTGAACAGGATTGTAACGGTAACCGGATGCCAGGGATCGCCCGTAATATGGGTTTTGCGTCGATAGGTTATGTACCGGAAGATGGCTGGTATGCAGGCACGGAAGCGCGTTACATGGGCGATATAATGGCAGATGATGAAAATACGGCCAAAGCGCCTTCTTATACTCTCGTCGGCTTATTCACCGGGTATAAATACAATTACCACAATCTAACTATGGATTTATTTGGTCGTGTCGATAATTTATTCGATAAAGAATATGTCGGATCGGTGATTGTTAATGAATCAAATGGTCGATATTACGAACCAGCTCCCGGGCGTAATTATGGTGTGGGCGTGAATATCGCATGGCGATTTGAATAACTATACTCTAAATAATTCGAGTTGCAGCGGCCCCGTAAGGGGTGAGACCCATGGATGGGCCGAATAACCCGCAGACGCAGCACATGCAACTTGAAGTATGACGAGTATACATTGATGCCCGATATTTGCCGGGCGTTTTAATTTAACAACTGTATTGCTGGCACAACATAGCAACGTTTTTTTGCATAATTTCAGCAAGACAATGTCTGCATCCCTCTTTGTCTTTTGCTTTTAACGCGGCGAATAGTACATGATAGCTTTCAATACGCTCACGTAATTCCGCTGGATTAATCGCTTCATAAAGATAATGTAAACCAGGTCCCATCCTGACCCATAATTGCTCAATAATTTCACACAGGATGGGCATATTTGAGCGATGGTAAATCGCTAAGCGGAATAGTCTGTTTGCATTAATGAGTTGTTCCATATCGCCATTTTCTTGCGCCTGCTGTAATTTCTCGAGCAATTTCTGTAGTTCCGCTATGTCTTGCGAGGAAATGTTTTCAACGGCCTGGACAACTGCCATTAATTCCAGTTCGTAGCGGATCCGATTGATTTCGTCTAATTGACTTTGCCTCACTTCCGGTACTGTAAATGCTTGTGCAGGTGCGACAGAGAGCGCATTAACCGAAACCAGGCGTAATAGTGCTTCACGTACAGGTGTAATACTCATGCCTAATTGCTCCGCCAGATTTTTAGTGATCAAGCGTGCGCCAGGTTTCAGTGCACCAATACTAAGCTGATGTTTCAGGTCGTTCTCAACCTGCATAGTCAAACTGATATGCGGTATTTTTTCCGTTCCAGGCATGTTATTTCCTTCACGTGTATTCGTTCCAACTCTGCCGGTATAGCAGAAGTCGTTTACCTGGTGTATGAAGCTGAATAACCATTATCCACTCATCTTTATTGTTATTAGCCGTCGAACAGTGATGTGGTTAGTTAATTAAAGCTGGAAATAAGATTTTTGCCTGGATTTTTGTGGCGGCTTTACGCCGCCGTCGTATCTTTAGTCATCATCCGCGACGCGAATAACAACTTTACCGAAGTTTTTGCCGTTCAGCAGGCCAATAAAGGTCTGTGGGGCGTTCTCCAAACCGTTGGTAACTTGTTCACGATAGTGAATTTTTCCCTCTTTTACCCACTGCCCCATCTCTTGCTGAAACTCATGGATTCGGTGACCATAATCCTGACTAATAATAAACCCTTGCAAGCGAATGCGTTTTTTCAGCACCGTGGCCATCAACAACGGTAAACGGTCTGGCCCCGATGGCAACTCCGTCGCATTATAGCCACTTACTAAGCCACAGACAGGAATACGCGCGGAGGTATTGAGCAACGGCAGCACGGCATCAAACACTTTTCCGCCAACATTTTCATAATAGATATCAACACCTTTCGGACACGCTTTCGCCAGCTGCCCGGCAAAATCATCCGCGTGGTGGTCAAGGCAAACATCGAAGCCCAGCACCTCGGTAGCATGGCGGCATTTTTCCGCGCCACCTGCTACCCCCACAACGCGACAACCTTTCAGTTTGCCGATTTGCCCCACCGTGGCGCCCACTGGTCCTGTCGCTGCAGCAACCACCAACGTTTCGCCCTCTTTGGGCTGACCGATATCCAGCAGGCCCATATAAGCGGTAAAGCCGGGCATCCCCAGCACACCCAGCGACCACGAAGGATTTTCCGGATGATCGCCAAGTTTCACCAGTTCATCGCCACTGGATATGTCATAGTCCTGCCATCCACTGTAGCCCAGCACCCAGTCGCCAGGCTGGTAATCAGGATGATTCGACTCCACGACACGGCTCACCGTACCGCCGACCATCACCCCGCCAATATCAACGGGCGGTGAATAAGATGGCTCATCGCTCATACGTCCACGCATATACGGGTCCAGTGACAAATAAACTGTGCGCAGTAACACCTGTCCTTCACCCGGCGTGGCGACATCATCTTCTTCAAGACGAAAATTATCCGGAACCGGCGCGCCATGCGGACGCGAGGCCAGAACCCAACGGCGGTTACGCTGCTTTTGTTGCCCCATAATGCTCTCCTGTGCTTTTGGCATGAATCGATCAATGGTAGCAGGCACACGTGGTTATATTTGTCTGTATGCATCACATTCCTCCCACAACACGCAATAATTTCATTGTAGATTGCGTTGCTTCCGGCTGTTTTCGATAGTATTGATAACATCATCATCAATATTTAATCGAGGCCAGATATGTCCATCCGTTTTGCCTGCAAAGCCGATTGTGCTGCTATTGCGGAAATTTATAACCACGCCGTGTTGTATACGGCGGCTATCTGGAATGACCAAACTGTGGATGCAGATAACCGCATTGCCTGGTTTGAAGCGCGGACTTTAGCAGGTTATCCAGTGCTGGTGAGCGAGGAAAACGGCGTAGTGACTGGATATGCCTCGTTTGGCGACTGGCGTAGTTTCGACGGTTTTCGCCATACCGTGGAACATTCGGTTTATGTCCATCCAGATCATCAGGGCAAAGGTCTTGGGCGTAAATTGTTAAGCCGATTGATTGATGAAGCGCGGGATTGCGGGAAGCATGTCATGGTCGCCGGGATCGAATCGCAAAATCAGGCCTCGCTGCATCTCCACCAGTCGCTGGGATTTGTCGTCACCGCACAAATGCCGCAGGTAGGCACTAAATTTGGTCGTTGGCTGGATCTGACATTTATGCAGTTGCAACTCGACGAGCGCACTGAACCGGACGCGATTGGATGAATCAGTCGCTCACCCTTGCCTTTTTGATTGCCGCCGGAATTGGCCTGGTGGTGCAAAACACGCTGATGGTGCGCATCACCCAGACGTCCTCAACCATTCTCATCGCCATGCTGCTGAACTCACTGGTGGGGATTGTGCTATTCGTCTCCATTTTATGGTTTAAACAAGGGATGGAGGGGTTTGGCGAACTGGTTTCCAGCGTGCGTTGGTGGACACTGATTCCTGGCTTGCTGGGATCATTTTTTGTCTTTTCCAGTATCAGCGGATATCAAAACGTTGGCGCGGCAACGACCATTGCAGTACTGGTCGCCAGTCAGTTGATTGGAGGGCTGGTGCTGGATATTTTGCGTAGCCATGGCGTGCCATTACGGGCGTTGATCGGCCCAATTTGTGGCGCAATTTTACTTGTGGTTGGCGCCTGGCTGGTGGCCAGACGCTCGTTTTAATCACAGGATAGTGCCGCCTTTGGTTAACTGTTCGTGGCGAGCTTCCATATCTTCTTTATGCTTACGCCCGTGATGAGCGATTGCTGTACGCAAACGCTGCTGCTGAGTGTAACGTTCCTCCCGGCTTAACTCTGCGTCATCGCTCAGGGCGATTAATAATTCGTTCATATGGGCAATGACGCTCTCATCAATCGCTGCATCCACGCGTGCGATGACCTCTTCCAGATGCGACATACTTTCTCCTTAGCCACTTGTGAAAATTATCGATTCTCCCAAATGATATAAGTCTGCGTTGTGCCGTCAAGCTAGTGCTCAAGATTTAAAACAGCGAAAACAGCAGCGCCACCGGAAAACTCATCGGCCAGGTCACCGCTACCAGGAAGGCGCTCAGAAAACGAATGTGCTTCTTCTCGTGGGAAAGAAACCAGGTAGCAACAAACGCGATAGCTGCCATAACAGCATAAAAAACAAGCAGGTATTGATAAAGAGACATGTACGGGCATCCAGCCAGAGGAATAAAACGCACGCAAATATGCGTTATTTTTTGATGCACATCAAGTTTTTCAACCCGTTTGAGATATTTCCATAACCCGGGAGCTTCCCTTGTCCATCTTCAGAATGAGTATTATTGCAGATTTACTTAACCCGTACTATACACATAGGGGCTATGACAAAAGGTGGCAAAATATGAATGTTTCCAGTAGAACTGTAGTGCTTATAAATCTCTTTGCTGCTGTTGGATTGTTTGCTCTTATCTCTATGAGATTTGGTTGGTTTATTTGATGTAGCGATATTGCACGCAGTACACACTGTCAGAGAGATATCAACTCTCTGACAGTGTGTTAGATCTTCTCACACTCTCCCTGGCTACAATATTATCCTTAATGTTTAACCATTACGTGGCGGACAACGGTGTAATCCTCCAGCCCATAAAGTGACATATCCTTGCCATAACCTGAAAGTTTCTGACCACCGTGCGGCATTTCACTTACCAGCATGAAATGGGTATTGACCCATGTGCAGCCATATTGCAGACGTGCACTAACGCGATGCGCCCGCCCCACATCTTTCGTCCACACTGAAGAGGCTAAGCCATACTGGCTATCATTTGCCCAGTTCACTACCTGTTCTTCATTATCGAAGACAGTCACGCTCACCACTGGACCAAATACCTCTCTTTGAACGATAGCATCTTCTTGCAACGCGCCTGCCAGCAGCGTCGGCGTATAGTAATAACCGTTACCTTTTCGTTTCTCCCCACCGGTGATCACTTTAATGTGTCCCGTCGCTTTCGCCTCTTCCACTGCTTTGCTGACGCGGTCGAGATGAGCCTGGGAACTCAACGGCCCCAGTTCTGTTGATTCGTCATCTGGCGCGCCCGATTTCAAGGTTGCGACAGCGGCGCCGAGTTTTTCCACCAGCGCATCGTAAATGCCTTTTTGCGCATAGATTCGACAAGCTGCGGTGCAATCCTGTCCAGCGTTGTAATAACCAAACGTGCGGACACCTTCAACCACAGCTTCAATATCAGCATCATCAAAAACAATGACCGGCGCTTTGCCGCCTAACTCCATGTGGGTGCGCTTAATGGATGGCGCGGTATGGCTGATGATGTGCTCACCGGTGGCGATAGACCCCGTCAGCGAAACCATGCGCACTTTTTGATGCCCGGTCAGCGGATCGCCCACGGTCTGGCCCCGGCCAAACAGTACGTTGATCACGCCCGGCGGGAAGATATCTTTCGCCAGCTCTGCCAGTTTTAGTGCGGTCAGCGGCGTGATTTCTGATGGCTTCAGTACCACGCAGTTCCCCGCCGCCAGTGCCGGAGCCAGTTTCCATGCAGCCATCATCAATGGGTAATTCCAGGGGGCAATAGAAGCCACAACGCCCAGCGGATCGCGGCGGATCATCGAAGTATGTCCCTCGAGATATTCTCCTGCCGCCAGACCATTCAGGCAGCGAGCAGCTCCGGCGAAAAAGCGAAAAACATCGACAATCGCAGGAATTTCATCATTGAACGCACTATGCAGAGGCTTGCCACAGTTACGAGACTCCAGTTCGGCAAAAACCTGACCATTTTCTTCAATAACATCAGCCAGTTTCAGCAGGCATTCTGCGCGCACCTTCGGCGTGGTTTGCCCCCATTCGGCAAATGCCGCATCTGCCGCGCGAACAGCAGCATCAACTTGCTCTGCCGATGCCTCGGCAATCTCCAGTAAAACGTCCCCCGTTGCCGGATTATAGACAGGCTGTTTTTCCCCTTCGCCGCTAACCAGTTCTCCGTTAATCAGTAGCTTATGTTGCATAGCATATTCCTGTATCAGTGGTTATTGACCATTGTCGCCTTCGCGGGTTAGCCACCAGGCCCCCAGGATCGGCAAGGTTGTTACCAACATAACCAGCAGTGCCACCACGTTGGTTACCGGTACATCACGTGGTCGCCCAAGCTGATTGAGCAACCACAACGGTAACGTCCGTTCATGGCCTGCCGTAAAGGTCGTAACGATGATTTCATCGAACGACAAGGCAAACGCCAGCATCCCTCCTGCCAGTAGCGCCGAACTGAGATTCGGCAACACCACATAACGAAAGGTTTGCCAGCCATTAGCCCCAAGATCCATTGACGCCTCAACCAGACTCCACGAGGTGCGGCGAAAACGGGCAATGACATTGTTAAACACCACCACTACGCAAAAAGTCGCATGCCCGACCACGATGGTGAAAAATCCCGGCTCCAGATTGATGGTTTTAAACGCGGTTAATAACGCCAGACCAGTAACAATGCCTGGCAGCGCAATAGGCAGCAGCAGTAACAGAGAAATGGCGTTTTTGCCGAAAAAGTCTCGTCGCCACAGCGCGGCAGCTGCCAGCGTCCCTAACACCAGCGCAATTAATGTTGCCAGCGCCGCCACTTTAAGTGACAGTGTCACGGCATCAAGAATATCACTACGCTGTGCTGCCACGCTAAACCAGCGCAGTGTCAGACCTTGCGGGGGGAAGCTAAATGCTGCTTCTTCAGTATTAAAAGCATAGGCAGCAATAATAAGGATGGGAAAATGTAGGAAACCCACGCCGCCCCAGGCCGCCAGTTTGAGGAAAAACGGTGCGCGTTCAGAGTGCATCGAACGCTCCCAGACGTTTCACGAACGCCAGATAGAGTGCGATAAGGACTATCGGCACCAGAGTAAAAGCCGCAGCCATCGGCATATTGCCAATCGCTCCCTGCTGGGAGTAGACCATATTGCCGATAAAATACCCTGGCGGGCCAACCAGCTGTGGGACGATAAAATCACCCAGTGTGAGCGAAAAGGTAAAGATAGAGCCAGCCGCGATGCCTGGGATCGCCAGCGGCAGCACCACATAGCGAAAGGTTTGCCGTGGACGCGCGCCAAGATCAGCCGACGCCTGCAACAATGACGGCGGCAAACGCTCAAGCGCCGCCTGCACAGGCAGGATCATGAACGGCAACCAGATATAGAGAAACACCAGAAAGCGCCCTAGCCCAGAAGTTGACAGCGTATTACCGCCCACCGCTGGTAATGTAAGGAACGCTGTCAGCAGTGGTTCCAGCCCCAGATGTTGTAAAAACCACTGCGCCACACCGTCTTTAGCCAGCAATAAGGTCCAGGCATAGGCTTTAACAATGTAGCTTGCCCACATGGGCAACATCACCGCAATGTAAAAGAACGCTTTCATTTTGCCGCTGGTATAGCGCGCCATATACCACGCCATCGGAAAGGCCAGAATGGCACTGGCGATAGTGACTGCCACAGCCATTGTCAGTGTGCGGAGAATGATGTCGTAATTCGCCGGATTAAACAGCGCACGGATATTCGCCAGCGTCAGTTCCGGCGTTACCGACATGGTGAAATCGTCAAAGGTATAAAAGCCCTGCCATAACAACGTCAGCAGCGAGCCGAAATAGACAATACCAAACCACATTAGAGGGCCAAGCAGCAGCAAAAACAGCCCCAGCCCCGGATTACGCCAGAAGAAACCGGACACCTTACCCAGACCAGGACGTGAAGGTGATTGCAATACGTTCATCGCCATTCACCTCTCCTCAACCAGTGGCACCATCACATCACGCGCCCAGGAAACCATCACCTGTTGACCAGCCGTGAGCGTGTTGGGTAAGTCTTCGCCCGTTACATTTGCCTGGCTAACCAGCAGTTTTTCACCGCTGTTCAGTTTCAGTTCAAAACGTGTGGCTGCCCCCTGATATTGCACCGCCTGAATCGTGCCATTGGCCTGCACTTCACCTGGTGTATTCAGGCGAATATGTTCCGGCCGCAGGGCAAAACTGCCCACCATGCCGCAAAGATTCTCGGCCATTAGCGGATCAAAAACGTTGGATGTCCCGACGAATCCCGCAACAAACGGCGTGCGCGGGCGCATATAGAGATCGCGCGGGGAATCGACCTGTTCAATGCGTCCATTATTGAAAACCGCCACACGATCGGACATCGATAACGCTTCGCCCTGATCGTGGGTAACGAAAATAAAAGTGATACCGAGCGACTGTTGCAGCTTTTTCAGCTCAAGCTGCATTTGTTCGCGCAATTTGAGATCCAGTGCGCCGAGCGGTTCATCCAGCAACAACACGCGCGGTTCGTTCACCAGTGCTCTGGCGATGGCGACTCGCTGGCGCTGACCACCAGAAAGCTGTGACGGTTTACGTTGCTGTACAAACCCCAACGCCACTTTCTCCAGCGCCTCTTGCGCCATTGCGTACCGCTGCTTTTTATCCACGCCTTTAACCATCAGCCCGTAGGCCACATTCTCGAGAATCGACATATGGGGAAACAGCGCGTAGTCCTGGAAGACGGTATTCACGTCCCGCTCCCACGGCGGTAGATTACTGGCCGGTTTGCCAAAGATAGCAATCGCCCCGCCGGAAAGCTGTTCGAAGCCAGCAATCAGGCGCAGGCAGGTGGTTTTGCCGGAACCGGACGGTCCCAGCATAGAGAAGAACTCACCATCTTTTATCGCAATACTGACGCCATCTACCGCGCGCACGTCGCCGTACAACCGCGAGACGTTGTCAAACTCCACTGCGTACGTCATAAAACACCCCAGCGAAGTTAGCGACCGCCCATAATGGCAATGTAATCCTGCGTCCAGCGACTGTAGGGAACAAACTTGCCCCCTTCGGCTATAGGCGTTTTCCAGAAGGCAATTTTATCGAAATAGTTAAAGCCGTTGGTTTCACAGCCTTTATCGCCCAGCAACGGACTGGCTTTGCAGCCTTCCGGTACTACCGGCAGCGAACCAAACCAGGCCGCTACATCGCCCTGCACCTTCGGCGTTAATGACCAGTTCATCCATTTGTAGGCACAAACCGGATGTTTCGCTTCGCTATGTAACATAGTGGTGTCAGCCCAACCGGTAACGCCCTCTTTCGGGAAGACGGTGGCGATCGGTTGGCCTTCGGCTTTCAAGGCGTTGGCCTGATACGGCCAGGCACTGGAAGCGACCACTCCCTCGTTTTTGAAATCGCTCATTTGCACGGTAGTGTCATGCCAGTAGCGATGGATCAAACTATGTTGATCGCGCAGCACTTTCAGTACCGCCTGATACTGTTGTTCAGTGAGTTGGTATGGATCGGAGATACCCAACTGCGGCTGAGTCGCTTTGACGAACAGCGCAGCATCCGCAATGTAGATAGGGCCGTCATAAGCCTGTACGCGGCCTTTATTACTCTGACCGTCCGGTAGATTCTGCTCAACAAAAACCACTTGCCAGCTATCTGGTGGTGTCGGGAAGGTTTTGGTGTTGTACATCAACAGGTTCGGACCCCATTGATATGGCGTGCCATAGACTTTTCCACCCACGTTAAACCAGTCGCCTTTAACCACGCGCGGATCGAGCATTTTCCAGTTGGGAATCAATGCGGTATTAATCGGCTGCACGCGTTTACCCATAATCAAACGCAGCGAGGCATCGCCGGACGCCGTGACCAGATCGTAACCTCCTTTGGTCATCAGGCTGACCATTTCATCGGAAGTCGCCGCAGTTTTCACATTGACCGCACAACCTGTTTCTTTTTCAAATTGCGTCACCCAGTCGTATTGTTTATCGGTTTGTCCGCGTTCGATGTATCCCGGCCAGGCGATAATATCCAGTCGTCCTTCCGGTTTATCCAAATTGGTAGGCTGTTCGGCGGCGTGGGCGGTCATTAATGTCATGGTAAGCGCACACAGGCTGCTGCGGGCAAATGTCTTGCTCATAAAGTCTTACTCCTGTCGTAATTAATTGTTCAGCCGCCGTGCCGTAAAAATATCTCCTTGTTTAACCATAGACGGCGGCTTGCAGGCGCACCCTCGCCCCCGAGAAAATTTAATCAGGATGTGAGCTAACGCGCATTATGCCGTTTGAGAAGCTATCTTCTGGAGTATAGACAAGGGGTTAGGAAATATAGCTTCTATTAGAAATTCATATTACCCAACCTGAGAGAAATTAAATGGGGATCTATTTCAGGTATTCTTTAATAAGGTGACCTAATTGTTTAACCGCCTGTTCTTCGCGCTCGCCCCACTGCCATGCAGTATTAAAACGGAAAAAACGGGACCAACTTTCGCCAGTAGAAAACATTTTACCCGGCGCAATGCTGATGTGATGCGCCAATGCCTGAACACTTAATTCGCCCGCATCTAACGGTTCGGGAAGCTCCAGCCAGAGAAAATAACCGCTGTCATTATGATGAATTTTTACTTCCGCAGGCAGATAACGCAGCAGTGCCTGCCAGGCGCGTTGTTTACGTTCCGCAAGCTGGCGACGTAGACGACGAAGATGGGCATCGTAACGGCGAGTAGAAAGGTAATCCACCAGTGCAAGCTGCATTGGCGAACTTGTGGAAAGCGTGCTCATCAACTGCAATCGCTGGATTTTGCGTGCATGTATTCCGGCGGCGACCCAACCAATGCGAAAACCTGGCACCAGACATTTAGAAAATGATGAGCAAAGCAGTACACCATCGTGACGATCCCACGCTTTCGCGGGTAGCGGTTTTTCCCGACCAAAGTAAAGCTCACTGTAAACGTCATCTTCAATTAACATCACGTTGTACTGATTGAGCAACTCTACCAGCCGCGCTTTTTTCTGTGGCGTTAAGGTAAATCCGAGTGGATTCTGGCTATTAGTCATCAGCCAGCAGGCTTTGACCGGATACTCCTGTAACGCCAGCTCCAGCGCCTGAAGATCGATCCCTTCGTTAACATCCGTCGCCACCGATAACGCCTTCAGCCGTAGCCGCTCCAGCGCCTGCAACGCGCCGTAGAAACAAGGATTCTCGACAATCACCCAATCGCCCGGTTCAGTGACCGCTTGCAAACTGAGGTTTAATGCCTCTAACGCCCCGGCGGTAATGACAATTTCATCAGGAGAAATAGTGATGCCTTGTAAGGCATAGCGACGAGCAATAGCCTGACGCAGTTCTGCATTCCCTGGCGGCAAGTTTTCAATCACGCTCATCGCCGTGGCGGTTTTACTCACCTGCGCCAGCGAGCGGTTCAGTTGCTGT
Source organism: Escherichia sp. E2562 (assembly GCF_005781075.1). Taxonomy (NCBI): domain Bacteria; kingdom Pseudomonadati; phylum Pseudomonadota; class Gammaproteobacteria; order Enterobacterales; family Enterobacteriaceae; genus Escherichia; species Escherichia sp. E2562. The sequence goes on along the minus strand of NZ_VATM01000002.1, from coordinate 379,221 downwards.
AGCGGAAACAGGTGCGGATCGGGAAAGGCTGAAGCAAACGGTACTACCGATGGATCGCGACTGGCCTGCAACATATCAAAAATATAGGTGTTAATATCGACCGTTTCATCACGCGTTACCGGAATAGCAGGTGCCTGCGGTGATTTCACCGTGCGCGGCGCAACGTAATAACCTGACTGCGGCCGCGCAATAATATACCCCTGACTTTCGAGCAACTGATAAGCATGACCGACAGTCATAAAGCTCATGCCAGAAAGCGCAACCTGTTCACGTAGAGAAGGCAGGCGATCGCCGGGTTGCCAGATGCCTGACGCAATTTGCTCACGTAATAGTTCTGCGAGCTGCTGGTATTTTTTCATTAATTGGATCGTTATTATGTGCAGGTGATCCGGCAGTCTATATCAGTTGTTAAAAATGACAACTTTACGTTAACTGTAATTAAACCATTACCAGCGATAACTCTTTGCCCAGGGCTTTAGCCGCAAGCTGGACGGCGTCGATTTTTGTCGCATGATGCAAATCAAACAAGCGAGTGATCTCCTGCCTGGGTTTACCAATCCGCCTCGCCAGCTCTTGCTGGGTGATATCTGACTGCAAAAAAGCATTTAACAGCAATACCTTAGAAGCGACACTTAAAGGCACTTCAATAAAGTGATAGTTGTTATTTAATGGCGAAGGCAACGGGATTAGCTCGTTATCTTCAAAATAAAAATCAAATGCGGTGAGTAAGGCATCTTTTGCTGCTTCCATCGCTTCAGCAACAGTTTCTCCCTGCGTTAACGCTTCAGGGATATCTACAAAAGAAACCACATAACCGCCTTCCGGCGCAGGTGTAAGAGTGACGGGATAACGCATAATTTTGACTGTCTCTCGCATGTCATTAACCTTCTTATGGCGATTAATTTAAACCGAGTTGTTTCAGGATTGCTTTACGCAATGGTTCTTTGATCTCGTCACTGGGGTGACGCGGCATGATACTACGTCGCCCCTGAAACCTGAGTTTCAAATGGTTGCTGCCATTCGCCACATCTACGCCCTGAGATTCGAGCCAACGTCTGAACTCGCTTTGTTTCACATCGCCTCCCTGCCGCTGAGTATATCAACAAAGTAAACATTAATGTTTACCTCCTTTTTTAATTTGCTCGAAAATAGCACTAATTCGCCGCAACGGTGAAAAGCAGTGCCAAATCAGGAAGGCAGGTTCCAGAAATTCTTTGCGCTAATTTGCAAAACAGAATAATAACTCAAAGAAACTATCGGCATCATAGCGGCAAAGTGTAATAAACGGGTGGCGGGATGTTTACGAAAGCGTTATCGGTAGTCTTATTAACGTGTGCGCTGTTCTCAGGACAGCTGATGGCAGGACACAAAGGGCATGAATTTTTGTGGGTAAAGAATGTGGATCATCAACTGCGTCATGAGGCGGACAGCGATGAATTGCGTGCTGTAGCGGAAGAGTCGGCGGAAGGTTTGCGCGAGCATTATTACTGGCAAAAATCACGCAAACCAGAAACGGGACAACCTTGAGTCGTTTGTTGCCGGATGTGGCATGAACGCCTGATCCGGCAACAATATCATGCAGATTCAATGAGTTGTGAATACCCCTGAAAGCTTGCGTTTTATCCTTTCCGCTTCGGCAATGTTTTCAGCAGATCATCCGGGCTTACAGATGCGACAACGCTTCCCGGTAACGGCATTTTCAGAATATGATTTTTAATTTTACCGATGACGTGCATCTCACACGGGCGGCAATCAAACTTCAGCGTTAGTACTTCATCACCGTTAACCAGTTGCATCGGCGTTGCCTTCCAGCTTTTAATATTACCTTTCGCCTGTTTCGGACACAGATTGAAGGCAAAGCGCAGGCAGTGTTTGGTGATCATCACCGGGACTTCGCCCTTCTCTTCATGCGCTTCATACGCCGCATCAATCAGTTGTACGCCATAGCGATGATAGAACTCGCGTGCTTTATGGTTGTAGACGTTCGCGAGGAAACTCAAATGCGTTTGCGGATAAACCGGCGCAGGTTCAGCAACCGGTTTACGACTGCCGCGCTGGTAGCTGGCAAGACGTGCAGCATCCAGCATTTCGACGGCTTCACGGCGGAACTGATTTAACAGACTGTTTGGCACAAACAGCGCCCCCGGCAAATTAATTTGCACATCGCGGGCGTAATAGATGGTTTGCCCCAGTTTTGCCAGGCCATCTTTCAGGTTATTCAGCGCTTTTTCGGCGTTATTCGCTTCGTCGAACTGCCCATCCAGGGTATGAGTGATGCTAACGCCCTCTTCGCTGGTTAACGTCAGAATGAGTTGTTCTTGCCAGCCACCCAGTTCAATGTCTACCGCGATCCGACGCTCGCTGGAGGTTTTCGTCAGTGCCTGTTGCCAGTTATGGTCAAGGTTACGGTTAAGCGGATGATGTGGGCGAATTTTATGCAAATCTGCTGGCATTTCATTTGGCCAGACGCGGTAGTGATTTTCTCCGGTTTTCTCTACCGTATTGGCACGAAAGCCAACCACTTCACGTTTAATCATTACGTTCAGGCCATCGCCATTTGCCAGTGGCTCGGTGACGGCAACATCGAGATGATCTTTCGCCACTTTCAATACTTCACCCACCGGCAGGCCGATAAATTTCGGCGAATCGAACGCGCCAATGTCACCTTTACGCGCGTTAACAAAGTAGTCGGTGCTACCACGATGGAAGGTTTTTTCTGTCGATGGCACAAAGAAATGTTCAGTACGACCTGATGAAGCACGAGCCAGATCGCCGCGCTCTTCAATAATGGCATCCAGCATCTGGCGATAATGGGCGGTGATATTCTTCACGTAGCTCATATCTTTGTAACGCCCTTCAATCTTGAAAGAACGCACGCCCGCATCGATCAACGCGCCCAGGTTGGCAGTCTGATCGTTATCTTTCATCGACAGCAGATGTTTTTCATAAGAAACCACCCGCCCCTGATCGTCTTTCAACGTGTATGGCAAACGGCACGCCTGGGAGCAATCACCACGGTTGGCGCTACGTCCCGTTTGTGCATGAGAAATGTAGCACTGACCGGAATATGCCACACACAATGCGCCATGAATAAAGAACTCAATAGTCGCGTCCGTGGCCTGATGAATCGCACGAATCTGCTCCAGGTTAAGCTCACGTGCCAGCACAATCTGGGTAAAGCCAACGTCAGAGAGGAACTTCGCTTTCTCTACAGTGCGAATATCACACTGCGTACTTGCGTGCAGTTCAATCGGCGGAATATCAAGTTCCAGAATCCCCATGTCCTGAACAATCAGCGCATCTACGCCTGTCTGGTAAAGATCGGTAATCAGTCGTTGCGCCGGTTCCAGTTCGTCGTCATGCAAAATGGTGTTAAGCGTGACGAAAATTTTTGCGCCATAACGGTGGGCAAATGGCACCAGTTCGGCGATATCTTTCAGACTATTACTGGCGTTATGACGGGCACCAAAACCAGGGCCGCCGATATAAACAGCATCGGCACCGTGCAAAATAGCTTCGCGGGCAATGGCGGCATCGCGTGCCGGGCTTAACAGTTCAAGACGATGAGAAGATACGGTCACTTTCTTATCCAGTAGCTGAAAAAAGGCGGTTATTTTAGCCACAAGCGCGACGTTGCGAAATAGTTTTCCTGTTCAACTACGCGGGTAATGGATAATGGAATGAAAATGCACGGTTTGCTCGCCACGGTTGCAATAGGCATGGGCAACATCTGCGGCAAAGCGTTCACCTTCTCCACTTTTAAGGCTTCGCCACTCACCACCAACGCACAGGTCAAGCTGCCCACCAATGACGACAACATGCTCGATAACACCCTTTTCGTGCGGCGTCGATTCGCTTATTGCACCAGGGGCCATCATGATCGAGAAATGTTCAAAACAGAGTTGCGGATCATAAGGAAATAAAGAAGTGATCACCATTGCCTGCTGTTGTGGATCATAAACGGATGGCGTAGCGGTCTGCGGTGGCGAAATAAACGTCGAAAACGGTACGTTCATTCCAGTAGCTATTTTCCATAATGTTGCGACCGTCGGGCTGGATTCATTACGTTCAATCTGCCCTAACATCGCTTTTGAAACGCCCGTCGCTTCAGCCAGCCGCGAAAGACTCCAGCCTCGCTGCTGACGAAGATGTTTAAGCGTAGTGGATAAAAAGCGAGCGAGATTTTCCATGCGACTCCTCCTGCAAAACGGGAGTTTATCACTTGTGCGTTATAACGGACAAATGCTACGGTGCCTGTACGCTATAACGCACGAGGTAACTATGCGTCTGTTTTCCATTCCTCCTCCCACACTGCTTGCAGGGTTTCTGGCTGTCCTGATCGGCTATGCCAGCTCTGCGGCAATAATCTGGCAAGCGGCGATCGTCGCTGGAGCCACCACAGAGCAAATTTCCGGATGGATGACGGCGCTGGGACTGGCGATGGGCGTCAGTACTCTTGCCCTGACATTATGGTATCGGGTGCCTGTTCTTACCGCATGGTCAACGCCCGGTGCTGCGTTGCTGGTCACCGGGTTACAGGGACTAACGCTAAACCAGGCCATCGGCGTTTTTATTGTCACGAATGCGCTAATTGTTCTCTGTGGTGTGACAGGATTATTCGCCCGTCTGATGCGTATTATTCCGCACTCGCTGGCAGCGGCAATGCTGGCCGGAATTTTGTTACGCTTTGGTTTACAGGCGTTTGCCAGTCTGGATGGTCAGTTTATGTTATGCGGTAGTATGTTGCTGGCGTGGCTGGCGACAAAGGTTTTTGCGCCGCGTTATGCGGTAATTGCGGCGATGATTGTTGGGATCGTGGTCGTTATCGCGCAAGGTGACGTTGTCACAAAAGATATAGTTTTCAAACCAGTTCTCCCCGCTTATCTCGCCCCTGAATTTTCGTTTGCTCACAGTTTGAGCGTTGCACTCCCCCTTTTTCTGGTGACGATGGCATCGCAAAATGCGCCAGGGATTGCGGCGATGAAAGCCGCCGGGTATTCAGCTCCTGTTTCGCCATTGATTGTATTTACTGGATTACTGGCGCTTCTGTTTTCTCCTTTCGGCGTCTATTCCGTAGGTATTGCGGCTATCACTGCGGCTATTTGCCAGAGCCCGGAGGCGCACCCGGACAAAGATCAGCGTTGGCTGGCTGCCGCTGCGGCTGGCGTCTTTTATTTACTGGCGGGTCTGTTTGGCAGTGCCATTACCGGGATGATGGCTGCCCTGCCTGTAAGTTGGATCCAGATGCTGGCTGGTCTGGCGCTGTTAAGTACCATCGGAGGCAGTTTGTATCAGGCTTTGCATAATGAGCGTGAGCGCGATGCTGCTGTGGTGGCTTTTCTGGTAACGGCAAGTGGACTGACGCTGGTAGGTATTGGCTCGGCGTTTTGGGGATTAATTGCCGGTGGTGTCTGTTATGTAGTATTGAATTTGTTCGCTGACAGAAGCCGATAATCAGAAGCGCCATCTTGCGATGGCGCGACTGGCATTATTTTTTGTTAACGTCAAACATGGTCGCGTCGGTCGCCATGTCATCAATAACTTGCTTAATATTTTCGAAAGCCATTGGTGTGCTTTCGTTGTTCAGGTCCTTACCTTCGCCCTGACGAACCACCTTGATAACTGGTTTGTTGGTAGCCGCATCAATCAGCTCACCTTCAAAGTACAGGCGGGTATCCATGGTACGGTGACCCGTCGCCATTTGCGTCCCCGCTACCACTAATGCGACAGGAACAACTTCATAGAACTGTAACCCTTCTTTGCTGGTATCTACACCAGTAATAGCACCACGGAAAATCAGACTACGAGGCCCAGCGGTAGTAACCAGTGGTTTACGCTGTGAGATGGCTTCTTTCATTTCAGTATTGGTATAGCTCAAAATTCTATCCAGAACTTTTTGCCCTACCTGGGTAGAAGGTTTAGGCACCGGATAATAGGTGATTGGGTTCCAGACGATGCTGTCATATTTACTTTGATCAAAATTTGGATCAACCCAGCGTAATACCGGTTTGCCCGTTGCTGAAGTTGTTTCTTGAAGGTCGGAGTAATTGTTTAAAAAACCAGAATATTTATCTGGCTGGGTGATTTTAGAGGCACAACCTGACAGAGCCAACAAGCCGCATAAAGCCGCAACTTTCGCAATTGATGTGGTACGCATGAATAGTTTCCTGAGATGATTATATTACTTTTTAAGTTATAGCAAAAAGTACCGCTTCGTGTTGTGGCAAAAAAAGTGTTGGTGAAAATAAATTTTCCAGCCCCTTTTCTGACAATATAGTCAATGACGAAAAGGGGGCAGAGTCAATCATCAGTTGTTAAATTTCAGGCAGTTAAGCCGATAAAAAACTTCAACCACTGTGATATATTTCACATCACCTCGATAAAAAATATGCTTACCGCAAAAAACAGTTAAACATCTCACGTGGACATTTTCATGCGCCTTGCCCTGTTAGCTTATTTTTTACGTGCCAGCATCGTGGCGAAACGTAGTTTAATACGATTGCCGTTAGCGTCGGTGCGGTGGAGTTCACCCACGTCTTCATTGTATTTCAGCATCTCCCAGCCATCGTAATATTGACGTAACTCCCCTTTTTTAAAGGCAAAGGGGAACCCGACGGTACATGGAAAATCAGCTGTGTCCATTGCTGCCACAATCAAGTTATAACCACCGGGTTTGGTGCAACGCTGCATATTGGCAATCAATCCAGGAATGGTTTTCGCCTCCAGGAACATCAGCACCACGGTAGAAAGAATAAAATCGTATTGTCCATCAAACGTCAGGTTATTTAGATCAACAACCTGGGTGCGCAAATTTTCCAGTTTTTCAATGGATTTGATGCGTTCGACGTTGGCAATGCTCATGGCATTTTTATCCCATGCGTCGACATCATAACCATTGGCTGCCAGATAAAGGCTATTACGGCCATTACCACAGCCCAGATCCAGCGTTTTACCCGGCTTAACCACTTTCACCGCTTCCAGAACTTCAGAGTGTGTGCGGGTTAATTCATATTTATCAGTGAAGTAGTTTTCATCACGAATAATCATTCTTTGTCCTCAGCTTTCATTAAAACGGCGCGCTCGGTTCTGATTAACAATTTTCCCTGCATCAGAAGCGCGAAAGTACGGATGAGCAGTAATGCGATAATAAAATTGGTAAAAATAAATAGCGGCACAGCCAGGGTATGGAAAAATCCATTGTCGTTACCGCTTCCTAAATGCAAACCGGTGGTTGCCAGTGCAGATACGCCGAACGAGAAACTCCAGAATGAGGCATTAAACGGCTGGGAGAGATACCACGGCATCAGGCGTAACATAAAAAGAAGTTGCAGTAGACCGTAACCGAAAAGCATTTTCGCCAGCGTATCGCCCTCGCCACCGTTGACGCTCAACCAGGCGCTACATGCCACCAGCGCCGGTGCAAGCTGAATACCCAACGATGTACGCAGTGCCGTGGGCAATTCTCCCGAGCTACGCAGACGCTGAAGGATCACCGGCTCAAGACTTAACCAGGAGAAAACGCCAGCCCCTAAAAATACCAGACCAGCATCGGTGTAGCCCAATGCTCCACAGGCCATTGCACTGATGAAGTTGTTGGCAACAGTCGGTAAATAAAGTCCGGGTGTCGTAGCTTCCTCAGGATGGGAACCGCGCCATAAACCGGCTGTTTGCCAGGCGGCATAAGCCAGTTGAATCACAACACCAATACTGAACAGGCCCACCGCCAGCGGACGAAACCAGGGGACAAAACCAATTGCCACCAGCATCGTTGTTGCCGGAAACAAACTCACAAAACTGCTCATCACTGGATGACGCACTTCCGCCAGCACGCTATGCGGAAAGCGTATGAGTCGGGTAATAAATGCGCTAGTCAGTAATCCCCAAATGATCATTGCCAGAATCACCAGCCCATCGCCCAACCAGTGACTGACCTGCCAAACCTGGCTGGCATAACGCCAGGCAAATCCCATCCCTATCGTCCCCAACACAATGCCAAAGTAACCTGCCGGTAAATTGAGCACTTTATCGCTCTGCATCTTCTTACTCATTTTGTTTAATTTATAAAGTATATTTGAAATACATTTTATGGAAATTTGCTAAACATAGCCAGAGTCACAGAATTTGCTACGGTTATAGTAGGTCACCTGCGGGAAAACGCTATGCGCAAATATCGTCTTAGTGAAGAACAACGAGCTTTTAGTTATCAGGAAGATAGCGATAAAAAGAGTGTTTTATTGCGGCAGATTATTGCCATCGCTGATTTTAATGACGTAATAGCCGGAACGCCTGGCGGCTGGATTGATAATGAAACCGTATTGGCCCAGGACGGAAATTGTTGGATCTATGACCAGAATGCCATCGCGTTTGCCGGAACGGTGATATCCGGTAATACACGCATCACCGGAAGCAGCGAGCTATGGGGCGATGTTTGCGCGAAGGATAACGCCTGGATCGATAATAGCAAAATCAGTCAGGGCGTCCTGATAAGTGACAACGTCACAATTCGTGATTCATTAATATGCGGAAATTGCAGGATTTCTGGTCATGCCTGCATTGATCAGAACTCAATGGTAGTCGCTGCGCAAGGTTTAACGCCCGACCACCATCTTCTGTTGCAAATTTATGATCGCGCAAGAGTCAGCACCTCGCGCATTGTTCATCAGGCGCAAATATATGGTGATGCCATTGTGAAATTTGCGTTCATTGAGCATCGCGCCGAAGTTTTTGATTTTGCACGTATTGAAGGTAATGAAGAGAACAACGTCTGGCTGTGTGACTGCACGAAAGTCTACGGACATGCACGTGTGATCGCCGGAACAGAAGAAGATGCCATTCCCACGCTTCATTACAGTTCGCAGGTAGCGGAACATGCCTCGGTGGAAGGCAATTGTGTGTTAAAACATCATGTTCTGGTGGGTGGTCATGCACTCGTACGTGGTGGTCCGGTTTTACTCGACAATCACGTCACCATACAGGGGAACAGCCGCATTACAGGTGCGGTGATGATTGAAAACCATGTGGAGTTAACCGACCACGCCGTCGTTGCAGCCTTTGATGGCGACACGGTTCATGTCCGTGGTCCAAAAGTTATTAACGGCGAGGAGCGCATTACGCGAACGCCGCTGCCAGGGTTATTGTGAATCGATAATACGCGCGTATAAGTTCACATCATCAAAGGCATCATTCAGGAACTCAGCCTGTTTAAGGCAACCTTCAAGGATAAAACCATTGCGCAAAGCTACCTGATTGCTTTGGGGATTATCCACCCGACATTTGATCACGAAGCGTCTGAGTTCACCAGACTGAGCATAATGATGAATCAATGCCTGCAGCGCCTGAGAAATGATCCCCTGCCCCTGATGAGATTCGTCCAGCCAGTAGCCGATTTCCGCGGTTTTATTCAGTGGTTCAATACGATTAAACGAGATAACGCCGATAAGTTCATCTTCTTTGAAAATAATGAACATTTTGGCATATCCACGCTGATGCAACATCACATTACCCTGCACCGTTTTTCGCGTGTCCTCTTCACTTTGAACAAACTGCGGCCAGTTTAGCGACTGCTGTAACCAGGTTTTATTTTTACAGATTAACTGATAAAGAGGTGTGACATGACTTTCTGCAACAGCATGTAATTCAAGTGATTCGCTTACTTTTATCGTTTCAGTCATCTTATCTCCAGTCAATCCATGCAGTTGTTAAAAAAGCCGCCTGGCAGGCGGCTTAAGAAAGTTTACACCTCTTTGACGCTCTCCTGTTGCAGGATTTTGAGCATCTCATCTTTCAACTGGAGCTTCTGTTTTTTCATGCGGACCACTTCCGCATTGTATCCTCGACCGTCGGAACCTTCCTTTCTGGCAATTTCATGATCAAGTTTATTGTGTTTATCGAACAAGGACATAAAGCGAGGATTTTCGTTTTTCAGACGGGATATTAAATCTCGGTATTCTGGAAACATACGCACTCCCTGTTAGTGGCTGACAAAGTGTACATGAAATACACATCATCAGATTACTCAGATAGTTTGGGGAAAAATGCGAGCGGGATCGTGTTTTACCAGACGGCACCTTCCGTCAGAAGGTGCCGAAAAAAATGACGATCAATTCATCACGCGATCGTCAACGTATTTGCGCTTATCCGGAGCTGGTGGGAAATACTGATACAGCCATGTTTCACTGATGGCATCGCCCTGACAGCGGAGATACATCCGCATATCAACCGGATCAGTAGAGTCCGAAGTCGGATACCAGTCAAATTGAATACGGTAACCATCAATCGGTTCAATGTAGAGAATTTCGATTTGCTTCGCTTCACCGCTGGAGAGCGTAATAACAGGTTCAATCCCCTTAGGCGCAGCCGCTTTCAGGTCCCCACCAACAAAATCGACGGCAAAACGACGCGCCCATTTTTCTGGATAATGCTCACCCGGCGCCCAACCTTCCGGAAAACCTCCCATGCCGGTGCGCGTCGCCATAACACGTGCCAATGGACATTGAACAGGGGGATGTGCGCTCCAGTACAGACGATACTGGAATGCAAACTCGTCCCCTGCTTTTACTGCTTTTTCTGGCTGCCAGAAGCAGACAATGTTATCCAGCGTTTCACCCGTTGTTGGGATTTCCATCAGGCCGATGGTGCCTTTGCCCCATTTATTACGAGGCTCTACCCACAAACTTGGTCGTTTGTTGTACCAGCCCATGATGTCTTGATAATGGGAGAAATCACGATCCAGTTGCAATAAACCAAAGCCTTTCGGGTTATTGTCGGTGTAGGCATTGAACTGCAATTTCTTCGGATTATTTAGCGGACGGCAGATCCACTCACCATTGCCCCGCCACATGGAAAGACGGTCGGAATCATGGATTTGCGGATGAATAGTATCGCACATACGACGTTCATTAGTGCCGCAACTAAACATACTGGTCATCGGTGCAATACCCAATTGCTTGATCTCTTTACGCGCATACAGATGGTTTTCAACATCCATAATCACCTGACTCTTTTCACACTGGATGGTGAACTTGTAGGCACCGGTAATACTGGGGCTATCGAGTAAGGCATAAACGGTAAAGGTGGTTGCGCCTGGTTTTACGGTATCAAACCAGAAAGCGGTAAAATCGGGGAACTCTTCTTTGCTGTCGGTATAAGTATCAATCGCCAAACCACGGGCCGATAAACCGTATTGATACGTGTCATCAACGGCACGGAAATAGCTTGCACCGAGGAACGATACCACATCGCGGCGAGCCAGTTCCGGCGCTTTAAATACGCGGAAGCCTGCAAAGCCGAGATCGCTTTGCCCTTCCAGTTGTTTGGTATCTACGCCCGCATCATTGTATTTGAACAATTCTGGACGAAAGTGAATTTCACGTGCCAGATGCGTTGCAGGATCAACCGAGAACATGCGTACGCGGCGGCGGAAACCCATCCCCATATGAAAGAACTGGGCATCAAGCTGGCGGTTCTCGACGTTATGCCACAGTGATTGTTCGGCGTCGTATTGAATGCTGTTATAAGCCTGCGGGGTCATAGTCGCCAACGTGTTGGGTAACGGACGCGGCTCGCCACCCCACGGCTTTTGCGCTAAATCATGCGCCATCGACTGTAAAACCGAAAAGTCAAAACGCTGAGTTTGCCCATCGGCAATATCAGAATCTGCCGCGAACGCAGCCTGAGAAAAAAGAGAAGCAATACCGCTGGTACCGCACACGGCGGCCATAGCCATTGAACCTTTAATAAATCGTCTACGATCCATACCTGACAGTGAGTCCTTCTGGTGTTGTGAATGGTCCCGCGCTGGTCGTTTTCAGCGGCAAGAAAGTGCTTATTAATGACCGCTCACTCTAGACAATATTTATTAATAATCCAATTGTTGAGCATGGAGAATCTGCACAAATCGGCAATTTTTTTATGTCGATGGGAAGAGCCTGATTCATTTGTAAAATCAGGCAAATTTTTGCAAAGCAGGATGGTCCGATTTTAAAGCAATCCACAGCGGCGTTTACTGCGTTCTTCCGCTTCCTTGTATAACTGAAATTCATCAAAAACCTGGCAGCCCAGCGCCTGCTCGAATGCCTCACGACTGGCATTACCATGACTGCGCGTCTGCGTTTCGTTACCGAGATTGGACTGGAAGATCCCCGCCGCACTCACCGGCAAAAAATCCTCATAGGTAATAGGTTGTGCGACAACCCAGCCACGTTCAATCAAAGGTTGCGGATCATCCCCAGGATGTATCGCCTGACGATGCGCTTCACCCGATGGTGTCAGTCGATAACGGAACCATGCCAGCCCTTGCTGGCGCATCAAAAATTCGCTGTCCGGGAAAGCGCGAAAGGTTTCCTGCAAATGCAGTTGATGAGTGAGATTATCCTGTCCAGTTCCGGCATTACGCAGAAGTTCATCATACAGTCGCCGCCCTTTCGGCGTTAACGCCACTCCGCGCTGCTCTATCTCACCAAATCGCGCGGTATGCCTCCCCTGCTGTTGCCCCACAAACAGAACCGTTTCTTCCAGTGCCTTAAAGCTGGTTTGACGCAATAAAATAGGCACCTCGCGGCGCGGCGGCCCTTCGATGAGAATTTTTGGTTCGATACCGCATTCGGGCATCATCGACTGCACCCGATCAATGTCCAGCGTGCGTGGCGTCAGGTGATTGATATGGCAGCCTGGAAAACAGACTACATCAGCGATCAGCCGATGCTCGTTATGCAACGCGTGATAGGTTTCTTCATCTACCGTTGCTGACTGATGCCAACGAAATGTCTCCAGGGCTTCTCGCACAAACTCCCGCGCTTGCGCTTCGCTAAAACCGCCCTCCCGATCATATTCATCTAACAGTTGCCGACAACGTGGGGTAAAGATATCGCGCTGGCGTAAAATCTCCGCCGCCTTTTGGCGCAATGTTTTGTTTTCGATAAGCTCAAGGCGGAGCAATGAGGTAAAAACGCGGAAAGGATTACGCGCAAGCGAGGCATCATCGATGGGCCGAAATGCCGTAGAATGTACCGGCACGCCAGCCTGCGAGAGATCGTAATAACTCACCGGATACATTCCCATAATGGCGAATATCCGCCTTAATGTGGCAAGTTCCTGCGCGGTTCCTACACGTATCGCCCCATGACGTTCAACGTTAAGCCTCGCCAGTTCATCCGCATTAACCATTTTTTCATGCAGTTGGGGATTATTTTCCAGCACAGCCAGATTCACGTCAGCGACCAGTTCCAGCAACGTACCGTACTGTGGAACTTCTTGTTGATACATGGCTGACATTGCCTGCGAAAACTGTTCCCGAATCTCATCCGCTGTGATGCTGTTCGCCATAATGCCTACCCCCAGTGGTCAATTATCTCGAGTGTAGGTAACCGCATTCACTCTGGTGGGAAGAATTTACAAACTGTGATCTCGCCGCGAAATCATCAATATTATCGATTTCGATGTAACATAATTACTTTAAATGTTAATAATATTTTGCAATCAAGTTATCATAATCAAACAACATCACTTGTCAGCGGCACCGCTTCGTTTTTAACATCGCTTATGGAAAAAAATAGTCTGTTTAGTCAGCGCATCCGTTTGCGCCACCTTCATACATTCGTAGCTGTCGCACAACAAGGAACTTTGGGGCGCGCGGCTGAAACCCTTAATCTGAGTCAACCGGCACTCTCTAAGACATTGAATGAGCTGGAGCAATTGACGGGTGCTCGCCTGTTCGACCGAGGACGTCAAGGCGCGCAGCTCACCTTACCTGGCGAGCAATTTTTAACTCACGCAGTCAGAGTTCTTGACGCCATTAACACCGCTGGACTGTCACTTAATCGTAAAGAAGGCCTTAACAATGATGTCGTCAGAGTGGGCGCGCTACCTACCGCGGCACTAGGGATATTACCTTCGGTTATAGGTCAGTTTCATCAGCAACAAAAAGAAACCACACTGCAAGTTGCCACCATGAGTAACACGATGATCCTGGCGGGATTAAAAACAGGGGAAATCGATATTGGTGTTGGTCGGATGTCAGATCCTGAACTGATGACCGGACTTAATTACGAGCTGCTGTTTCTCGAATCACTTAAGTTAGTTGTTAGGCCTAATCACCCCCTGCTTCAGGAGAACGTAACGTTAAGTCGGGTACTGGAATGGCCTGTTGTCGTATCACCAGAAGGCACCGCGCCACGGCAGCATTCAGAGGCATTAGTAAAAAGCCAGGGATGTAAAATTCCTTCAGGCTGCATTGAAACGTTGTCTGCATCGCTTTCACGTCAGCTTACGGTTGAATACGACTACGTGTGGTTTGTTCCTTCTGGCGCGGTAAAAGACGACCTGCGTCATGCAACACTGGTGGCCCTGCCTGTTCCGGGGCATGGAGCAGGCGAACCTATTGGAATACTGACCCGCGTAGATGCAACACTCTCTTCCGGTTGTCAGTTGATGATTAACGCCATTCGAAAATCAATGCCGTTCTGAAAAGTAAGGGATCTTACGATCCCTTTTTTATCACACCGTTGCCAAACTCACTGAACTCCCTGTTCCTTGTTGATCCGCCTGAGCTGGTTGTTTCTTCAGACGGAACACATCCACGGCTTCAGTTAACCGCGCCGCCTGTTCTTCAAGAGATACCGCCGCAGCTGAAGCCTCTTCCACCAGAGAAGCGTTCTGTTGCGTCACTTTATCCATTTCAGAAATCGCCTGGCTAACTTGTGTGATACCTCTGCTTTGTTCATCTGAGGCGGCAGCTATTTCTTGCATGATATGTGTGACGCTCGCCACGGCATCAACAATAGCGCTCATGGTTTTCCCTGCCGTTGCCACCTCATCGGCCCCCTGGCCAATCAACCTGACGGACTCACTGATCAAGCCTTCAATCTCTTTCGCCGCCTGGGCGCTGCGGCTTGCAAGTGTACGCACTTCGCTGGCGACAACGGCAAATCCGCGTCCTTGTTCACCGGCTCGTGCGGCCTCAACGGCGGCATTGAGCGCCAGGATATTGGTCTGGAAGGCAATACTGTTGATAACAGCCGTGATTTCAGAAATTTTCTTCGAGCTACTGGAGATATTACCCATTGTCCGCACTACACCGGAAACTGTTTGTCCGCCATCACCGGCTTTACTTGAGGCCTCTTGCGCCAGTTTGCTGGCATGATGTGCATTATCAGAATTTTGCTTCACTGTTGCGGTGAGTTGCTCCATGCTGGCGGCGGTTTGTTCAATTGCCGCCGCTTGTTCTTCGGTGCGTGAGGAAAGGTCAGCATTACCGGCAGAAATCTCACTGGTGCCACGATAGATCTCTTCAGCCCCCTGACGCACCGTTCCCACCGTCAGCGCCAGCGAATGCTGCATTTGCTGTAGATGGCGACTTAAGCGGCCAATTTCACTGCGGCCAGTGGGTTCGTCAACCAGAGTCAGATCGCCACTAGCAATTTTTTCAATCCGTTGGGCAGCATGTTGCAGTGGACGAATGACAATCCGGCGTAACACCATAAAGGTTATCAGCGTCATTACCAGCGCAAGTATAAATGCGCCAATCATAAACATCCCTCCCAGACGAGTACGATGATGCGCCTGTTCCGCTAGCTGGTTAGCTCTGGCGCTACGTATCTCAATGGCTTTGCTTAACTGCTGGTTATAGGCATTATCAAGCGTTCTGATCTGCTCACTTTCATGATTGATAATGGCTTCAAACATGCCATTTTTGGCATATTTCAACATGGGTTGCAGGCCGGAAATATAAGCCAGGAAACGCTGATTTAATTCTCCGTCCAGCGCATCGTCAGCGGGAGTTTTCACCAGGCGAGTACGGTAAACGTTATAGCCTTGTTGCGATTGCTTTATTTGCAATTCCGCTTGCGCAATATTTCGCTTCATCTCTTCCATTTCAGCGATACGACTTGCTGCCCCGGCCTGAATCATATTGATCCGGGCTGAACGCAATAAATCAGAGCTGTTTGCTAAACCCGTGCGTATCTGGATCTCGTCGCTGACGTCGCGCTGATCGCGGTCTGCCTGCCAGAGAAAATACCCCGCCAGGGATGAACTCAAGGCAAACAGAAACAGGATGCCGCCAAGAATGCAGGCAAATAATGGAACCAGCCTGATGTGATGTAAAAAGCCTAAGCGGTGTGAGGATGTTGTATTCATGACCGTTGTCTCTCTTCCTGGTTTACTCCCGATAGAGAGTCATCGGCAATCGATGGTAATTGCTTACTGGCAAAAACCTGTTCATATCACATTTTTACAACAATTTTTGTGATGAGAGATTATTACCATCGGAATGAAGAGACTTACGAGTAGTTATACCTTGTAAGGCGTATTACGAAAAATTCTGGAAAATGCCACGCAATTTCGTGAAGTGATTATTTCGCTGGTAAGGGTAATTACATAGGATGTTTGCGGGCGCCTGAGACTTTCTGTTTTCAGGCTTACCGAAAATCAGAAAGACGAAGGCCCCGACCGATATTTCTATCAACCGAGGCCAACGAATGAAGCTAGCAATTCAGATGTTAGCCTCTTACCTGCCATCCGGCAAGGAGAAAAGGCTATGAAGCACAACCCCTGGTGGTGTGTCTGCTCATTATCTGTATCACGATTCTGACATTCACACTCCTGACCCGACAAACGCTCTACGAACTGCGATTCCGGGACGGTGATAAGGAGGTAGCGGCTCTCATGGCCTGTCAGTCCAGGTAAGGGCCTGCGCGGGGAGCATTCCCCGCGCATCTGATTGACGAGTTCATTTTCTCATGGCGCCCCTTATTCATGCCTCAACTGGAAGCTCTCTCGCATTGAGTCTTGCAGCGAGTGTTCTCTGATAACGATTTACCGGAAGCCGCCACACAATTTCGTGAAGTGATTATTTCGATGGTAAGGATAATTGCATAGGATGTTTGCGGGCGCCTGAGACTTTCTGTTTTCAGGCTTACCGAAAACTAGAAAGACGAAGGCCCCGACCGATATTTCTATCAACCGAGGCCAACGAATGAACCCAACAATTCAGATGTTAGCCTCTTACCTGCCATCCGGCAAGGAGAAAGGCTATGAAGCGCAATCCCCTGGTGGTGTGTCTGCTCATTATCTGCATCACGATTCTGGCATTCACCCTCCTGACCCGACAAACGCTCTACGAACTGCGATTCCGGGACGGTGATAAGGAGGTGGCGGCTCTCATGGCCTGCCAGTCCAGGTAAGGGCCTGCGCGGGGAGCATTCCCCGCGCATCTGGTTGACGAGTTCATTTTCTCATGGCGCCCCTTATTCATACCTCAACTGGAAGCTCGCTCGCATTGAGTCTTGCAGCGAGTGTTCTCTGATAACGATTTACCGGAAGCCGTCACGCAATTTCGTGAAGTGATTTTTACCGGAAGCCGTCACGCAATTTCGTGAAGTGATTATTTCGCTGGTAAGGGTAATTACATAGGATGTTTGCGGGCGCCTGAGACTTTCTGTTTTCAGGCTTACCGGGAATCAGAAAGACGAAGGCCCCGACCGATATTTCTATCAACCGAGGCCAACGAATGAACCTAGCAATTCAGATGTTAGCCTCTTACCTGCCATCCGGCAAGGAGAAAGGCTATGAAGCGCAACCCCCTGGTGGTGTGTCTGCTCATTATCTGTATCACGATTCTGGCATTCACACTCCTGACCCGACAAACGCTCTACGAACTGCGATTCCGGGACGGTGATAAGGAGGTAGCGGCTCTCATGGCCTGTCAGTCCAGGTAAGGGCCTGCGCGGGGAGAATTCCCCGCGCATCTGGTTGACGAGTTCATTTTCTCATGGCGCCCCTTTTAGTTAGTGCATGTTTTTTTCGATGCGCTGATAGAACCATCATTACAGACAAATTTGCCGCCAGCTGTACAGTGAGAGATCCCCCCTTTCGCACCAGAACAGGGTTTGCGCCCGGCATCAACATAAAAAGACATCAGTAATCCCATCAGTAAAATAAAGAGCAACTTTTTCATACAACCTCCATGGCTTGCCGAATCTTATGTTCGGTATAAAAGTTATACGCTGTGCGGTCTTTATTTCACTTAGGGAGATCAAAGATTGGAGAAATTGAATTTCAATCTTAACAGTAGATATATTGATTAAATATCAACCCGTTGAACATATAAACTCGGATTATGGTTTTATTTGTCATACAAATAAATATAATAGGCGCTTCCGATGTAGGCCCGTATTCTTCGCCTGTACCACGGGTCTGGTTTAGTACAGGCGCTTTCTTCTAATACCTTCAGGAGCGCTTACGCGGCATCATGCGCAAAAGCGTGTTGTCTTTCCATAAATAGTGGTGCGCCAGAGCTGCAGCCGCATGAAGCCCAATAAAGAAATATCCCAGATTGGCCAACGTTTCATGCCACCACTTTAATCTATCCACCAGGTCAAAATTGGCCTCTGACGCGTAAGGCATCGTCAGACCAAACGCAAACCACGGATTACCCCGGTTATACATCATCACCAAACCAATCACTGGCAATACAATAAACAGGAGATAGATCACCAAATGTCCCAAATGAGCGAATCCCGTCATCATGGGCCTGGGTTTCGGTACAATGAGCGGCGTTGGGTATATCAATCTGAGTAACAGACGAACCACCATCAGCACGAGAATTGAGATGCCACATGAAACGTGGATCATGTTGATCACCGGACGATCGCTACGCGGGAAAAAACCACGAAACTCCATTGCACAATAGGCTGCAATAACCAGCAAAAAGACCAGCCAGTGAATGCCAATTTGTAACCTTGAATATCTAATTCCCATAACATTTCCTGCTTTAACACAATTTGCCGTTAACATAACGAGCTTTTCTTAAAATTTCATTAAATATTGTTCACCCGTTTTCAGTACGTTACGTTTCATGGCAAAAATGTAGATTGCCCATCCTGTCATCCTGGTCTAAGCCTGGAAAGGACTAATTTTTACCCACAAGTTCTTGACTGGAGAAAACCATGAGCAAAGTTGGCATTAACGGTTTTGGTCGTATCGGCCGACTGGTATTACGTCGGCTACTTGAGATTAAAAGTAACATTGACGTTGTCGCCATTAATGATCTTACGTCTCCGAAAATTCTCGCCTACCTACTAAAGCACGATTCAAACTACGGTCCTTTCCCCTGGAGCGTCGATTTCACAGAGGATTCACTTATTGTTGATGGAAAAAGTATTACGGTTTACGCCGAAAAAGACGCGAAAAATATCCCCTGGAAAGTAAAAGGGGCTGAAATTGTCATTGAATGTACCGGTTTTTATACTTCCGCAGAAAAATCCCAGGCGCATCTGGACGCTGGCGCGAAAAAGGTGTTGATTTCCGCACCGGCAGGAGAAATGAAAACCATCGTTTATAACGTCAATGATGGCACTCTGGATGGCAACGACACCATTATTTCTGTGGCGTCATGCACAACCAACTGTCTTGCGCCGATGGCCAAAGCATTGCATGACAGTTTTGGGATAGAAGTTGGCACAATGACAACGATCCATGCCTATACCGGCACCCAGTCTCTGGTGGATGGTCCGCGTGGTAAAGATTTACGTGCATCGCGGGCAGCGGCGGAAAATATCATCCCCCACACTACCGGTGCGGCAAAAGCCATTGGTCTGGTGATCCCGGAACTTAGCGGCAAACTTAAAGGCCATGCGCAACGCGTGCCAGTGAAAACAGGTTCAGTGACCGAGCTGGTGTCTATCCTTGGGAAAAAAGTGACTGCTGAAGAGGTGAATAACGCACTTAAAAAAGCAACGACCAATAACGAGTCATTTGGTTATACCGACGAAGAGATTGTCTCTTCCGATATCATTGGCAGCCATTTTGGTTCGGTGTTTGATGCGACCCAAACGGAAATCACCGCAGTGGGCGATTTACAACTGGTGAAGACCGTCGCCTGGTACGATAACGAGTATGGTTTTGTCACTCAACTCATTCGTACTCTGGAAAAATTCGCCAAACTCTGACCAGCACTGGCGGAGGAAAAACCTCCGCCTCTTTCATATCTTACGACTGCAAATAGACCACCTGAGTCTGTAGATACTCATGCAAACCATGTTTGCCATCTGCGCCGCCAATACCCGACTTACGCCATCCAGCATGGAAACCTTGCATAGCCTCGAAGTTTTCTCGGTTGATGTAGGTTTCGCCAAACTTGAGTCCTTTGATGGCTTTCATCGCCACGTTAAGATTCTCGGTATATATCGATGACGTCAGGCCATAATCGCTGTCGTTGGCCATGGAGATAGCCTGTTCCAGCGTGTCAAAAGCGACTACCGGCAGCACTGGCCCAAAGGTTTCTTCGTGCATAATGGACATTTCCTGGCGGACATCCAAAAGCAACGTTGGCGGATAATAATAACCTTTCCCTTCTACAGCCTTACCACCCAACGCGATTCTCGCGCCCTCTTCTACTGCCCGCGCTACCTTTTGTTCCACCCTTTCCAGAGCCGCAGCGTTAATCAGCGGCCCCATCGCAATGTCGTTACGTTCGGCGGGATTACCAAATTGAACCGCCTGCATTGCCTCGCCCAGTCGATTAACAAAGCGATCGTAAATACCTTTCTGCACATAGACACGTTCCGCACAGTTACACACCTGCCCGGTATTTATCACGCGTGAATCAACAATGGCTTTGACGGCCAATTCAAGATCCGCATCATCCATCACGATAGCAGGGGCTTTGCCCCCCAGCTCCAGACACACTTTGGTGATATTTTTCGCCGCGGTCGCCATGATTTTTTCTCCGGCAGCGACGCTGCCTGTCATGCTGACCATAGCGACTTTTGTATTACCCGCCAATTCCTGACCAACCGTTTCACCGCGTCCTAACACAAGGTTAAACACGCCGCGTGGTAGGCCAATTTCGTCGACGATTTTAGCAAATGAGATCGCATTGTTTGGCGTAAATTCGCTCGGTTTGATGACGATGGTATTGCCTGTAAGAAGAGCTGGCGCCATTTTGCGAGCGATCAGGAAAAACGGGAAGTTCCACGGTAGGATACCGGTCGTTACGCCCAACGCACGTTTAAACAGCAGGATGTTTTCCCCAGGACGATCACTTTGAATAATCTCGCCCTCGTAGCGACGAGCCCATTCCGCCATGTAATCGATATAGTCAGCAGTAAAAGCGACTTCGACTTCGGCCAGCTGTTGAATTTTGCCACCTTCCTCGACGATCAATGAGCTAATTTCACTGGCCCGTTCGCGGATCCCCGCAGAGATTTTCCGTAACCAGTTCGCTCGTTCAATCGCGGGTAATGCTTCCCATTCTGGCTGCGCTCGCTCTGCCGCATCGATTGCTTTGCGAGCATCTTCAGCCTGGCCATCAGGAATGCGGGAAATCACTGCCTCTGTTGCGGGGTTAACCACATCAATCCATGCGTCGCCGCGCCAGGTGATAAACTGTCCATCGATATACATAGGATGTTGAACGGGTACAGACATGGGCTACTCCTGCGATTGATATGTTTATATTTTGTAACTCATGTGTTAATTAACATCAATCACAGCAGAGAAGGCATCGTGGATGTGCAATTTTGTGAAAGGCTTCATAAAAAGAGATACGACGGGAATAAAGAGAGGAAGAAAAAGATCAGATTATTACCCGTTTGCAATCATTTGTTCACAAACGGGCAATTATTAGCGCAGTGAACGACTCTCCATTGCCTCAATAAGCACGGCGTCATGCTGTAATAGCTGCCATGCCTGCGTAACTTCTGACGGAAAATCGACGTGAACGATAAAATCGCGTCCGCGCGGTCCATAGCCATCGCTGTCATCGCGCAAGCGTGGCAGCTCGCCAGTAAGTAGGGACAAATATCGCTCAACTGGCCATAGTCCTGTCAGCGGATTAGCAAACGTCACGCTGCCTGCATCATTTCCCAACTGTGGTACGAATCCCGGATAACTTAGCCAGCGAGGCGCATCAGGATTATCTCCTGTAATACGACGGAACGTCGCCATGGTTCGGCGTTGCATAGTGGGATCCTGGACGACAATCGTGGTATGGACTCGCTCTGCTAACTGATTCAATAATGCGATACTGAAACGGGCATTTTCTCCACAGTTAGTTGACTGGTCTTCAATCCAGATTTTTTCCTGCGGAATGTGCCAGAACTGATGAGCGATATCCGCCAGGATGGTAGCTTCTGCCCTGCCAGTGGTGCTGATAGTGTTGTAGTGCGGATGCTGTGCGATGGCGCTATACAAAAAAGTTGTCGAGTGACCTATACCACCACTAATCAGTAAAGGAATTTGCTGATCTCTTGCAATCTTACAAGCGGCATCGATAGTGGGAATGACAGCATTGCCTGCAAGTATCACGCAATCGGCCTGATACGGAGCTTCACCGGAGAAATCATCCTGCGCCAGCCATCGACCGATAACGTTTATAGCATCAATGGTTGACGCTGAAAGCGTCGGAAACGGGTTAATATTCATGGTCCCTCCTTATCGTTCCCTTAAGAATACTGCGTGAGATAATAATGAGAAGCGGAGCACTCTGAAAGGAGGAAGCCGTATTTCCTTAACCGCCTCTCCGCAAGCCTGACATATCTTTTACGGAAAAGCTGTAGATAAACATTATTCATCTTGCAGCAGAGAATTGTATTTTTCTGAATTCCCCAATTTTTGCCTTTACCGTTTTTAGAATTAATAAAAAACCCGGCGCTAAATGCTTACCGGGTTTTAGATTTATCAGGCAAATAGCAGGGTTAACCGCTAATCTGCTCCATCGCCTGCAAAATACGCTTATCTGAAATCGGATAAGGTGTCCCCAACTGTTGAGCGAAGTAACTAACGCGCAGCTCTTCTATCATCCAGCGGATCTCTTTCACGTCTTCATCCTCACGACGTGCAGGCGGCAGTTTGTTGATCCATTGCTGCCACGCCTGCTGGACGTTTTCGACTTTCAGCATCTGCACACGGTCGCGATGTGGATCAATCGCCAGTTTTTCCAGTCGTTTTTCAATCGCCTGCAAATATCGCAGCGTGTCGCCCAGCCGTTTGAAGCCGTTACCAGTAACAAAACCGCGATAAACCAGCCCGCCCATCTGCGCTTTGATATCCGACAATCCCAGCGCCATCGTCATATCCACCCGACCTTTCAGGCGTTTGTTGATATTGAACACTGCAGTGAGGATTTGCTCGACCTGCTTCGCAATATCCACCACCGTGTCGTTCAGTTCAGCGCGGACTTTTTCATGCAGTGCAGCAAAGCCTTCTTCCGTCCAGACCGGTCCACCATTGGCGTCGATCAGTTGATCCACACCGCAGGAGATACAGTCGTCAATCAGCTCCAGCACTTTACCATACGGGTTAAAGTACAGCCCCAGCTTAGCTTTGTTTGGTAACTTCTCATGCAAATACTTGATCGGCGATGGAATATTCAGCAGCAGTAGACGGCGAAGACCGTTCCACATTGCCTGCTTTTGCTCCAGCGGGTTATCAAACAGTTTGATCGCCACACTGTCGCGCTCATCCACCAGCGCCGGCCACGCCTTCACTTTGTAGTTGCCACGCTTCTGCTCATAGCTTTCCGGCAATTGACCAAAACTCCAGATATGCAGACCGCTCTGCTCAATACCGTCATCCGCCACCGCAGACAGCGTTTCCTGCACTTTGCCTTTCAGGGCATCTTTCAGATCTTGTAGCGAGCGTCCTTCTTTTAGCTTCTTGTTTTTGTCATCCACCACGCGGAAGGTGATTTTCAGGTGATCAGGCACCTGATCCCAGTGCCAGTCTTCGCGGTCAACGGTAACGCCGGTCATCCGCCGTAGCTCGCGTTCAAGGCTGTCGAGCAACGGTAACTCCAGCGGTGTGACGCGGCCTAAAAACGCTTCGGCGTAGTTTGGCGCGGGTACAAAATTACGGCGTACCGGTTTTGGCAACGATTTAATCAGAGCAATCACCAGTTCGCGGCGCAGGCCGGGGATCTGCCACTCAAACCCACTCTCCTCAACCTGGTTAAGTAACGGCAGCGGAATATGTACGGTCACACCGTCAGCATCTGCACCTGGCTCAAACTGATAGCTCAAACGCAGCTTGAGATTGCCCTGATGCCAGAAGTTTGGGTAATCCAGCTTGCTGATTTTTTCCGCACCTTCTTTGATCAACATACTCTTTTCAAAGTTGAGCAAATCAGGCGTTTCGCGGCTGACTTTTTTCCACCAGCTGTCGAAGTGGCGTGCAGAGATCACATCATGGCTGATGCGCTGGTCGTAGAACTCAAACAACGTTTCGTCATCAACCAGAATATCGCGGCGACGTGATTTGTGTTCCAGCTCTTCCACTTCTGCCCGTAGTTTCAGGTTTTCACGGAAGAATGCGTGACGCGTCTGCCAGTCACCTTCCACCAGCGCATGGCGAATAAAGAGTTCACGACACAGCGCAGGATCAATCTGGCTGTAGTTAACCTTACGCGCGGCGACAATCGGCAAGCCATAAACGGTGACTTTTTCTGTTGCCATCACCGCGCCCTGCGCCCGTTCCCAGTGCGGTTCGCTGTAGGTGCGTTTAATCAAATGCTGAGCGACGGGTTCCACCCATTCCGGATCGATGCGTGCCGCAATGCGCCCCCACAGACGGCTGGTTTCTACCAGTTCCGCCACCATCACCCATTTCGGCGGCTTTTTGAATAAACCGGAACCGGGGAAAATGGAAAAACGCGCGTTACGTGCGCCGGTATATTCTTGTTTATCGGCATCTTTCATGCCGATATGGGAAAGCAAACCGGTCAGTAAGGCGATGTGAATTTCGCGATACTCCGCCGGTTCGCTGTTCACCGGAATGCCGAGTTCTTTAACTACCTGGCGCAACTGGGTATAGATATCCTGCCATTCGCGCACGCGCAGATAGTTGAGATAATCGGTACGACACAGGCGACGGAAGGCGTTCGAAGAAAGCGTCTTTTGCTGCTCGCCGAGATAATTCCACAGATTTACAAACGCGAGGAAGTCAGACTCTTTGTCGTGGAAGCGACGATGTTTTTCGTCCGATGCCTGCTGTTTATCCATCGGACGCTCGCGCGGATCCTGAATGGAGAGCGCGGACGTGATAATCATCGCCTCACGCACGCAGCCATGTTTTTGCGCTTCCAGCACCATACGCGCCAGACGTGGGTCGACAGGCAACTGCGAGAGCTGGCGACCGAGCGGCGTCAGTTTATAGGCACTGGCCTGTTCATCCGTGGTGATCGCGCCCAGCTCTTCGAGCAGACGCACACCATCCTGAATATTGCGTTTATCTGGCGCTTCAACAAACGGGAACGCGGCGATATCGCCCAGCCCCAGCGCGGTCATCTGCAAAATAACCGATGCCAGGTTAGTACGCAGAATCTCCGGATCGGTAAACTCCGGGCGCGAGAGGAAATCGTCTTCCGAATATAGACGAATACAGATCCCTTCTGACACACGTCCGCAGCGGCCTTTACGCTGATTAGCTGAAGCCTGCGAAATTGGCTCAATCGGCAAACGCTGCACTTTAGTGCGATAGCTGTAACGGCTGATACGCGCCGTACCTGGGTCGATAACGTACTTTATACCCGGTACGGTCAACGACGTTTCCGCGACGTTGGTCGCCAGCACAATGCGCCGTCCGCTGTGCGACTGGAACACGCGGTTCTGTTCGCTGTTGGAAAGCCGTGCATAAAGCGGCAAGATTTCGGTATGGCGTAAGTTCAGCTTGTTCAGCGCATCGGCGGTATCGCGAATTTCTCGCTCGCCGCTCATAAAGATCAGAATGTCGCCAGGGCTTTCCTGGCTCAGTTCATCTACGGCATCGAAAATAGCCTGCAACTGGTCGCGCTCGGTGTCATCGGCTTCTTCAACAATCGGGCGATAGCGCACTTCCACCGGATAGGTCCGACCGGAGACTTCAATAATCGGCGCATTATTAAAGTGGCGCGAAAAGCGTTCCGGGTCGATAGTCGCGGAAGTGATAATGATTTTTAGGTCAGGACGCCGCGGCAGCAACTCTTTCAAATAGCCGAGCAGAAAATCAATGTTCAGGCTACGTTCGTGCGCTTCGTCGATGATGATGGTGTCGTACTGCATCAACAGGCGATCTTGCTGGATTTCCGCCAGCAAGATACCGTCGGTCATCAGCTTGACCATCGTGTTATCACTTACGTGATCGCTGAAACGCACTTTGTAACCGATGCAACCGCCCAGCTCCGTTTTCAGCTCTTCCGCAATACGGTTCGCCACCGTTCTTGCCGCCAGGCGACGCGGCTGGGTATGGCCGATCAGCCCTTTAATCCCGCGCCCCAGCTCCATACAGATTTTCGGTAGCTGAGTCGTTTTACCAGAACCCGTTTCCCCGGCGACGATCACCACCTGGTGATCACGAATTGCTTCGAGAATGTCCTGTTTTTTCTGACTAACCGGCAAATTGTCCGGGTAAGTAATTTCCGGTCGTGCCGCTTCACGCAGCAGGACTTTCCCTGCCGCCTGGTCAATCTCTTTAGCCATCTCCTGGAAAATGGCCTGTTGTGCATCAGGATTTTTAACCTTCTTCACACCGTGCAGACGGCGAGAAAAACGCAGTCTGTCACGCAGCATCAGCGAATCCAGCCGTTGCTGTAAGGCGTTAAAGGTCAATTTTTGTTGTTCTGTCATAACGTTAGAGGGCAGCGTCGTGCCTGATTAATTTTCTTTTAAATGATAGATATAGAGTACCACATCGCAGCTTTTTATGTGTTGTTCAATAAATTCGAACATAGACTTCGATATATTGCGCTATCTCTGTGGCAGGATTGTGAATAAAGTGTCAACAAGCAACGGGGCATCGCCCATTCAAACATCTATAAGGAAACACCATGAGCAAGGTATTAGTTCTTAAATCCAGCATCCTGGCAGGGTACTCTCAGTCTAATCAGTTGTCCGATTATTTTGTTGAACAGTGGCGTGAAAAGCATTCCGCTGATGAAATCACTGTTCGTGACCTGGCTGCAAATCCGATTCCGGTCCTGGATGGTGAACTGGTTGGCGCTCTGCGTCCGAGCGATGCGCCGCTGACTCCGCGTCAGCAGGAGGCTTTAGCGCTTTCCGACGAGCTAATTGCCGAGCTGAAAGCCCACGACGTTATCGTTATTGCGGCACCGATGTACAACTTCAACATCTCGACTCAGTTGAAAAACTATTTTGACCTGGTTGCACGTGCAGGCGTTACTTTCCGCTATACCGAGAACGGTCCGGAAGGTCTGGTAACAGGTAAAAAAGCCGTTGTTATTACCAGCCGCGGCGGTATCCATAAAGATGGACCAACTGACCTGGTGACGCCGTATCTGTCCACGTTCCTGGGCTTTATCGGCATTACTGATGTGAAATTTGTTTTCGCCGAAGGGATTGCCTACGGTCCGGAAATGGCAGCAAAAGCACAGTCTGACGCGAAAGCAGCCATTGACAGCATTGTTGCTGCATAACCGGACACGATCTTGATGTGGACTGTAGATATTCAGTCCACATCTCAATCCACTTACCTGTTTTCCCACAATCTCAGCATCGCTTTGTGCTCTTCCTTCAGCACAATCTGCGAGCGTCTGATTCGTTATTCTCGCGAAATACCATCCAACGTAAACAACACTTCCTCAGAAAGATGCAATTTTTCAGCAGCCATATTCTCCCGTAAATGCGCGACGGAAGACGTCCCAGGGATAAGCAAAATATTCGGTGAACGCTGTAACAGCCATGCCAGCGCCACCTGCATCGGTGTCGCATTAAGGTTTGCTGCCACTTCCGAAAGCGTGGAGGATTGCAGCGGCGTGAAACCACCGAGCGGAAAGAACGGTACGTATGCAATGCCATCGCGGGCCAAAGCATCAATCATTGCGTCATCAGCACGGTGCGCGATGTTGTATTCGTTCTGTACACAGACGATTTCGGCAATCTTACGCGCCTCTGCAACCTGCGTCGGTGTGACGTTACTCAGACCAATATGTTTTACCAGCCCTTGTTGTTGCATCTCCGCCAGCACGGTCAGGCTGGCTTCAATCGATCCTTCCGCTGGGCCATGACCATCGCCAAACATAACGCGCAGGTTAACCACATCCAGTACGTCCAGGCCGAGATTACGTAGATTATCGTGCACCGCTTTTTGCAGCTCTGCCGGAGAAAAAGCGGGCAACCAGGAAGCATCCTCACCACGCCGCGCTCCAATTTTAGTGACAATTGTCAGGTCGTCAGAGTAAGGATAAAGCGCTTCACGGATAATCTGATTGGTGACATGCGGACCATAAAAATCACTGGTGTCAATGTGATTGACGCCCAATGCCAGTGCCTCACGCAGCACGGTAATTGCGATATGGCGATCTTTCGGAGGGCCGAAAACGCCAGGCCCAGCCAGTTGCATTGCACCGTAACCAAGACGATTAACGGATTTTGTACCGAGAGTAAATGTGTTGCTGCTCATAACACCCTGCCCTGTAATAAAACGGAATACGAAAAATCAGTATAGAAATGAAAAACGAAAAAAAATGCGAAGACGTAAACAAGATTACTGGATGAGTTGCTCTATTGTCCTGAAAGACACCAAAACAAAACGCGTCAAGCGCCGCATCTACTACCATCAACTTTTAAATATTCCTGAGCGGTCGTTTCACTATCAACAACAACCGTTAATTTACCGTCGAGATTAGTATTGTTATTGTCGCCTTGAATGCTATGTCGGTGTAATCGATGTTCTCCTTTGCAGCGACACAGTGCACTATGCTCTTGTGAACTAATACCCTATTTTTCACCGACTACTACCAAATGGTGTTTGAACTACCGTTGTATGTTATTTCCGTATCCACATACCATTTATGCCCTGCACGTATTCACCTGGTTTTGCCTTTTCCACCAGCTTCGTCCCTGCCAGATTCGCCACTTCCTCCAATGGGATATTATGGCTTTCAGCGAGCTTCTGATAACTCTCTTTCCGTGCCTGGTTGATATTTGCTACCAGCTCGCGTGTTTCCGGATCAGTGCTTATAGCCGCAAGGTAGCCATTATGCCTTTCACCTACCCGCCCCTGACTTCTGGCTTCATTCAGGGTTAATGCCATCGCACTACTGCTCACCAGGCCAATAATCCATACCGCTATGAGTAATGTTCTTTTCATCATTACCTCAAAAAAGATCGCTACGGGTTTTGAGCAAATCTTCAACATCCTTGTCCGCCTTGATGATGATCTCGTGCTCAATTTTAACGTTCATATTAATGGTGATTGGCTCTTTCGGTGCAGCCACTTCAATGCGCGGCGTACAGCCAACCAACATAAAAGAGGACGCGAACGCGGCTATCACTATTTTCATTGTTTTTCCTCACACTCTTTTCCTGATGGGCAGCCAGTTTCCGGGAGTCGGGCATTCTGTTCCAGCCATGCCTGGAGATTATCGCCAAAGCGTAAACTGCGCCACAGCGTGAAAATATTCTCTTCATGGCTGTAATTGAGATTTACCGTACCGGTTTTACCATCGACGCGACTATTACCACTGATCGTCGCCTGCATGGTTAACACGCCGAGATTATCTAAATTAATTTTTGTCGATGAACGGCTAATTTCCATATAGCGCAACCAGTTGATGGCAGTTCCTGCGGTCATATTGTCTTTTGCCACTGCATCGGCGGTGTCTTTATCCAGGCGCAAAGTCATGGGACCTGCGTTTGCCAGCCAGCCATCTTTCACAATCCATTTTTCATTATTAAGCCATAGCGGCAATGCACCACTAAATGCCCCTGACATCGCGAATTGCTTCGGATTGACGGCGCTAACCAGTTCACTGGAAGAGAGATTATTCAGTCGCAACAGCGCCGGATCGTGTTGCGGCATACGTAATTGTTTCATCAGCACGTTACCGCCCAAAACATCAACACTCACATCGGTCAGTAACAAGGGTTCGTCTTCGGTCCACGGATAACGGCCCTGAAGATCGGCAGTGATATTTTTTGCCGTCACCAGGTTAACCACCTCAGCAATACGTAATGACACAGGCCGCCGCGTTCCCAGGTGCCACGCACCGTCGGCAAAACGAAATGGCAAAACAAAGTCGACACCGTTGACCTGGTTGTCTGGCATCCACGCGCTGCCACCTTTCAACACGCCATGCCCACCCGCACGGAAGCCCTGCTCAGGCGCAGCAGAAAATGCCACCTGGGCATACAACTCGCCATCGCGTAAGTTCATCTTCCAGTCTGGTGGCACCAGCGGCTGGAATACGGTCAGTGATTGTTTAGGCCACCAGGCGTTGCCGCGCAGGCGAATACCGTCCCAGCGACCATTCACCCGTACCGGACCAATCTCACCAGCATGTAAATCCCCTTTGAAGAGGAAATACGTCGGATCGCGCCCATCGACACTAAATTTTAACGTTGATGGCGGTAACACACTGCCGCCCGTGAAAAGTGTTTGTCCTGCATCCAGCGAAAGCGCGCCACTAAAAGACGGATTCTGGGCGTCGCGCACCCAGACAACGGGTTTATCAAGAATTAAGCGCGGTGTTTCCACTGTCATCGTGCCATATTGCAACTGATCGAACCCGGTTGAGAGATCGGTCAGCGTAATCGTGCTGTCCTGCCACTCTCCTTTTCCTGCAACATCCCAGGTGGCGTGCATTGGGGTAAAACTGCCCTTGCCCCAGTAACGCCACTGCCAGCGGCCTGCGTCAGGGAGAAAATCATTCGCCAGCCCATCCATATGAAGCACAAAGTCGCCCAATTCATTTTCATGAGCCTGCAAAATGGCCTGCAAGCGGCCGTCCACACCACGTTGCGTCACTTTAACACCTGCTAACGGCCAGCGGATTTCGTCAATGTCCAGCGAATCAATGACTCTCCCTTTAGAGCGTAATAATGCGCCCGGTTCAAAGGCCAGCGTTGGGTCAGCCAGACTTCCGCTTAAGTAAGCAGGTAAGCGAGCATATAAAATGAGATCTGCCTGCTTCGCTTCACCGGTCAGTTGCAGCGGCATCTGACTGTTATCCATGCTTAATTTTCCTGGGCCGAAATTAAGCACAGCGTTACCCTTACCCGCTTGCCCCTGGGTCAGCACACTCAGTCGACCACTCACCAACGCGTTCTCAAGCCCTGCCTGCCAGTTGTCGACTTTGATACCCAGCCGCCCACTCAGGGGAAAACCTTCATACGGCCAGCTCCAGCGACCATCGCTAACGGTCAACTGTTGACGGGTAATTTCCCACGGCAAATCGAGCAACGGATCGCCGTTATCTCGAGCCATTACAATCAATTGCCCACTATTTTCCTGCCACTCCAGCTCGGCATCCACCAGTGACGGTTCCTGCGGCAGGTTCAACGTTGCTGTAGCATGACCACTTACCGGAAGCCCATCCGGCACAAGCGGCATGGTAAATTCTCCCACCAGTTTTACTGGCGGCTGATTTGCAAAGGCGGCAACATCCAGTTCACTGACCGTGAGTTGCTGTCCTTTAAGTTGGCCTTGAAATTTAACTTTTTCGCCCTGATAACGCAGTTGCTGGATATCGGAGGTCAACGATAGAGAGAGTTTTCCCTGCCATTCCTGCCAGGGAGAAAAAATCAGTTTATCAATATTGATCCAGGTGTTAGGCAGCATGGATTGCCACTGCGCAAGAGTTTTCGGCGCGGCTGGCGAGGGTTCTTCCTGTGGCAATTTCGCCAGGCAAGTGGA
Organism: Escherichia sp. E2562; assembly: GCF_005781075.1. Classification (NCBI taxonomy): domain Bacteria; kingdom Pseudomonadati; phylum Pseudomonadota; class Gammaproteobacteria; order Enterobacterales; family Enterobacteriaceae; genus Escherichia; species Escherichia sp. E2562. The sequence goes on along the minus strand of NZ_VATM01000002.1, from coordinate 347,598 downwards.
GTCAAGTTCTACTGTACCGACGTTCAATAACCAGCGACTGGGGTGCGAAAGGCTGGCATCGGTGATATGTGCCAACTGGCAATCCGCCACCAAATAACGGAGATCGGGAATAATTAAACCTTTACGCGTAATGCGTGGGCTTTCATCCAATGCAATGCGTGTACCGAGCGGTAGCCAGATACCCGCCAGCGTGGGAACCCACAGCCCGAGCGTCATCAGCAGCGTCAACGGCACAAGAATAATCAGTAATAGCAGCGCGAGAACGGCTTTATATTTACCCAACATGGGTAGTTAATATCCTGATTTAGCGAAAAATTAAGCAGTCAATACAGGTATTGTGGCATGTTTAACCGTTCAGTTGAAGGTTGCGCCTACACTAAGCATAGATGTTCCTGGAATTTTCAATATCGCCATAACTTTCAATTAAATTTTAAATTTTGTAAAATATTTTTAGTAGCTTAAATGTGATTCAACATCACTGGAGAAAGTCTTATGAAACTCGCCGTATATAGCACAAAACAGTACGACAAAAAGTACCTGCAACAGGTGAACGAGTCCTTTGGCTTTGAGCTGGAATTTTTTGACTTTCTGCTGACGGAAAAAACGGCAAAAACCGCCAACGGTTGCGAAGCAGTATGTATTTTCGTAAACGACGACGGCAGCCGTCCGGTGCTGGAGGAGCTGAAAAAGCACGGCGTTAAGTATATCGCCCTGCGCTGTGCCGGTTTCAATAACGTCGACCTCGACGCGGCAAAAGAGCTGGGGTTCAAAGTGGTGCGTGTCCCAGCTTACGATCCGGAAGCCGTTGCTGAACATGCGATTGGTATGATGATGACGCTGAACCGTCGTATTCACCGCGCGTATCAGCGTACCCGTGACGCCAACTTCTCTCTGGAGGGGCTTACTGGTTTTACTATGTACGGTAAAACGGCGGGGGTGATTGGCACCGGTAAAATCGGTGTAGCAATGCTGCGTATACTGAAAGGTTTTGGTATGCGCCTGTTGGCATTCGATCCGTATCCAAGTGCAGCAGCGCTGGAACTCGGCGTGGAATATGTCGATCTGCCGACCTTGTTCTCTGAATCAGACGTTATCTCCCTACACTGCCCGCTGACGCCGGAGAACTACCACCTGCTGAATGAGGCGGCGTTCGATCAGATGAAAAATGGCGTAATGATCATCAACACCAGCCGTGGTGCGCTGATTGATTCACAAGCCGCGATTGAAGCACTGAAAAACCAGAAAATTGGCTCGCTGGGAATGGACGTGTATGAGAATGAACGTGATCTGTTCTTTGAAGATAAATCCAACGATGTGATTCAGGATGATGTTTTCCGTCGTCTGTCAGCCTGCCATAACGTACTGTTCACCGGACACCAGGCGTTCCTGACGGCAGAAGCCCTGACCAGTATTTCCCAGACAACGCTGCAAAATTTGAGCAATCTGGAAAAAGGCGAACCCTGCCCGAACGAACTGGTTTAATTTTGCGGCTCCCCTGCAAGTCAGGGGAGCTTATTCAGATAATCCCCAAAGATCTTTCATCCACTATCCTTAAAATACGTTTGAAGGACGGATAAGGCGCGTCGCGTTGCATCCGGCATATACCTTAAGTTGAGAACCACAATGAAGAAAGTTGCCGCGCTAGTCGCGCTAAGCCTGCTGATGGCGGGATGTGTAAGTAATGACAAAATTGCTGTAACGCCAGAACAGTTACAGCATCACCGTTTCGTACTGGAAAGTGTAAATGGTCAACCTGTTGCCAGCGAGAAAAACCCGCCAGAAATCAGCTTTGGTGAAAAGATGATGATTTCTGGCAACATGTGTAACCGCTTTAGTGGCGAAGGTAAACTTTCGGACGGAGAACTAAAAGTTAAAGGACTGGCAATGACTCGTATGATGTGTGCCAATCCACAGCTTAACGAACTCGATAACACCATCCACGAAATGCTGAAAGAAGGTGCGCAAGTGGATCTGACCGCGAATCAGTTAACGCTGGCGACCGCAAAACAGACATTAACGTATAAGCTGGCGGATTTAATGAATTAATAATTGCCACAACTTCCGGCGGCAAGCGACTGTTCGCTACAGCGTTTGCCGTTGGGCAATGCACACATCCCGATCGCTGTACCATCCAGTTGACGGGCAACGGAAAGCGAACCGCCAATCATCGCACAATTTGCCTCTCCGCTACTCGACATTGACGCTTTTAAACCTGGGCCCACATGTGCCGCGGTCGCCTGCTGAACAGGTTCACTACTACACGCCGACAACAATAAAACAGCAGCCCCTACGCACAACATTACTCGCATCTTTACTTCCTCAAATCTTTAAGTCCAACGACACCGCCGTAATAATAGGCAGCTCAGGCGGCTACGTCGAGAACTGTATTGTGAATTGCAACGTATTGTTACTATTTTGTGGCTATTTTTTTGTACCGGATTTGATCAAAACATTCATTACGCTGATATAGAGAACACAAAAGCGAAAATGCAGCAGAAAGCCATTTGCTAAAATTAAAAGATTACTACTGGGCGCGCAGCTTTTTCGTGCGCCCCTCATTTGCGCAATGTAAGGGTGTCGTATGATCACAATTGACGGAAATGGCGCGGTAGCTTCGGTGGCATTTCGCACCAGTGAAGTTATCGCCATTTACCCTATTACCCCGAGTTCCACGATGGCTGAACAGGCTGATGCCTGGGCCGGAAACGGCCTGAAGAACGTATGGGGAGATACACCTCGTGTGGTTGAAATGCAGTCAGAAGCTGGCGCTATCGCAACTGTGCATGGTGCTTTGCAAACAGGCGCTCTTTCGACATCATTTACATCGTCGCAGGGTTTACTGCTGATGATCCCGACGCTGTATAAACTGGCAGGTGAGCTGACGCCGTTTGTACTGCATGTGGCAGCGCGTACTGTGGCCACTCATGCGCTCTCTATTTTTGGCGATCATTCAGATGTGATGGCGGTACGTCAGACTGGCTGCGCCATGCTGTGTGCAGCAAACGTGCAGGAAGCCCAAGACTTTGCTCTCATTTCGCACATCGCAACGCTGAAAAGCCGCGTGCCATTTATTCATTTCTTTGATGGTTTCCGCACTTCCCACGAAATCAACAAAATTGTCCCACTGGCCGACGACACTATTCTTGAGCTAATGCCCCAGGCAGAAATTGATGCTCATCGCATTCGCGCACTTAACCCGGAACATCCGGTAATCCGCGGTACGTCGGCTAATCCGGACACTTACTTCCAGTCACGTGAGGCCACTAACCCGTGGTACAACGCGGTCTATGACCATGTTGTACAGGCGATGGCTGATTTCGCTGCCGCGACAGGTCGCCAGTATCAGCCGTTTGAGTATTATGGTCATCCGCAAGCGGAACGGGTAATTATCCTGATGGGGTCGGCCATTGGCACCTGTGAAGAAGTCGTGGACGAATTGCTGACCCGTGGCGAAAAAGTGGGCGTACTAAAAGTGCGACTTTACCGCCCTTTCTCCGCCAGACACTTACTGCAAGCATTGCCGAACTCTGTACGTACTGTGGCGGTGCTGGATCGCACCAAAGAGCCTGGTGCGCAGGCAGAACCCCTGTATCTGGATGTAATGACGGCGCTGGCTGAAGCCTTTAATAATGGCGAGCGCGAAACACTGCCACGCGTCATTGGCGGGCGCTATGGTCTTTCATCCAAAGAATTTGGCCCAGACTGTGTACTGGCGGTATTCGCCGAACTCAACGCAGCTAAACCGAAAGCTCGCTTTACCGTCGGTATTTATGACGATGTGACCAATTTGTCGCTACCATTGCCGGAAAATACTCTGCCGAACTCCGCAAAACTGGAAGCACTCTTTTACGGGCTGGGTAGCGATGGCAGCGTTTCCGCAACTAAAAACAATATCAAAATTATCGGTAACTCCACGCCGTGGTATGCCCAGGGCTATTTTGTTTACGACTCTAAAAAAGCGGGTGGCCTGACGGTTTCCCATCTGCGCGTAAGCGAGCAGCCCATCCGTTCCGCGTATTTGATTTCGCAAGCTGATTTTGTTGGCTGCCACCAGTTGCAGTTTATCGACAAATATCAAATGGCCGAGCGTTTAAAACCTGGTGGCATTTTCCTGCTTAACACACCGTACAGCGCCGATGAAGTGTGGTCGCGGCTGCCGCAAGAAGTTCAGGCTGTGTTGAATCAGAAAAAAGCGCGTTTCTATGTGATTAACGCGGCGAAAATTGCCCGCGAATGTGGGCTGGCAGCACGCATTAACACCGTCATGCAGATGGCTTTCTTCCACCTGACGCAAATTCTGCCTGGCGACAGCGCCCTGGCCGAACTTCAGGGCGCCATTGCCAAAAGTTACAGCAGCAAAGGCCAGGATCTGGTGGAACGCAACTGGCAAGCTCTGGCGCTGGCGCGCGAGTCCGTTGAAGAAGTACCACTGCAACCGGTAAATCCGCAAAGTGCCAACCGTCCACCAGTGGTATCTGATGCCGCACCTGATTTTGTCAAAACGGTTACCGCTGCGATGCTCGCCGGACTTGGCGACGCCCTCCCCGTTTCGGCGCTGCCGCCAGACGGCACCTGGCCGATGGGCACTACTCGCTGGGAAAAACGCAACATTGCCGAAGAGATCCCTATCTGGAAAGAGGAACTCTGTACTCAATGTAACCACTGCGTCGCGGCTTGCCCACACTCCGCCATTCGCGCGAAAGTCGTACCGCCCGAAGCGATGGAAAACGCTCCGACCAGCCTGCATTCACTGGATGTGAAATCTCGTGATATGCGCGGACAGAAATATGTGTTGCAGGTCGCACCGGAAGACTGCACCGGTTGTAACCTGTGCGTAGAAGTTTGCCCGGCGAAAGACCGACAAAATCCAGAGATCAAAGCCATCAATATGATGTCGCGTCTGGAACATGTGGAAGAAGAGAAAATCAATTACGACTTCTTCCTGAATTTACCAGAAATCGACCGCAGCAAACTGGAACGTATTGATATTCGTACTTCGCAGTTGATCACTCCGCTGTTTGAATATTCTGGCGCTTGCTCCGGTTGTGGTGAGACGCCGTATATCAAATTGCTCACTCAGCTCTATGGCGATCGGATGTTGATTGCCAACGCTACTGGCTGTTCTTCTATTTACGGCGGCAACCTGCCCTCCACGCCATATACCACTGATGCCAACGGTCGTGGACCGGCATGGGCGAACTCGCTATTTGAAGATAATGCCGAATTCGGCCTTGGTTTCCGCCTGACAGTCGATCAACACCGTGTCCGCGTGCTGCGTCTGCTGGATCAATTTGCTGATAAAATCCCTGCTGAGTTACTGACTGCGTTGAAATCAGATGCCACGCCAGACGTTCGTCGCGAACAAGTCGCTGCTCTGCGCCAGCAACTCAAAGATGTGGCTGAAGCGCATGAACTGCTGCGTGACGCAGATGCACTGGTGGAGAAATCAATCTGGCTGATTGGTGGTGACGGCTGGGCTTACGACATCGGCTTTGGCGGTCTGGATCATGTGTTGAGTCTGACGGAAAACGTCAACATCCTGGTGCTGGATACGCAATGCTATTCCAATACCGGTGGTCAGGCATCGAAAGCCACCCCGCTTGGCGCGGTAACTAAGTTTGGTGAACATGGCAAACGCAAAGCACGCAAAGATCTTGGTGTTAGCATGATGATGTACGGTCATGTTTATGTCGCGCAGATTTCTCTTGGCGCACAACTCAACCAGACGGTGAAAGCGATACAGGAAGCAGAAGCGTATCCGGGTCCATCGCTGATTATTGCTTACAGCCCATGTGAAGAGCACGGTTATGACCTGGCATTAAGTCACGACCAGATGCGTCAACTCACCGCAACTGGCTTCTGGCCGCTGTATCGCTTTGACCCGCGTCGAACCGATGAAGGTAAACTGCCGCTGGCGCTGGATTCCCGCCCGCCTTCAGAAGCTCTGGAAGAAACGCTTCTTCATGAGCAACGTTTCCGCCGTCTGAACACGCAACAGCCGGAAGTGGCCGAACAGTTATGGAAAGATGCCGCCGCTGATTTGCAAAAACGTTATGACTTCCTGGCACAAATGGCCGGAAAGGTGGAAAAAAATAGCACCGAGTAACCTTTCTGGATAACTATTATCCAATTCAAAAAAAAGCCCGAACGAAAGTTCGGGCTTGTCTTTTTATTCGTTGGAAAAACATTAGTAATGCAATGGCCCAACCGAAAATAAAATCCGTGACAATAAAGGCATATAACCCGCGCAGAATAACCCATGCTTTGTTAAATGTATAATTTTTATTTTGCATGATTCCCCAAAAACACATTCATCAAACTTATTACTATTTCCATAGAATTATTTGATTAAGGTTTTACTTAAGGCGTAACAAATGATATTTATCTGCTAACTGAACTTCTACTTTAGGATGTTTTCATTCCCCAAAAAGGGGAAATTAAGGCAAATAAAATAACTAAAGGATTTATTCAATGAAAAGCAAAGTACTGGCGCTCTTAATCCCTGCCCTGCTCGCCGCAGGTGCTGCACATGCAGCAGAAATTTATAATAAAGACGGCAATAAATTAGACCTGTACGGCAAAGTCGATGGCCTGCATTATTTTTCTGATAATGCGAATAGTGATGGCGATCAAACTTATGTACGTTTTGGTTTTAAAGGCGAAACTCAAATTACCGATCAACTGGTTGGTTATGGCCAATGGGAATATAACGTTCAGGCTAATGGCTCTGAAAATGATAAAGGCGACTCCTGGACTCGTCTGGCATTTGCTGGTCTGAAATTTGGTGACTTCGGTTCATTTGACTATGGTCGTAATTATGGTGTGATGTACGACATCGAAGGCTGGACAGATATGCTGCCTGAATTCGGTGGCGATTCTTATACCAAAGCCGATAACTATATGACCGGTCGTGCAAACGGCGTCGCGACCTACCGTAACACCGATTTCTTCGGTCTGGTTGATGGCCTGAACTTTGCTGTGCAGTATCAGGGAGCGAACGAAAACCAGGTTAGTCATGAGCAAGAAGGTACGGCAAACGGCGGCAGTCGTAATATTAAGAATGCCAATGGCGACGGTTTCGGTATCTCCTCTACCTACGACTTAGGTATGGGGGTGAGCATTGGTGCTGCGTATACCAGTTCTGATCGTACCAACCAACAGGCTGAATTCTCTACTGCAAAAGGCGATAAGGCTGACGCATGGACGGCAGGGGCAAAATACGATGCTAACAATATCTACCTTGCAACCATGTACTCTGAAACCCGTAACATGACGCCTTACGGCAATTCAGCAAATACGATTGCCAACAAAACCCAGAATTTTGAAGTTACTGCCCAGTATCAGTTTGATTTTGGCCTGCGTCCGGCTGTCTCCTTCCTGATGTCTAAAGGCAACGATTTAGTCGGTACTGATGGCGATAAAGATCTGGTTAAATACGCCGACGTTGGCGCAACATATTATTTCAACAAAAACATGTCCACCTATGTTGATTATAAAATCAACCTACTTGATGAGGATGACAGCTTCTACGCTGCGAACGGTATCTCTACCGATGATATCGTTGCTTTAGGTCTGGTATACCAGTTTTAATCTTGCCTGCCCGCCGTTTGGCGGGCATTTTCTTCATATTTCTCCTCCCTTGATCTAAATTAAAAATGTGAACTCCGTCATTACACAAAATGAGTCATCTGGCGTTACACTTTATGCGGATACTAAAACAGGAGGTTTTATGAACAGAACGATTCTTGTCCCTATCGATATTTCAGATTCAGAATTAACTCAACGTGTGATTAGCCACGTTGAGGCAGAGGCAAAGATTGATGATGCAGAGGTTCATTTCCTGACGGTAATACCTTCGCTACCCTACTATGCCTCTCTGGGATTAGCGTATTCCGCAGAGTTACCGGCAATGGATGACCTGAAAGCGGAAGCCAAATCGCAACTGGAAAAAGTCATTAAAAAATTCAAACTGCCGACTGACAGAGTGCATGTCCATGTTGAAGAAGGTTCGCCAAAAGACCGTATTCTGGAAATGGCGAAAAAAATCCCTGCTCACATGATAATCATTGCTTCTCATCGACCGGATATCACCACCTACCTGCTCGGCTCTAACGCCGCTGCCGTAGTACGTCACGCCGAGTGCTCAGTGCTGGTCGTGCGCTAACACTAACGCCCGCAGACCGCTGCGGGCTTTTTGATTCATTTCGCAAATGTGCTGACATTTTCCCCTCTAATCCGTACCATACACTCCACAGTTTTTATATCAGATTTCTTATGCTGGGCGTTCCGGCATGACGCATACTTTTCTGATGCCATATAACGAATTGAGTCGCTATTAAATGTCGCAAAATCAAGAAATTAGTAAGAAAGAACAATACAATCTCAACAAATTGCAAAAACGTCTGCGTCGTAACGTGGGCGAAGCCATTGCTGACTTCAATATGATTGAAGATGGCGACCGCATTATGGTTTGCCTCTCCGGGGGCAAAGACAGCTATACCATGCTGGAGATCCTGCGTAATTTGCAGCAAAGCGCGCCAATCAATTTCTCGCTGGTTGCCGTTAACCTCGACCAGAAACAGCCTGGTTTCCCGGAACACGTCCTGCCGGAGTATCTCGATAAGCTGGGCGTGGAGTATAAGATTGTTGAAGAGAATACTTACGGGATCGTAAAAGAGAAAATCCCTGAAGGAAAAACTACCTGCTCGCTCTGCTCTCGTCTGCGTCGCGGTATCCTTTATCGCACCGCAACAGAACTGGGTGCCACGAAAATCGCACTGGGTCACCACCGCGACGATATCCTGCAAACGCTGTTCTTAAATATGTTCTACGGTGGCAAGATGAAGGGGATGCCGCCGAAACTGATGAGCGATGATGGCAAACATATCGTGATTCGTCCGCTGGCCTACTGCCGCGAAAAAGATATTCAGCGTTTTGCCGATGCGAAAGCGTTCCCGATTATTCCATGTAACCTGTGCGGATCGCAGCCTAACCTGCAACGTCAGGTGATTGCCGATATGCTCCGTGACTGGGATAAGCGTTATCCGGGACGTATCGAGACAATGTTCAGCGCGATGCAAAATGTAGTGCCGTCTCATCTGTGCGATACCAGTCTGTTCGATTTCAAAGGCATTACCCACGGTTCAGAAGTGGTTAACGGCGGTGATCTGGCGTTTGATCGCGAAGAGCTCCCACTACAACCGACGGGCTGGCAGCCTGAAGAAGACGAAAATCAGCTGGATGAACTGCGGCTGAATGTGGTTGAAGTGAAATAATCAGGATAACGCCCGATGCGTAAGATTATCGGGCTACTCTTATGCATGCCGGATAAGACGCGGCCAGCGTCGCATCCGGCAAGATGTTTAGCCTTGCATCAGGCAATTCAACATTTCGTTATTTTAATAACCGTACCCGGCAAGTTTTTCCTTTAATCTTACCGCCCTGTAACTGCTTCCATGTCTTATGAGCAACAGCCTGTCGCACTGCGACATAGACATGCGCTGGGTGCACGGTGATTTTGCCAATATCTGCGCCATCCAGCCCGATATCTCCTGTCAGCGCGCCTAATACATCACCCGGACGCATTTTGGCTTTTTTCCCGCCATCGATACACAACGTTGCCATTTCAGCCTCCAGCGGCACAATGTCCCTGCTGGCTGGTAACGTTTGCCAGTTAAGTTTCATCTGCAACATGTCGGCAATGATATTAGCGCGCTGTGCTTCTTCTGGCGCACAGAAACTGATTGCCAGACCGCTATTCCCGGCACGCGCCGTACGCCCGATACGATGCACATGAACTTCAGGATCCCACGCCAGCTCAAAGTTCACCACCAGCTCAAGCGATTTAATATCCAGACCACGCGCAGCGACATCGGTCGCTACCAGCACACGAGCGCTACCGTTGGCAAAACGAACCAACGTCTGGTCGCGATCGCGCTGTTCCAGATCGCCATGTAACGACAATGCACTTTGCCCTACTTCATTCAGCGCGTCACACACAGCCTGGCAATCTTTTTTGGTGTTACAAAACACCACACAAGACGCTGGCTGATGCAAACTTAATAACCGTTGCAACAACGGAATTTTGCCCTTGCTGGATGTCTCATAAAATTGTTGTTCAATAGGCGGAAGAGCATCTGTTGTGTCTATTTCAATCGCCAGGGGATCTCGTTGCACACGACCGCTTATCGCGGCGATCGCTTCCGGCCAGGTGGCAGAGAAGAGAAGCGTCTGGCGAGAAGCTGGCGCAAAACCGATGACTTCATCAATTGCGTCGCTAAACCCCATATCTAGCATACGGTCGGCTTCATCCATGACCAACGTATTCAACGCATCTAACGAAACAGTGCCTTTTTGCAGGTGATCCAGCAAACGCCCCGGCGTTGCCACGATGATATGCGGCGCGTGTTGCAGTGAATCGCGCTGAATACCAAACGGCTGACCGCCGCATAAGGTCAAGATCTTGGTATTTGGTAGGAAACGCGCCAGCCGACGTAACTCCCCTGCGACTTGATCCGCCAGTTCACGAGTCGGACACAGCACTAAAGCCTGAGTCTGAAACAGCGACGCATCAATTTGCTGTAACAACCCAAGGCCAAATGCCGCGGTTTTTCCGCTGCCGGTTTTCGCCTGCACGCGAACATCTTTTCCAGCAAGGATCGTCGGAAGTGCGGCGGCCTGCACCGGTGTCATGGTTAAGTAACCCAACTCATTAAGGTTAGTGAGCTGGGCGGGAGGCAAAACGTTCAGGGTAGAAAAAGCGGTCACAATCTATTCTCGTGGTCATCAGCGCAAAGTTAGCAGGCGCGTATCCTCGCAGATCTACGCTCACGTTGCGACAATTTAATCGGTTCTTCATCGGGCGGCGGGTCGGGCATAGGTTGTGGACGAGGGATTGGATCGGGGACTGGTACGGGATCGCCAGGAATCGGTTCAGGGACAGGAATTTGCAAATAAATGAGTGTCATCATATTTCCCTTTGGTCATTGGGTAGACTCTTAAAGGGTAGACGTTGACAGATAACAGACAAAAAAAAGCCGACTTATCTAAGTCGGCGTCGTACGAATCAATTGTGCTATGCAGTAATTCAAAAAAGGAAGTAAGACAATATGGAGCGCAACGCCCATCGCTTGACGTTGCATTCACCTGCGTGAAAGATATTGCCCTGATTGGGTAGAGAGTTTATTGACCTCGCTCAAACTTTACGGCGTTTTTGTATACAGAAACCCGGGGAAATTGCTTTTGTTACAACCATTTACTACGATGCAACCATAAAGCAACACCACCAATAAGAACAACTAACAGAATACAAAAAAGCGAAAAACCAAATTGCCATCCTCCACCTGGAATACCGCCGAGGTTAACGCCAAATAACCCGGTTAAAAATGTACTGGGTAAAAAGACCATTGCCATCAATGACATTGTGTAAGTACGGCGGGCTAAATTTTCCTGCATCACTTGGGCGATTTCGTCCGCCATCACGCCAGTTCTCGCAATGCACGCGTCAATCTCATCCAGACCGCGCCCAAGACGGTCAGCAATATCCTGCATTCGGCGCCGTTGATCGTCATTCATCCAGGGCAGGCGCTCACTGGCAAGACGAGCATAAACATCTCGCTGCGGCGCCATATAGCGACGCATAACAATGAGTTGTTTTCGTAGTAGTGCCAGGAAACCGCGCGGCGGAATTTGTTGATCAAGTAAATTATCTTCCAGGTCGATAATTTTATCGTGCAGTTGCTCTATAAACTCATTGGAGTGATCGGTTAATGCATCACACACATCCACCAACCAGCCTCCGCAATCAGTCGGGCCGGTACCCTCTTCCAGATCGCTAACTACATCGTCTAACGCCAGTACTTTACGTTGTCGGGTCGAGACAATGAACCGACCGTCCATATAAACACGCATGGCGACCAGCTGGTCGGGACGTTCATCAGTACTGCCATTAATGCAGCGCAACGTAATCAACGTCCCTTCACCAAGACGGCTGACTCTGGGGCGCGTGCTTTCCCCTGCCAGCGCGTCACGCACGTTATTTGGTAGCAATGGTGTCGTTGCCAGCCACTGCGCGCTGTCATGGTGCACATAATTAAGGTGGAGCCAGCAGGGATGCTCTTCATCTATCTCATCTGTATTTTCCAGCGGTTTAACGCCGCCTTTACCATCCAACATCCAGGCAAATACTGCATCCGGTACATTTATGTCCGCTCCCTTAATCGTTTCCACAGTGCCTCCATTATCAATGCTTTATTTTGTAGTCTAGTCTTCTGGTCATCTTACGCAACATCTCCTCACCCCATTACCCTGAAATGATTAATAAAATCCTGTCAAAACTAAATACAGAAAGCAAAATACTTTTCATGATTAGAAAAGGGGTAAAGTGTTAAATAGCGTCTATCATTATCAGAATTATCTGATCATTTGTGGTGGCATTTTTGCGATCAGATAACAATAGAAAATTGATAAAAATAACGGGATTTCAATGAATACGCACAACTTCAATACCCTGGACTTATTAACCAGTCCTGTCTGGATCGTTTCCCCCTTCGAGGAATGGTTAATTTATGCCAATAGCGCTGCGCAACTGTTGATGCAAGAACTCACTTTTAGTCAGCTACGAACCGGCCTCTATTCCGTCTCCTCCCAAAACGAACTGCCAAAATATCTCGTAGACCTGCATAACCAACTCGATATTGTAGAAATTCTCACGGTCAAGCGTAATGGTGAAGAGACAGCACTAAGCTGTCGGTTAACCCTCAAAGAGATTGGTGATTCTGGGGAAGTGATTATATTTGAAGGGATGGAGACACCCGCAAGTCTGGGCTTAAAAGCCAGCCGATCTGCAAATTATCAGCGTAAAAAACAAGGGTTTTATGCGCGTTTTTTTCTGACTAATTCCGCGCCAATGCTGTTGATAGATCCCTCGCGTGATGGCCAAATTGTCGACGCCAATGTGGCCGCACTCAATTTCTATGGCTATAACCATGAAACAATCTGTCAGAAACACACCTGGGAAATTAATATTCTTGGGCGTCGCGTGATGCCTGTCATGCATGAAATTTCGCGTTTACCCGGCGGACATAAACCTCTTAACTTTGTCCATAAGCTGGCAGATGGTTCCACTCGCCATGTGCAAACTTATGCCGGGCCAATTGAGATTTATGGCGACAAGTTAATGTTATGCATCGTGCATGACATTACCGAGCAAAAAAGGCTGGAACAACAACTGGAACACGCGGCTCACCATGACGCGTTGACGGGGTTACTTAACCGCCGACAATTTTATCACATCACCGAGCAAGGCCAGATGCAGCATCTCGCAATCGCTCAGGATTACAGTTTGCTGCTTATCGACACCGATCGTTTTAAGCATATTAATGACCTGTACGGTCACCAGAAAGGTGATGAAGTTTTATGCACTCTGGCACGTACTCTCGAAAGCTGCGCTCGCAAAGGCGATATGGTGTTTCGATGGGGAGGTGAAGAGTTCGTCTTGTTATTACCCAGAACTCCGCTGGATACCGCAATTTCTCTCGCTGAAACTATCCGATTGAGCGTGGCAAAAGTGAGTATTTCTGGCTTACCGCGTTTTACGGTCAGCATTGGCGTGGCACATCACGAAGGCAATGAAGGCATCGATGAATTGTTTAAACGCGTAGATGATGCGTTGTATCGGGCGAAAAATGACGGACGCAACCGCGTACTGGCGGCTTGATATTTTCAATAGCGCGGAAGCGTCAATGAATTATCGACTGCGTTTAGCGTGACGCTCCCAGTTTTCTTGTTTCGCCTGCGCTGTTTTACGCAGTGCAACGTAACACGCCCCGCTGCCGCCATGATGCGGTAGCGCGGTGCAATAAGCCTGTACATCATCAAACTCTGTCAGCCAACGTGCGACATAACTACGGACAATGTTGGCGTGAGACTTATCTTCTCTGCCTTTGCCGTGAATAATAAGTACATTACGCAAACCATCCGCCCGCGCCTGATGAATAAAACTAAACACCATTTTGCGGCACTCTTCCACCGACTGGCGAAGTAAATTCAGGCTAGCCTGTTGCGGATATTTGCCGCTGCGTAGCTTATCGATCACCCCATGTTGCAAACCTTCCCGACGAAATTCCAGGGGCTGATTTAGCGGGATGATGTCGAGAAATCCTGTGGTGAGGAAATTATCAAGTTGCAGCGTGTCTATACGCTGTGGCGCGCGTTGGTTACGCACAGGATGCCAGTGGACATCAGTAGCGCGTTTCAGTGGTTGGACATCTTCCATGGCGTCAAGAAACAGCGATTTGTCGTCAAGGTTCATGTAACCTCCTATGTACCTTCGCACGTCGTGATCCAGACGAGTTAATTTTTCATACATCTGATGCTTGCTGTATCGTTCACTTCGCAAGTTGAAGCAACATCTTGCTCCATACAGGCTAGTGTCCCCGCAGGCGGGGCATTTTATACCAGCCTGGTTGCAGTATCGAACAGTTTAAGCCGGGAGTGAGCCTGCACAGGCCCTAATTAAGGCGATTTGTCCATCACAGCAACCAATATATGATGACGGTAATTTGTTGCACTTCGCCTGAAATATACTTCAGCAAATCACTCTGCAATATGTTTAAACGCCGAACAGGTTAATCATCCGCTAAATTCACCAGTCGATTAACGATGCATGATTATTCAATCACGAGATGAACGTTTTAACTTATATTTTCGTGAAATCTGTCACTGAAGAAAATTGGCAACTGATGGGCAAAACCGTTATAACACTGTCACCGGCTGACAGGAAGCAGGCCGGATTCAAGACGCGGATGCACTGCTGTGTGTACTGTAGAGTCTGGCGGATGTCGACAGGCTCTATTTTTTTATTCATTTGTTTGCATTGCAGAAAACCACATTCTCGCTGGTGTCGGGAGAAGTAACGAAGCAGCAGACGCATTTAGCCCGGAAATCCACCTCAGCGCTATCGATCAAACCGGAAACTAATCCAGGTACCTACTATTCATTAGTCGTACCGTACCCTCTTATCTTCTTGTGGTATGGCTGCTAATGTTGCTTGCATGGTATCTTGTCGGTCTGCTGATTAGTCGGGGGTTTACCCACATTTATCTTAAGAGAGAACGGATGCTGAGATTACTTGAAGAAAAAATTGCCACGCCACTGGGTCCTCTGTGGGTTATTTGCGATGAACAATTTCGTCTGCGGGCGGTTGAGTGGGAAGAGTATAGCGATCGCATGGTGCAATTGCTGGACATCCATTATCGCAAAGAAGGTTATGAGCGTATTTCCGCCACCAATCCCGGCGGGTTAAGCGATAAACTTCGTGATTATTTTGCCGGTAATCTAAGCATTATTGATTCCCTACCCACTGCCACCGGCGGTACGCCATTTCAACGGGAAGTATGGAAAACGCTACGCACTATCCCGTGTGGACAGGTAATGCATTACGGTCAACTGGCAGAACAACTAGGCCGCCCAGGGGCCGCGCGTGCCGTCGGCGCAGCCAACGGTGCAAACCCGATCAGTATTGTGGTGCCTTGTCACCGGGTCATTGGCCGAAACGGCACGATGACAGGATATGCAGGCGGAGTGCAGCGAAAAGAGTGGCTATTGCGCCATGAAGGTTATCTTTTACTGTAAACATTAAGCAATTTGTGCCTGCGTGTTCACAGTTTTACGTAAAGTTACCCTTAACAATCTAAGGTTTTTCAATTAGATAGACATAAATTTACATCTATTATCGGAATTCTCCGCTGTTAAGGTTTGCTTAGACTTACTTGCTCCCTAAAAAGATGTTAAAATTGACAAATATCAATTACGGCTTGAGCAGACCTATGATCCCGGAAAAGCGAATTATACGGCGCATTCAGTCTGGCGGTTGTGCTATCCATTGCCAGGATTGCAGCATCAGTCAGCTTTGCATCCCGTTCACACTCAACGAACATGAGCTTGATCAGCTTGATAATATCATTGAGCGAAAGAAGCCTATTCAGAAAGGCCAGACGCTGTTTAAGGCTGGTGATGAACTTAAATCGCTTTATGCCATCCGCTCCGGTACGATTAAAAGTTATACCATTACAGAGCAAGGCGACGAGCAAATCACTGGCTTTCATTTAGCAGGCGATCTGGTGGGTTTCGATGCCATAGGCAGCGGTCATCATCCAAGCTTCGCCCAGGCGCTGGAAACCTCGATGGTGTGTGAAATTCCGTTCGAAACGCTGGACGATCTGTCCGGTAAAATGCCAAATTTGCGCCAACAAATGATGCGTCTGATGAGCGGCGAAATTAAAGGCGATCAGGACATGATCCTGCTGTTGTCGAAGAAAAATGCCGAAGAACGTCTGGCTGCATTTATCTATAATCTGTCCCGTCGTTTTGCCCAACGCGGCTTCTCCCCTCGTGAATTCCGCCTGACGATGACTCGTGGCGATATCGGTAACTATCTGGGCCTGACAGTTGAAACCATCAGCCGTCTGCTGGGGCGCTTCCAGAAAAGCGGCATGCTGGCAGTCAAAGGTAAATATATCACCATCGAAAATAACGATGCGCTGGCCCAACTAGCCGGTCATACACGCAACGTCGCCTGATTTTTCCGCATAACTCACTATCCTTCTGTCATATCATTAAATTTTTCTCATTTATTGATCTGGCAGAAGGTTCATCACTGTTTCATTCACCAGATCTAGGTTACTCTTTTAATACAAACTGCATTGACAGTTGTTGTAAGGAGACTCTGTATGGCTATGTATCAGAACATGCTTGTTGTTATCGATCCTAATCAGGACGATCAACCCGCATTACGGCGAGCTGTTTATTTGCATCAACGGATTGGTGGCAAAATTAAAGCCTTTTTGCCTATTTATGACTTCTCATACGAGATGACTACCCTACTCTCCCCGGATGAGCGGACCGCCATGCGTCAGGGCGTCATTAGTCAGCGTACTGCGTGGATCCACGAGCAGGCGAAATATTATCTTAACGCTGGCGTTCCCATTGAAATTAAAGTGGTCTGGCATAACCGTCCTTTCGAAGCCATCATTCAGGAAGTACTTAGCGGTGGGCACGATCTGGTGCTAAAAATGGCGCACCAACATGACCGCCTGGAAGCGGTGATTTTTACGCCAACAGATTGGCACCTGTTACGCAAATGCCCAAGCCCGGTGTGGATGGTGAAAGACCAACCGTGGCCGGAAGGGGGTAAGGCACTGGTGGCGGTGAATCTCGCCAGCGAAGAGCCGTATCATAATGCGCTCAATGAAAAACTGGTGAAAGAGACGATCGAACTGGCGGACCAGGTCAACCACACCGAGGTACATCTGGTTGGTGCTTATCCAGTAACCCCCATCAATATTGCGATTGAACTGCCGGAATTTGATCCAAGCGTTTATAACGATGCTATTCGCGGGCAACATTTACTGGCGATGAAAGCCCTGCGGCAGAAATTCAGCATTGACGAGAAAATGACGCATGTCGAAAAAGGTCTACCGGAAGAAGTGATTCCCGATTTAGCGGAGCATTTACAGGCAGGGATTGTGGTTCTGGGAACCGTAGGACGCACTGGTATTTCTGCGGCATTCCTTGGCAATACGGCGGAACAAGTGATTGATCATCTTCGCTGCGACCTGCTGGTGATTAAACCCGACCAATACCAGACACCTGTCGAACTGGATGACGAAGACGACGATTAATCGTTCGTCACTTACTTTCAAGGCCCGAAGTTACGGGCCTTTTCTTTTACTTACTTTTCCTCTCCACCGAGGAAATAAATACCCAGCGGGATTGCCAGTAACACGGTAAAGACCAGACTATAGACAAAAATCATCGATGACTGAATCACATACATGGATGTCGTCCATTCGGACAGCGGGATATTGTATTGTTCAATAACACCACCGATAGTCGCGCGAGTCACTACCGACGCCGCAATAATGAAAACCGCCAACAAACCTATGAGAAACTTTCTCCCTTTCGCTGACTTCAGTTTCGCCATGATCATAATGTAATCCTTTTGCAGATAAACCCTTTGTTACTTGTGTGTAACAATGCCATGACATTTTGGTGTTGTCTGCCCTGAAAGCAATAGATTGTCGCGTAACATATCATCAACTCGTTGATAAATTAGCTAATGTTGCTACTTCCTTCCCTGTCTATTGATGATATGCATGAATTATCGCGATAAAATAACCCCGCCAGGGGTTTCCGGCATGACGTCAACAATCTGGAGGAGCCTAATAAAACAATGATCGCTGAACTGTTTACAAATAATGCGCTTAATCTGGTCATTATTTTCGGTAGCTGCGCAGCATTGATTCTTATGAGCTTTTGGTTTCGCCGTGGAAATCATAAAAGAAAAGGATTCTTATTCCACGCAGTGCAATTTTTAATCTACACCATAATTATCAGTGCTGTTGGTAGCATCATTAATTATGTCATCGAAAACTACAAACTCAAATTTATCACACCGGACGCCGTTGATTTTATCTGTACGTCACTGATAGCCCTTATCCTGACGGTCAAGTTATTCCTTCTAATCAATCAGTTTGAACGGAAGCAGATTAAAAAAGGCCGCGATATTACCAGTGCACGGATTATGTCGCGGATCATCAAAATCAGCATCATCGTCGTCATTGTTCTGCTCTATGGCGAACATTTCGGCATGAGCCTTTCAGGCTTGCTGACTTTTGGTGGTATTGGTGGCCTTGCAGTAGGTATGGCCGGTAAGGATATTCTGAGCAACTTCTTTTCCGGCATTATGCTCTATTTTGATCGCCCCTTTAGTATTGGCGACTGGATCCGTTCTCCTGACAGAAATATCGAAGGAACGGTGGCAGAAATTGGCTGGCGAATGACTAAAATCACCACATTTGATCATCGTCCGCTGTACGTGCCGAACTCACTGTTTTCATCTATCAGCGTTGAAAACCCCGGTCGAATGACCAACCGTCGTATTACTACGACCATTGGTTTACGTTATGAAGATGCGGCTAAAGTGGGCGCTATTGTCGAAGCGGTACGCGAAATGCTTACAAATCATCCCGCCATCGACCAGCAGCAAACCCTATTGGTTTATTTCAACCAGTTTGCCGATTCGTCGCTAAATATTATGGTTTATTGTTTTACTAAAACCACGGTTTGGGCCGAATGGCTTGCCGCCCAGCAGGACGTATATTTGAAAATTATCGATATTGTACAGTCGCATGGCGCGGATTTTGCCTTCCCCAGCCAGACGTTGTATATGGAGAATAACACACTACCAGAACAGGTGAAGTAATAACCTGCAGAAACTGGATGGCGATATGCTTATTCGCCATCCAGTCTTATTTATTATTCAATTAACAGCAGCCAGCGCGACATTATTCTCGCCAGCTTTAAACTGAACATATTGTTCCTCAGTACCAAAGAAAACTTCAGACTCCGTACTGTGACCGATCCCCGGTACCGTTTCATTCCCTGAATATTGCCAAAGCGTCCAGGGATTGCGTCCTTCAAGCTTCACACCAGCTTGTCCCCAATACCCCATCCACACCATATACTGCTCGAATCGACTATCCATGAAATGTGACAGGTTATTATGATTTCCATAAAATATGGGGGTTTTGTGATAATTTTGGTAGATTAAATCGGCAAAACGCAAAATATCATTACGTGCATTAGCCATTCCAGATTTTTTAAAGCAGTTTAGTTGAGTTGTATCTTCACCTTCAGGATTTACCAATAAAATGCCGGGCGGTAACATTTTCGGCTCTGCGGGCAGGAGACTTTTTGCCGTTTCCAATTGCGCCTCAGGTGTGCGGCAAAAATCAAATTTGAAATAACCTCCACGATCAAATTTGGAATCAGCTAATTGTTTCCAGTGAGACTTAAATGATGAATCGGGACCTCTCCAGCCAACCACTCTCGCATACACAAAACGCGCAGACGATTTTTCCTGGAATAATTTCCAGTCTATTTCGCCATCGTTAGAAGAAATATCATGCCCGTGAATCGGGTAAATTTCCGGCGTTTTAAAAATACGAATGTCAGGACGGTTGGGAATTGCACTTACGGGGCCATAAGGAATCTCAATCGATTTATTATCATTTTCCTGATTATCTGCGGGGACAGGGGCTGACTTATCAATCGAGAATGAGGCTACATCAATATTCGTAAACTCCCCTGCTTTACCCGCAGCTAGCTGAGTCTTATTATCCAGACGACTTGCCGCAGGTTCATTGATGAAGAAGAATCCCCCTGGACCCGCTGGCATTTCTGTTGCACCTATCCAGGCATCGCTTAAATGTAATCCCTTACCTTGTTCATCCAGTTTTTCATTAATATCTGAATATTGATCATTAACATAGATAAATAAACTCAACGTTCTGGTTATTCCTGCGTAGTATTCCTTTTTTCCATCTACTTTTACCATATACGACTTACCAAAACGTTCGTCGGCAACGCCATTCGTTACTCCTTTGATAATTGTATCGAAAAAGACACTGCCGCGCTTTACCTCCAGTGAGTAAACCTCTGTTTTATCATCACCGGCAGCTATTGCATAGGCACCAGGATTACTGTACGAGTTAGAATTACCCGCGCCGATAGTCATGCCATACAAGCCAGAACCAAAGCAGGCATTGACTAAAGTCAGAACATGGAAATAACGCTTTGCCAGAATATTAAGTTGTGTGTTCAAAGCTGGCATTTCATACATGCCTTTTGAACCATCAATATCCGTAGCGTTGCTCAATACAAATGCAGGTGCTTTATCAGAATTACCATTTTGAGTGCCAAAACGACCATGGCCTGAATAAGCAATTAACAAGCGAGCTTTCTTATCAAACATCATCCCTCTGGCAGGTAAATATTCCTTTAAAAAATAATTAATATTATCTAATGAAGCTTCCTGATCTCTCAATAAAATAACCTCATCAAACTTCTGTCCGTTGATCAGAAAATCAGCCATTCTTTGGCCATCCACCGCGGCTGCCGGAATATCTGCATGTAATAGTGGATATTTTGAAATTGCAATAATCAACCCGATGGAGCGCGTTTTCGCTGCATCCTGATCGGGTATTTTTAACGCATCACTGATCCGGATATCCAGTTTCCCTGGGTTCTCTGGCCCATAGTGGACAAAAAAATGACAATATTCATCAGGGACCATTGCGCCATTTTTGCAAATGTCATCTGCGCGGGCATCAGTCATTCCCAGTGATATTCCTGCAATTAACAGCCCCAGGACCGTTTTACATAAATTTGGCCATCGCCTGTTCATGATTTAAAACTCCTGCACACCCAGAGTGGAATAAAACTCAGCGGTCGGGCCCTTGTATATACTGGCATCGAATTTCTGACTTGATCCCAAATTAAGCTGCGCAGCATCGGTAAACTGCCAGATTGCCCATTTTGTCTGGTTAATTGAACGCGGCGTTTCGCTGGCCTGTGCCTGATTAGAATAATCAGCCAGCCACAGATTATGTTCTGCAACCTGGGCAAAACTTTTTTCTCCGCCGACGGCATCTTTCCACCACGCCCGCGCAGTGTAGATAACCGGTTTACGCCCTAAATCGGCTTCTACCTGCGCGGTGAATGCCTTGATCATCGTGATTATTTCAGTGGGTTTACGCTTCTGCCAGCGGTCCTTACCTGTTGATGAATCTACATCCCACTCAACATCCACCGCCGGTGGCATATCTGTCGCCCTTAACCCGCCATTGGCTTTAATAACTTTAACAAACGTCATTGCCTGCTTGCGTCCCCACAATTCCGCGTCGTCTGCCGGTGTGCCACTGGAAAGAAAGTGGTAGGCCCCACGGTGAAGTTTTATCCCTCGCTCAGTATCCCCAGCCCGCAGCCAAAAACCGGCGAATTCAGGATCAACATAACGCGTTCCTTGACTGGACTTCATATACAAGAACACAGACTTATTTTTTGCCAACAGTTCGATCGGGAAGTTTTTACCGTTATGATGGCTGATATCCACACCAAATAAAGAACTGGGTCGTGGTTGATTCAATACCGAATCGTAAGCGACATCAGCCGGAAATTTAAAATATTTTTTTACCGCAAAGGAATCAAACTCTTTATCACGAGATGGATCCGATTCCAGTATTTTTACAAACAATTCTTGTCGTGAGAGATCATTCGTTAAGTTTTCCAGCCCCAACGACGTGGCATCGGGCAGTGATTCTGCGGCCAGGCTTAAAGAAGGATAATGAAGGAGTAATAACGAGATAACTAAAGGAATAGCTAAGGATTTTTTCATTTTACCACCCCATTTTAGCTGTGTGTCTGTTTGCGAATGAAAATTTTCACAAGGAACGCAATACGTCTTGCGTTGTAAAGAAAAGTAAAGCACAGCTTATATTGGGAGTATGTAATACACCTTTTAAATAAAATATTTGATTGTTATTTATGCTGGACATTGGCAGAAAAATTCAAATAATTATCTTGGGTGTGATTTTTATAGGGGGGATTTTAAAAAAGAAGGTATTTTATCGGGGTTGTTAAATCTGGCGCGCATAAACGCGCCAGATGACATCATATTAATGCTTCACAATATACATTGTGCGACTATACGCCACATCTTCCGGGTTATTAATTGGATAACCTTTCAACCACGGTTTGATTAATCGCCCATTGGTATACTGGTAAATCGGTGCAATAGGCGCTTGTTCTATGAGAATTTTCTCTGCCGCGTTGTAATCGGCATTGCGCGCTTTAACGGTATTTTCAGTCGATGCCTGGGCCAGCACTTTATCGTATGCCGGATTATTAAACCGTGAAATATTTCCCGAGTGCGTTGACGTTAACAGCGTCAGGAAGGTAGACGGTTCATTATAGTCCCCTACCCATGATGCGCGGATAACGTCAAAATTACCGGTGTTACGGCTATCGATATAGGTTTTCCATTCCTGATTTTGCAATTTGACGTCCACACCAAGATTCTTTTTCCACATCGACGCTACGGCAATCGCAATTTTCTGATGGTTTTCTGAAGTGTTATACAACAGCGTCAGCTTCAGCGGTTTTTGCGGACCATAACCGGCTGCGCTCAACAAAGTTTTTGCCTGCGCATTCAGTTCTTCCTGACTCATTTGTTCAAACGGCGAAGGCTCCGGCGTAAATCCGGCAGTAACATCTGGCGTAAAATGCCATGCTGGTTTTTCACCGGTGCCTAATACTTTTTCCGTCATCAGGCGGCGGTCAATCGTCATACTTAATGCCAAACGAACGCGTTGATCTGCCGTCGGACCTTTTTGCGTATTGAAGGCATAATAATAAGTCCCCAGCTGCGGCGGTGTATAAACCTGCCCTGGAATATCCTTCAACAGCTTTTGATACATATTTTTCGGGAAGGACTCAGTGATATCAATATCACCTGCAAGATAACGTTTCGTGGCAGCGGACTCCTGGTTAATCGGCAGGAAAGTCACTTTTTGCAGTACCGTTTTTGCGTTATCCCAATAATGGGTATTCGGTACAACCACCAGCTTTTCATTCACTACGCGTTCTTTAAGCACATATGCGCCGTTGCCGATAAGTTTCCCTGGTTTTGTCCAATCTTTACCGCTTTCAACGTTGGCTTTTTGCACCGGGAAGAAGGCAAAGTTGGCCGTCAAATTAACAAACCACGGCAATGGCTTATCAAGCTGGATCTTCAGGGTATGGGCATCAACGGCAGTGACGCCAAGTTGGTCAGGCGTGGCTTTACCATCAATAATCGCCTGAGCATTGTTTACCCCCGCCAGCGCGGCAAACCAGGCAAATGGGGACAACGTTTTCGGGTCTACCAGACGTTGCCAGCTATAGACAAAATCCTGCGCGGTAACCGGTGTGCCATCTGCCCATTTAGCATCATCGCGCAGGGTAAAGGTCCAGATACGGTTGTCATTGCTTTTCCACTGGGTGGCGACGCCGGGGACAATCTCCCCTTTTTCATTCTGATTCACGAGTCCTTCAAACAAATCGCGAATCACCTGAATCTCTGGCAAACCAACCGCTTTCGCGGGATCCAATGATGCAGGCTCATCCTTAATATGACGCACCAGCTCCTGCTTGTCTGCCAGTACTGTGCCGCTCGGAACATCAGCAGCATACGAAAGAGAAATGCTGCTGACTAACAGCGCACAACAAGTTACTGAAACAGAGTGCTTCATAAGTTACCCTCAAACCGACGTTAATATTGATGCGTAATTATTTGTTTCTCCTTAAAGAAATGCAAATAACTTCCGGCAAAAAAGTGATAAAAGATCGATAACATATCGTTGTCGAAAAGGATTTGATAATCCACAAAATTTGCACAACACTGCCTGTAATACTTCTATTGTCAGAGACGATTATGACCGTGACTCGCCCACGCGCCGAACGGGGCGCTTTCCCCCCAGGAACTGAACATTACGGACGTTCATTATTGGGTGCGCCGCTGCTCTGGTTTCCCGCCCATGCCGCCAGCAGCGAAAGTGGTTTGATTCTTGCTGGTACCCACGGCGATGAGAATTCTTCCGTCGTCGCCCTCTCCTGCGCATTACGCACATTAACACCGTCTTTGCGCCGCCATCATGTGGTGCTGTGTGTGAATCCCGACGGTTGCCAGTTGGGTCTACGTGCCAATGCTAATGGTGTGGATTTAAACCGAAACTTTCCCGCGGCGAACTGGAAGGAAGGTGAAACGGTTTATCGCTGGAACAGTGCCGCCGAAGAGCGCGACGTTGTCTTGCTGACCGGAGATAAACCCGGCTCCGAACCTGAAACCCAGGCGTTATGCCAACTCATTCACCGCATTCAGCCCGCCTGGGTCGTCTCGTTCCACGATCCGCTGGCGTGTATTGAAGATCCCAGACACAGCGAATTAGGTGAATGGCTGGCCCAGGCATTTGAATTGCCGCTGGTAACCAGCGTCGGCTACGACACCCCCGGATCCTTTGGCAGTTGGTGTGCAGACCTGAACTTGCACTGTATCACTGCTGAGTTTCCCCCCATCTCCGCCGATGAAGCCAGCGAAAAATATCTTTTTGCGATGGCGAATTTACTGCGCTGGCATCCTAAAGATGCAATTCGCCGGTCGTAAACTGAAGAGCCGGTTCCACATCCACCGCCAGCCAGGTCGGCCCGTCGAGATCGGCGAAGCTGACCTGCGGCGCCAGCGGTAATGCTGCGCTAATGGCGCGTGAGGTGCATAACATGCAGCCCAACATCAGGCTGAAACCTTGTGCACGCGCTTCTGTTGCCAGCGCCAACGCTTCCGTCAGGCCGCCGGTTTTATCAAGCTTGATATTAACCATCTCATAGCGCCCTTTCAGCGCCTTCAGGTTGCTGCGGGTATGACAACTTTCGTCCGCGCAAATAGGCAATGGATGGATAAAATTCTCCAGCGCCGCATCGTCCTGAGCCGGGAGAGGTTGCTCCAGCATTGCGACGCCTAAATCGGCCAGCAACTGGCATCGAGCCGCCAGTCCTTCCGCACGCCAGGATTCATTAGCATCAACAATTAACGTCGCATCCGGCACTGCCGCGCGAATCGCCACCATCCGCTCGCTGATAAGATGATTATCCAGCTTCACTTTTAGCAGCTTAGCCCCAGCCTGCCATAGTGCTGCGGCACTGCCTGCCATCTGATCCGGCGTACCGATCACTACCGTCTGCGCAGTGGTGATCGTTTCAGGAAGAGAGATACCGGTAAGTACAGCCAGCGTCTGCTGCTGTTGTCTTGCGGCCAGATCCCACAGCGCACAATCCAGCGCATTACGCGCTGCACCGGCAGGCAGAACTTTTTGCAACTCTGCGCGCGTCAGCCCTTTTTCCAGTTGTGGGACCACGCTCATTATTTGCGCCATGACTGAGGCATCACTTTCGCCATAGCGCGGATAAGGCGTACATTCGCCCGTACCTTTGACGCCATCTTCTTCCAGTTCAACCACCACCACGCGCGCTTCACTGCGGCTTCCTCGCGCAATAACAAACGGGGTATGTAACGGCCAGGCTTCCTCAAATACCTTAACGGTTCTCATCTTTACTCCTTGTTGCCGCGGTGGTCTGCGGATTAAGCGCAAATAGCGATTGCTGTGTTATTGACAGTTAGCATAAACTAGGCGTGACGTTAACTATATGTAAACAGGAAAGATAATCATGTCACAAATCGTTCATTTCCAGGGCAACCCGGTTACAGTCGCCAATTCCATCCCGCAAGCGGGTAGCAAAGCGCAGACTTTTACTCTCGTGGCAAAAGATCTGTCTGACGTCACCCTCGGTCAGTTTGCGGGCAAACGCAAAGTGCTGAACATTTTCCCGAGCATTGATACCGGTGTTTGCGCCGCATCAGTACGTAAGTTTAACCAACTGGCAACCGAAATCGACAACACGGTTGTGCTGTGCATCTCCGCCGATCTGCCGTTTGCTCAGTCTCGTTTCTGCGGCGCGGAAGGTCTGAACAACGTTATCACTCTCTCCACTTTCCGTAACGCTGAATTCCTGCAAGCTTACGGCGTTGAGATCGCTGAAGGCCCACTGAAAGGTCTGGCGGCTCGTGCGGTTGTCGTTATTGATGAAAATGATAATGTGATCTTCAGTCAGTTGGTCAATGAAATCACCACTGAGCCGGATTACGAAGCAGCTCTCGCGGTACTGAAAGCGTAAATTATTATGCCTGATGGTATTGCGCCATCAGGCATTTATCCCACTTATTCTTCGCTCTTCTTCTGACTCAATCCATATTCCCGCAATTTATTGGCAATCGCGGTGTGTGAAACGCCCAAACGTTTTGCCAGTTTGCGCGTACTGGGGTAATTGCGATAAAGCTGGGTTAATACCGAACGTTCAAAACGGCTGGTGATTTCGTCCAGCGAACCTTCCATAGCATCTTCACCAACGGCCACAGTTGCAGCGTCATAATCTGGCAGCAAAATATCCTGCGGACGCAGTTCATAACCTTCCAGTTGCGTCAGTGCGCGGTAAATGGCGTTTTTCAACTGCCGCACGTTACCCGGCCATGCATAACGTGTAAGCACGGTATTCAGGTCAGCGGCCAGTTTCGGACGCGGCACTCCCTGCTCGTCAGCAAATCGGGCAACAAATAGCTCGGTTAACGGCATGATGTCCTGCGGACAGTCCCGCAGCGGCGGCAGATTTAACGTCAGCACGTTCAAACGATAATAGAGATCTTCGCGGAACATGCCTTTTTGCACCAGCTCGACCAGATTCTTCTGCGTCGCGCAAATTACCCGCACATCCACATGCACTTCGTGGTCTTCCCCAACGCGACGGAAAGTGCCATCGTTGAGAAAACGCAATAATTTTGCCTGCATTCGCGGCGACATCTCGCCAATCTCATCCAGCAAAACCGAGCCGCCGTTCGCCTGTTCGAAGAATCCTTTTTTCCCCTCTGGCGCATGTCCGAACAGTTCACTCTCTACAGCATCTTCTGGAATAGAAGCACAGTTCAGCGCCAGATAAGGTTTGCTCGCACGAGGGCTTGCCTGATGGCAAGCGTAAGCAAAGAGATCTTTACCCGTGCCGGTATCACCCGTGATCAGCAGCGGCGCGCTTAACATTGCTAACTTTTGCGCCTGCTCTACCGCATGCTTCATTTTAGGACTGATGGCGACAATCTGACTGAAAGCGCTGACATCCTGGGCAGCCACATTTTGCAACTGACGGCCCATACGGATTGTTGAGCGCAGCATCACTACCGCACCGGTCAGGACATGTTGGTCGTTTTCATCCTGAAGATAGACAGGCGTTATCTCCATCAGGAAATTTTGTCCATTAATCACTACATGTTCGTTATGTGAATCTTGCGGGTCGCTCTCAAGCCAACGTAAAAAATTAAATCCGTTAATCAATTGCGCAGCGGTATGATTGCGTAAGCGATCCAGTTTTTGCCCGAATAGCTGACAGCTCGCCGGGTTTGCCATGTCCACCTTGCTTTTCATATCGACAGAAAGCACGGGTTCAGGCAGTGCTTCAAGCAATGCGCTCAACGCCTGATGTTCTCGCTCGGAAGGCATCCACGGCACAGTGCGCACATCGGTAACGCCCGCGATACGGCGTATTTCCGCCATCAAACTGCTGAAACTGTCAAAATCCAGTTCGGCAAAATTCAGGTAAATCCGCCCGATTGGGTCAATCTCAATACCGCGTAAATCGATGCCTCTTAGCACCAGTAGGTCGAGCAATTCGCGGGTCAGACCGAGTCGGTCTTCACAAAAGACTTCCAGACGCATGGGAACCTTCACATGAAAAAGAACAATAAATATGATGATATGACACTATTCGAGTAGCAGGAAGGTTTCTGTCAACAAACATTGACACAACGATGGATAAACGGGCACTTCGGCGTAAAGGTATCCGATCAGTGCCCGAAAGTGCACTATTTTTCGCCGGACGTTTTGCTCTTTTGTAACGTCTCTTTTACCTGACCGATGAGCTGACGACGGAAATCACCCAAACGTGGTTTGTCATTGTCAATCCACGGCAGCGGGCGGCAAAGTTCCATAGCTTTGATCCCCAGTCGTGCGGTCAGTAACCCGGCACCTATTCCCTGAGCGGCGCGAGTAGACAAGCGCGCGGCGAGATCCTGCGACATCCAGTCCATCCCCACTTCACGTACCAGTTCGCTGGCACCCGCGAAAGCGATATTCAGCAAGACCAGTTTAAACAGGCGCAGGCGGCTGTAATACCCCAGTTCAATGCCATACAGCGTGGCGATGCGATTAATCAGGCGCAAATTACGCCAGGCGATGAAGGCCATATCCACCAGCGCCAGCGGGCTGACCGCAATCATCAACGTCGACTCCGCCGCTGATCGGCTGATTTCGCGCCGCGCCTGGGCATCTAAAACCGGCTGGACCAGGTGAGCATACAAACTAACCACTTCACGATCGTTCTGCGTTTCATGGATTGAGGCATACCAGCGCTGCAGCGCCGGATGAGACTGATCAATACCCGCCTGCTGCGCCAGTTTTTCGCAAAATGCGCGGCCTTTACCCGTGCCGTGGCTGTGCAACAAATCGCGTGCTTCGTCGCGTTCGTGTGCACGCTGGCGCAAGCGCCATAAGCGCCGCCATTCTGTTACCACAGAACCCACGCCAGCGCCGATTATCAATGCCCCAGCGGCACAACCGCCCAGCGCCACCCAGTCCTGAGTTTGCCAGGCGTTCATCGTCCACTGCACACCCTGACCAACAACGCTTGCGCCAAACAGCGCCAGCCCGCCCATCACCATTTTGCGCCACAGACTGCGTTTCGGACGTAACGCTGCATCCATTACCGCTTCGACTTGCCCCTCTTCTTCCTGTGCTTCTTCGAGCGTTGCCGGGGCAAAATTTTGCGCCTGATTTTCGTCAAAGGTCTGCTGCGCCCTGAATTTTGGATTCTGATCGACCTCCAGCGGACCGTCGAAATCAATACGTGGTTTTAACGGTTCGGTCATCGCAATTTATCTCCTATTAAAAATTCCAGCGCAGCATCAAGACGAATATGCGGCAGCGGTTTATCGACATCCATCACCTGCGGACGAAACGCTTCAAACTGGAAGCCTTGCTTATCCCAGAACGCCTGACCGGGCAAACGTGCGGGAACTTCGCCAGGATAAACAGTGAGCGGTGCGCCATCGCTGAGTCGATTACCGCGCAGCGCCGGGATTTTCTCACCGTTAACATCAATAATGCCGCTGGTGGTCGCCTGAACTGACGCTAGCCCCAGGCAGTCCATGCTGATCCCTTCGAACGCCGCATTTTGCCAGGCATCCTGAATCAGTTGTTGCAGTAATGAAACCATATTGGCGTGCTGATCGATGGTCACATGGTCCGCTTTAGTAGCAGCAAACAACAGTTTGTCGATTACCGGCGAGAACAAGCGCCGGAACAGGGTACGCTGCCCGTAGTGGAAACTTTGCATCAGCTGCGTCAGCGCCAGACGCATATCATTAAATGCCTGTGGCCCACTGTTGAGAGGTTGCAGGCAATCCACCAGCACAATCTGGCGGTCAAAGCGCAGAAAATGATTCTTATAGAACCCTTTCACCACCTTCTCACAGTAATAATTAAACCGCTCGCGCAGCATTCCGGCGTTGGTGTGTTTATCGGCCTGCGCCAGTTTGGACTCGCCCCAGGCATCGACATCAGGCCACGGGAAGAATTGCAGCGCGGGCGCTCCTGCCATATCGCCAGGCAAAACAAAGCGCCCTGGCTGAATAAAGTGCAGCCCCTGCTGTTTACACTGGTGGAGATAATCGGTCCACGCGGCGGCAATATCCGCCAGTCGGTTTTCGTCGGCAGGCGCTAACGGATCCAGCCCTTCGCTCATCATTCGCCATTTCGCCGACCATTCGCCGCGCTGACCATTGAGTAAACCCGTCATCTGCCGCGACCAACTTAAGTAATCCTGCGCCAGCATCGGCAGGTCGAGCAGCCATTCGCCAGGATAATCCACAATCTCCAGATACAGCGTGGAGGTGTCTTTGAAGTGACGCAGCAGTGAATCATTCGATTTAAAACGTAGCGCCAGGCGGATTTCACTGACGCCGCGCGTTGGCGTCGGCCAGGCGGGAGGATCGCCATATAACTGCGCCAGCCCTTCATCATAGGTGAAGCGCGGAATACCAAAGTCACGCTGGGGAATGCGTTTTACGCCCAGCAGGCGCTCTTCACGCACCGCGCATAATAGCGGCAAGCGTGCTCCGGCATGAATATTGAGCAACTGATTCACCATCGCGGTGATAAACGCTGTTTTGCCGCTGCGGCTAAGTCCGGTTACAGCGAGGCGCAGATGTCTGTCGACACCCCGATTCACCAGCGCATTAAGTTCATTTTTAAGTCGCTTCATTGCTGTCCTGTGCCAGAAAGCCGTAGAAAGGATTAGATACTGGAGATAATAATGTGGGTTAATTTTGATTTATCAAATGAATAAGCGGCGTTATTTACACCGCTCAGGCAATAATTTGTTAACCTTTGACCTTCGGCATTTCGATGTCTTTCAGTCCACCGACGTTCTCAACGTGGGTATATCCCATCTCGTTGAGGATCTCTTTTGCCTGCCCGGACTGGCGTCCGGCGTTGCAATACACTTTCACGGTGTCGTTTTTATCCGGAACGGCGGTGGCTATGCGCTCTTTCACTTCCTTTAGGGGAATATTGATGGCCCCCTGAACGTGCTCTTGCTGATACTGCTCTGGAACACGAACATCTATCCAGTGTTCAACGGCGAAAACAGGCAGTGAAAACACCAGAGTCAGAGCAAGTAAGCCTTTTTTAAACATATAAATATCCTTCTATGGATGAAAATTGCCATCCATTATACGCCTGAGATCTAACAATTTTTGCGGAACTCCCCTCACCTTTTATAACGCTGCGCCAGTTTATTGGCAGCCCGACTTAATAGCGGTTCCAGCGCCACAGCCAGCAACATTTTCAGCGGTCGGCGAGCAACTGATTTTATCGCCCAACCAGCCACACCCGCCGGGCCATAGCGCAGTGCGGTAAGAAGTACCAGCTTGCCTGCTAATTTGAAACCAGGCTTCATCTTTTGCCCGGCCTGTTGCCAGCGAGTATTCATAACTTTCCTCACAGTTGACGGAAACGGCTACGTAGCGTGAAGGTGTCGGAAGTGACATAACGTTCCATCTCGCGTAAACGCGTTTCACTG
This sequence comes from Escherichia sp. E2562, assembly GCF_005781075.1. Lineage (NCBI taxonomy): Bacteria > Pseudomonadati > Pseudomonadota > Gammaproteobacteria > Enterobacterales > Enterobacteriaceae > Escherichia > Escherichia sp. E2562. The sequence goes on along the minus strand of NZ_VATM01000002.1, from coordinate 315,984 downwards.
GCCGCCAGTTCACGGTCGACTTCATCCAGCAATTCGCTGCTGGAAGGTTGTTGTTCACCAAACGCCATGTTGTCAGGCATCGGGTCAAGCGCAAATGACAAAATGATGTAAGCAACCAGGGTAAACAGCGCCAGGCCGAAGAAAATCGACAGCACCACCAGAATACGTACCAGTTTTACCGGTACATCAAAATAGTTAGCAATCCCGGCACAGACCCCGCGTACCATGCCCTGTTGTGGAATGCGCCATAATTTTTTATTGAGATTAATACCCGCCATTAGCGATCCCTCCAGTTCGGATGTTCAGCATCAAGAATGGATTCCAGCGCCTGAATACGCTCGCGCATCCGTTTTGCTTCATCAGCCAGTTGCGCTAATCGCTGTTGTTCGCTTTGCGAAAGCTCTCCACGACTGGAGCGGTTGCTGTAATGCAGCCATAACCAAATCGGTAAAACAAACAGCACAAAGATGGTTAACGGAATAGCCAGAAATAGCGCGCTCATAAGGACTCCTTAAGGGATGAGCGGCGGCGTGTTCGGACGCCGCCTGGATGTTATTATTGATTGTCTTGCTTCATTTTGGCTTTTAATTGTGCCAGTTGCTCGCTGATTGCATCATCAGCTTTCAGCTCGGCAAACTGATCATCCAGCGATTTTTGTTTGCCGAAACTGTGGCTTTCCGCTTCTGCTTCCATCTGGTCGATACGGCGCTCGAAAGATTCGAAACGGGCCATCGCTTCATCCAGTTTGCCACTGTCCAACTGACGACGCACATCGCGCGACGAGTTTGCGGCCTGATGACGCAACATCAATGCCTGCTGGCGAGCACGAGTTTCGCTCAATTTGTTTTCCAGCTCGCCAATCTCTTTCTTCATACGCACCAGCGTATCGTCCACCAGCGTCACTTCATGTTCCAGGGACTTAATCAGATCGGTCAGTTTCTGTTTTTCAATTAACGCCGCACGCGCCAGGTCTTCTCTATCTTTCAGCAGTGCCAGTTCGGCTTTTTCCTGCCACTCAACTTCACGCGCCGACGCTTGTTCAATACGGCGAGTCAGCTGTTTCTTTTCCGCCAGCGCACGTGCCGAAGTAGAACGCACTTCAACCAGCGTGTCTTCCATTTCCTGGATCATCAGACGCACCAGTTTCTGCGGATCTTCCGCTTTCTCTAACAGAGCGTTGATGTTGGCATTCACGATGTCGGCAAAGCGAGAAAAAATACCCATAATGTTGTCCTCTTGATTTCTTCGTTCAGGATTGTCCTGCTGAACTGTTAATACAATTTGCGTGCCAATTTTTTATCTTTTTGATTTATAAAGATCTGATTGAAGAATCAACAGCAACATGCCAGGATGAATTAGCGAATTACACTAACAAGTGGCGAATTTCATCATGGCAGAATACAAAGATAACTTACTCGGTGAGGCGAACAGCTTTCTCGAAGTTTTAGAGCAGGTTTCGCATCTCGCACCGCTGGACAAACCGGTGCTCATCATCGGCGAGCGCGGAACAGGTAAAGAGCTGATCGCCAGCCGTCTGCATTATCTCTCCTCTCGTTGGCAAGGGCCGTTTATTTCCCTTAACTGCGCGGCGTTAAATGAAAATCTGCTGGATTCCGAACTATTTGGTCACGAAGCGGGGGCGTTTACCGGTGCGCAAAAACGTCATCCAGGGAGATTTGAACGTGCCGACGGCGGTACGCTATTTCTTGATGAACTCGCTACAGCACCGATGATGGTGCAGGAAAAATTATTGCGCGTGATTGAGTATGGTGAACTGGAGCGCGTTGGCGGCAGCCAGCCATTGCAGGTGAATGTGCGGTTGGTATGCGCGACGAATGCCGATCTTCCGGCGATGGTCAATGAAGGTACTTTTCGCGCTGACCTGCTCGACCGGCTGGCTTTTGATGTTGTGCAACTGCCACCACTGCGCGAACGCGAAAGCGACATTATGTTGATGGCAGAACATTTTGCCATCCAGATGTGTCGGGAAATCAAACTGCCTCTGTTCCCGGGTTTTACCGAGCGCGCCAGAGAAACGTTGCTGAATTATCGCTGGCCGGGAAATATTCGTGAATTGAAAAACGTGGTGGAACGTTCGGTGTATCGCCACGGCACCAGCGATTATCCGCTTGATGACATCATTATTGATCCCTTTAAACGGCGTCCACCTGAAGAAGCCATCGCCGTTTCAGAAACCACCTCGCTTCCGACGCTGCCGCTGGATTTACGTGAGTTTCAGATGCAGCAGGAAAAAGAGTTGCTGCAACTCAGTTTGCAACAGGGGAAATATAACCAGAAACGCGCAGCTGAATTGCTGGGATTAACCTATCATCAGTTCCGCGCGTTGTTGAAAAAGCACCAGATTTAGCGAAGTTGGGCAATACAACTTGCCGGATACGGCGTGAACGCCTTATTCGGCCTACATAATCAATACGTCATTTGTAGGCCTGATAAGCGCGGCGCATCAGGCATTATTGCGTTGGCCTTCGCTTCTGCGTATTAATCTCTCAGCGCATCCTGCAAAATTTTCATTGCCGCATCGAATTGCGCATCCGGGATGGTCAGCGGATACAGGAAACGAATCACGTTGCCGTATGCGCCACAGGTCAGGAGTAGCAGCCCCTGCGCCAGCGCACGTTGCTGGATTTTCTGCGCAATCTCCGCTGACGGTTCGCCCGTTTGCGGATCGTTAAACTCTGCTGCAATCATCGACCCCAGACCACGTACTGCCGCGATCGCCGGAACGTTTTCTTTGGCCTCAATAAGCGTGTTTGTCAGGCGCTGGCCCAGTTGATTCGCGCGTTCGCAAAGTGATTCTTTGTCGATAATGTTGAGCACCGCGTGCGCGGCAGCCACCGCCAGCGGGTTCCCGGCGTAGGTACCGCCAAGCCCGCCCGGCGCGGGGGCGTCCATAATATTCGCGTTACCGACCACGCCTGAAAGCGGCATACCGCCCGCCAGGCTTTTCGCCATCGTCATTAAATCCGGCTTATCGGCGTAATGATCCATGGCAAACAATTTACCTGTACGCGCAAAACCGCTTTGCACTTCATCGGCAATCATCACGATGCCGTGTTCGTCGCACAAGCGGCGAATGGCAGAAACCAGCTCTTTTGGCGCCACGTTGAAGCCGCCCTCGCCCTGCACCGGTTCGAAAATAATCGCCGCCACCTGCTTCGCTTCAATGTCCGATTTAAACAAGCGTTCGATGGCGTCAAGGGAATCTTGCGTCGAAATGCCATGCAGTTCTGACGGATACGGCACGTGATACACCGAACCGGGGAACGGGCCGAAGCCAATTTTGTACGGCGCGACCTTTCCAGTTAACGCCATGGTCATAAACGTACGACCGTGGAAGCCGCCGCTAAACGCAATCACGCCAGGGCGTCCGGTATGGGCGCGGGCGATTTTCACCGCGTTCTCAACCGCTTCTGCGCCGGTGGTGAAGAACGCGGTTTTAGCCTGCCCGCTCACCGGGGCCAGGGCGTTGATTTTCTCCGCCAGGGTGACGTAGCTTTCGTATGGCACGATCTGATACGCCGTGTGGGTAAACTGTTGCAGTTGCTGTTCCACTGCCGCCACCAGTTCAGGATGGCGATGTCCGGTGTTCAGCACCGCGATGCCTGCGGCGAAATCGATATATTCGTTGCCTTCAACATCCTTCAGCGTGGCATTTTCAGCCGACTGGGCGAAGAAGTTACACATCACGCCAACCCCGCGCGGAGTGGCAGAAAGACGACGCTGATGGAATTCATTGTTGCTCATGTTTCACACCTTTTGACTCTTCACGGTTAATCGGAAATTAAACGCCCAGACGATCGCGCAGGCTGTAATAAGCCGCGCCCATCGCGGTAAACGGCACGCGCAGCGTGCGCCCGCCGGGGAACGGGTAATGCGGGAGATTGGCGAAGGCGTCGAAACGTTCGGCGTCACCGCGCAGCAGTTCGGCAATCAAACGCCCAGCGAGATGGGTACAGGTCACGCCGTGGCCGCTGTAGCCCTGCATGTAATAAATGTTGGTATCAAGGCGACCGAACTGCGGCATCCGTGAAAGGGTCAGCAGGAAGTTGCCCGTCCAGCGGTAATCAATTTTCACGCCCTTCAGCTGCGGGAAGGTTTTCAGCAGTTTCGGCACCACAAGACGCTCAACGTCATCCGGGGCGCGCGCGCCGTACACCACACCGCCGCCGTACAGCAGGCGGTTGTCGGCGGTAAGACGGTAGTAATCAAGCAGATAATTACAGTCTTCAACGCAGTAGTTTTTCGGGATCAGCGAACGGGCTAACTCATCGGAAAGCCGTTCGGTAGTGATCACCTGCGTGCCGCACGGCATACTGCGTTTCGCCAGTTCCGGCTCCACTTTATCGCCCAGGTACGCATTCCCGGCGACAATCACATACTTCGCCGTCACCTGGCCTTTGGCAGTGCGCACCACGGCGGGCGTAGTGTGCTGGATCTGCGTCACCGCAGAGAGCTCATACACGCGCCCACCGTTCAGGCGGATGGCGTCCGCTTCGCCAATGGCGAGGTTCAACGGGTGGATATGCCCGCCACTGTGATCCAGCAGCGCGCCGGTGTAGCGATCGCTGGCCACTTCGCGGCGAATGGCGTTGGCGTCCAGCATCTCCAGCTGTTTATTACCGTAGCGTTCCCAGTTCTCTTTCTGCTCTTCGAGCGTGGCGAGCTGTTTATCATTCATCGCTACAAACAGGCCGCCGGGGCGGTAGTCGCAGTCAATCTGATAACGTTTGATGCGCTCGCGGATGATTTCTCCACCCTCAAACATCATGCTGCCAAGCATACGGGCGGTGTCCATGCCGTAGCTTTTTTCGATAACGTCGATGTCGCGGCTGTAGGAGTTCACAAGCTGCCCGCCGTTGCGCCCGCTGGCGCCAAAGCCGATACGTGAGGCTTCGAGAACCACCACGTCAAAGCCCGCTTCTGCCAGATGCAGCGCGGAAGACAGCCCGGTATAGCCGCCACCGACCACGCAAACGTCGCAGGAAATCGACTCATTCAGCGTGTCGAATTGCGCGTATTGATTCGCACTGGCGGCGTAGTAACTGCTGGTATGTTCGGTCATTTCAGGCCTCCAGGCTTATCCAGATGGTTTTCAGTTCGGTGAATTTTTCAAGGGCATGCAGGGATTTATCGCGACCATTGCCGCTCTGCTTATAGCCGCCAAACGGCACGGTCATATCGCCGTCGTTGTAGTTATTGACGAAGACGGAACCAGCTTTCAGGCGGCGGCTCATGCGGTGCGCACGGGAGAGATCGCGCGTCCATACCGCCGCGCCGAGCCCGTACTGGCTGTCATTAGCAAGCTGTAGCGCCTGCTCTTCTGATGTGAAACGCGTGACCACCAGCACCGGGCCGAAAATCTCTTCGCGACTTAAGGACGCATTCGGGTCCACATCCACAAAGATGGTCGGGCCGATGGCCGCTGCCAGTTCGGCGTTGCGTCCATCCAGCAGCAGTTGCCCTTTGCCTTCGCCTTCACGAATAAAGCTATGCACCGAGTCGGCGTGAGCGCTGTCGATTAAGGTGCCCATGGTGGTCGCGGGATCAAGCGGGTGGCCCGGCTGCCAGTTTTGCGCCTGCTGTTTTAACAGGGCTAAGAATTCATCGGCGATGCTCTCTTCCAGCAACAAACGCGTTCCAGCGATGCACACCTGGCCCTGGTTGTAGAAGATACCTGCGGCTGTTGCGCTCGCGGCTTTTTGCAGATCCGGGCAGTCAGCGAAAACGATGTTGGCGCTTTTGCCGCCCGCTTCCAGCCAGACGCGTTTCATGTTGCTGTCGCCAGCATCTTTCAGCAGCTGTTTCCCGGTGCGGGTTGAACCAGTAAAGGCAATGGCGTCGATATCGTTATGACGCGACAGCGCCTGCCCCGCTTCATGACCAAACCCCGTCACCACGTTCAGCACGCCATCCGGCAGACCTGCTTCTTTCGCCAGCCCCGCGAGACGAATCGCACTGAGCGGTGATTTTTCAGATGGTTTTAGAATCACGCTGTTCCCTGCCGCCAGCGCTGGGCCAAGCTTCCAGCAAGTCAGCAGCAGCGGAAAGTTCCACGGTACAATGGCAGCAATCACGCCGACCGGTTCACGCACGATCATCGCCAGCTCATGGCTACTGGTGGTCGCCACTTCGCCATACACTTTGTCGATCGCTTCGGCGTACCAGCGAATGGCGCGCGCCGCGCCGGGAATATCATCACGCAGGCTGTGACGAATCGGTTTGCCGGTGTCGAGAGTTTCCAGCAGTGCCAGCTCTTCGGCGTTGACTTCCATTAAATCGGCGAGTTTATTCAGCACCGCTTTACGTTTTGCCGGGGCGGCCTGCGACCAGTCGCCGCGTTCAAATACGCCGCGTGCTGCGCTCACCGCACGGTCGATATCGGCGCTCTTGCCGCGCGCGATATTCGCCAGCGGTGCCTGGGTGACCGGATCAACGGTTTCAAAGGTTTCATTTTCCGCCGCAGCGGTATATTCACCGTTAATAAATAAGCGGGTTTCAATGGCGAGACTTAACGCTTTATCCTGCCAGTAAGCCAGATGATGAAAATTCATTATGACTCCTGTTTCACGTCTATCAGATATATGCAGTTTGTGAACGTCAGGGCGCAGAGATCCCCGGGCGATGAGCCCGTTTATTTCCGGCGACATTCTTTATAGATTGCCTTTATAGCTAGCCGGGTGGCGTTTCGCTTACCCGGCCTACAAAAGCAAAAAGATTAAAACGTGGTGGGCGTATGGGCGCTGATAATTCGGCAAATGCCTGCCGACGTATTACTGAAACTGTGCGGGATGCCGGTATTAATGGCATAACTTTGCCCCGCGACGAGGTGGTAATCCTGACCATTAATCGTCAGAACAATTTCACCTTCCAGTACAGTGCCTATTTCCTCACCCTGATGCTTAATTCTTTCCCCAGTGGTTGTGCCCGGCTGGTACGTTTCAAAGATCATCGCCAGCGTGCGATTCGGGTTACCGTTATGCACCAGCTTCATCGACACACCCTGACTGCCCATTTCAATTAAGTCGTCCTGATTAATGACGACCTGCGGTTCATCAGGTTTTTCCGGCTCGGAAAAGAATTCCGAAAGTGACAGACCATACACCTTCAGTAGCTTTTGCAGCGTACTGATGGCAGGGCTGACTTTATCTTGTTCTATCGTACTGATAGCACTGTGAGTCAGCCCGGAGAGTTCGGCGGCACGACGTTGTGAAAGCCCCTGCTGCTGGCGGATTTCTGACAAGCGTTTTCCTGGCGCCAGTCCCTCATCACTCATATTTGCATTTCCTTAACTGTAGTGGTCAGAGTCGCTGTTTTTCAGCGATATGGTTCTGACAAGCGGTGATAAAGCCCTCGAACAATATACGCGAAAGCGCGTACTCGCTACTGTTCCATTCCGGGTGCCACTGTACGCCCAGCGCGAAAGGATGATTGATGACGCTCACCGCCTCAACCAGGCCATCCGGCGAGCGAGCTTCAACACGCAACTGCGGGCTAACGACCTTCGCCCCTTGTCCATGCAGAGAGTTTACCCAAAAGTTGCTACATTCAGGTAACAATGCAGACAGTAATCCCCCCTCTTCAACCTGAACTTCGTGCGACGGCGCATATTGCTGCTCCACCGGTAGTTCGGGATCTTCACGATGTTCCAGCAATTCAGGCTGTTCGCACAGTTTGCGATGCAACGACCCACCGGTTGCTACCACCAGTTCCTGTAACCCCCGGCAGATGGCGAAAATGGGGATGCGCCTTTCGAGTGCGGCATTAATTAACGCCATGCTCAGAAGATCACGCCCGGGATCGGCGTCAGGCTCATCGCCGTTTTCACCATATAGGTGCGGCTGCACATTGCTGGGACTACCTGGAAGATAAATGCCATCGAGTTTCGGCAGCAGTTCTTCAAGTAATGACGGTTCCGCCAGCGCATGTGGCAGCGCAATCGGTAAACCGCCCGCGTGGACGATGGCATTCAGATACTTTTCTTGCAGAGTCTGGGTCGTATGACCCTTAAGCCTGTTCCTGCACATTACGACACCGACAACCGGATTGTTCATTATATTTTCCATGCTCAATCTCACAAAGTGGACTAAATTATCGCCATTACTGCGGTTTAAATGACCTTTATGTTCAATATTTTTTCAATCTAGCAGTGGGTTTTCATTTTTGCAAACTCAATTTAACATTTGACAAACATTTAGTTTGCATACAGATTCGAATGGTGGTCATTATATTTTACGCTTTGCTAACGAGCGGAAAACAAACCAAAGGCGAAGAATCATGGAAACCAATATCGTTGAAGTAGAGAACTTTGTTCAGCAGTCAGAAGAGAGGCGGGGTAGCGCCTTTACGCAGGAAGTGAAACGCTACCTGGAGCGCTACCCGAATACACAATATGTTGATGTTTTACTTACTGATTTGAATGGTTGCTTCCGTGGGAAACGCATTCCAGTTTCAAGTCTGCAGAAGCTGGAAAAAGGGTGTTACTTCCCGGCCTCGGTGTTTGCAATGGATATTCTGGGCAATGTAGTAGAAGAAGCGGGCCTGGGTCAGGAAATGGGTGAACCAGATCGTACTTGTGTGCCAATACTCGGTACCTTAACCCCTTCTGCTGCCGATCCAGAGTTTATCGGTCAGATACTCCTGACCATGGTCGATGAAGATGGCGCTCCCTTTGACGTTGAGCCGCGGAACGTACTTAACCGCCTGTGGCAGCAGCTACGCCAGCGCGGATTGTTCCCGGTTGTAGCGGTAGAGCTGGAGTTCTATTTACTGGATCGCCAGCGCGACGCTGAAGGGTATCTGCAACCACCCTGCGCGCCCGGCACCGATGACCGCAATACACAAAGTCAGGTTTACTCGGTTGATAACCTCAACCACTTCGCCGATGTGCTCAATGATATTGATGAACTGGCGCAGTTACAGTTAATTCCCGCCGACGGTGCGGTCGCCGAAGCCTCGCCAGGCCAGTTTGAAATCAACCTTTACCATACCGATAACGTGCTGGAAGCCTGCGATGATGCGCTGGCGCTAAAACGCCTGGTGCGCCTGATGGCAGAAAAGCATAAGATGCACGCCACTTTTATGGCGAAGCCGTATGAAGAGCACGCGGGCAGCGGGATGCATATCCATATCAGTATGCAAAATAATCGTGGCGAGAACGTGCTTTCTGACGCAGAAGGCGAAGATTCGCCGCTGCTGAAAAAGATGCTCGCCGGGATGATCGACCTGATGCCGTCATCAATGGCGCTGCTGGCGCCGAACGTGAATTCCTATCGCCGCTTCCAGCCAGGCATGTATGTGCCAACGCAGGCGTCGTGGGGCCATAACAACCGCACCGTCGCCCTGCGTATTCCGTGCGGCGATCGTCATAACCACCGCGTGGAATATCGCGTGGCAGGTGCCGATGCCAACCCATATCTGGTGATGGCAGCGATTTTTGCCGGTATTTTGCATGGCCTTGATAACGAACTGCCGTTGCAGGAAGAAGTAGAAGGCAACGGGCTGGAGCAGGAAGGCTTACCCTTCCCGATTCGCCAGAGCGATGCCCTGTGGGAGTTTATCGAGAACGATCATTTGCGCCGCTATTTAGGTGAGCGTTTTTGCCATGTGTATCACGCCTGTAAAAATGATGAGTTGTTGCAGTTTGAGCGCCTCATCACAGAAACAGAAATTGAGTGGATGTTGAAAAACGCATAGTACCCCTTGCGGGGTTGTTTCATCGGCCTGAGCGGAGCCAGGCCTGACATTTGCTGGTAATCCAGACATTTCCCGGATGTCGCGTTATGGAGCGCAGGCGGCAACGGGCTTCCGTTAACGATTAAGACTGTGACGAGGAAATGAGATGATGCCGATGATTAAATCCCCGCATGGCGAGGGAGGCTGCGTGTGCGCCCTCCCTGCGACTGACTGGACTCCGCCCCCTTTGCTTCCCTTGCTAAACAGGTTTGATTTCAGGTCGACACGACCGCAAACCTTATTACGCAGGGGAGGCAACAATTATGGCTATTAATTCACCACTGAATATTGCTGCGCAACCCGGCAAAACCCGTCTGCGAAAATCACTGAAGTTGTGGCAGGTGGTGATGATGGGTCTGGCCTATCTCACGCCAATGACCGTGTTCGATACGTTTGGCATCGTTTCCGGTATTAGCAACGGTCACGTTCCGGCATCTTATTTGCTGGCGCTGGCAGGCGTGCTGTTTACCGCTATCAGCTACGGCAAACTGGTTCGCCAGTTCCCGGAGGCAGGTTCGGCCTATACCTACGCGCAAAAGTCGATTAACCCGCACGTCGGTTTTATGGTCGGCTGGTCATCGCTGCTGGATTATCTCTTTTTGCCGATGATCAACGTCTTGTTGGCGAAGATCTATCTCTCCGCCCTCTTCCCGGAAGTGCCACCGTGGGTGTGGGTGGTGACGTTCGTCGCCATCTTAACTGCCGCGAACCTGAAGAGCGTCAACCTGGTGGCTAACTTCAATACCCTGTTTGTGCTGGTGCAAATCTCCATCATGGTGGTGTTTATCTTCCTGGTGGTTCAGGGACTGCATAAAGGAGAAGGCGTTGGCACCGTCTGGTCACTTCAGCCGTTTATCAGCGAGAACGCGCACTTGATCCCGATTATTACCGGGGCGACGATTGTCTGTTTCTCGTTCCTCGGTTTCGATGCGGTGACCACGCTTTCGGAAGAGACGCCGGACGCCGCACGCGTGATCCCGAAAGCCATCTTCCTGACGGCGGTCTACGGCGGCGTTATCTTTATTGCGGCGTCGTTCTTTATGCAGCTGTTCTTCCCGGATATCAGCCGCTTTAAAGACCCGGACGCCGCGCTGCCGGAAATTGCACTGTACGTCGGCGGCAAGCTGTTCCAGTCGATTTTCCTCTGCACCACGTTTGTGAACACGTTAGCGTCTGGCCTGGCTTCACATGCCAGCGTGTCGCGTCTGCTGTATGTGATGGGGCGTGACAATGTGTTTCCGGAGCGCGTGTTTGGCTATGTGCATCCGAAATGGCGGACTCCGGCGCTGAACGTCATTATGGTCGGGATTGTCGCGATGTCGGCGCTGTTCTTCGATTTAGTTACCGCCACAGCGTTAATTAACTTCGGCGCGTTGGTAGCGTTTACCTTCGTTAACCTGTCGGTGTTCAACCACTTCTGGCGGCGCAAAGGAATGAATAAAAGCTGGAAGGAACACTTCCACTATTTATTAATGCCGCTGGTTGGCGCGCTGACGGTGGGCGTGCTGTGGATTAACCTCGAAGCCACCTCGCTGACGCTGGGTCTGGTATGGGCTTCGTTAGGCGGCGCATATTTGTGGTATCTGATCCGCCGCTATCGCAAAGTGCCGTTGTATGATGGTGACAGAACGCCGGTGAGCGAAACGTAATATCCAGGATGCACGGCGCATTATCCTGCCTGAGGGTAATGCGCCGCGCCATTAACTATAAAAAGATGTATGACCCGGATCACGAGTGCTATCATCCGCCCTTATGCTTAGCGCATTAACTCCAGGGGCAAACAATGAACCACGATATCCCATTAAAATATTTCGATATTGCCGATGAATACGCAACTGAATGCGCAGAACCTGTCGCAGACGCAGAACGCACACCGCTGGCCCATTACTTCCAGTTACTACTCACCCGTTTGATGAACAATGAAGAGATCAGCGAAGAAGCCCAGCATGACATGGCCGCTGAGGCGGGGATTAATCCCGCGCGCATTGATGAAATCGCAGAGTTTTTGAATCAATGGGGTAATGAATAATTATTTAATTGCAGACGCTCGGTCAGTATCGTTGCCCGGATAAATCGTTCACGCCGCATCCGGCTATAAATGACACGCACCGCAGCCTGCTTTAATGGGTTTCTCACGATCGTACCGCTCTGCTCTTCGCTAAGTTGTTCTGTGAGTTATAGTTATAGAGAAATCACGGGTACGAATGTTGAACAGATGGCGACGCCACCTGTTCAACGACCAACCACACGGCCCTCATTACGACCCCTGAACACAAACGGTAATGGCAAATGTCATTAAATATTAGTAAGATAGCCTCTTTACATAAAATCCCTTAATATTATGCGCCAGGTATTATCGTCTCTTTTGGTGATTGCTGGACTTGTGAGTGGTCAGGCAATAGCCGCGCCTGAATCCCCCCCGCATGCTGATATCCGCGACAGCGGTTTTGTCTATTGCGTCAGCGGGCAAGTCAACACCTTTAACCCATCCAAAGCGAGCAGTGGGTTAATTGTCGATACCCTTGCCGCCCAGTTTTATGATCGACTGCTGGATGTCGATCCGTATACCTATCGCCTGATGCCAGAACTTGCCGAAAGCTGGGAAGTGCTCGACAACGGCGCAACCTATCGCTTCCACCTGCGTCGCGATGTCCCGTTTCAAAAAACCGCCTGGTTTACTCCCACTCGCAAAATGAATGCCGATGATGTGGTGTTTACCTTCCAACGGATTTTTGACCGCAATAATCCGTGGCATAACGTCAACGGCAGTAACTTCCCCTATTTCGACAGTCTGCAATTTGCCGATAACGTTAAAAGTGTCCGCAAGCTGGATAATCACACCGTTGAGTTCCGTCTCGCCCAGCCGGATGCATCCTTCTTATGGCACCTGGCGACCCACTATGCGTCGGTAATGTCTGCCGAATACGCCCAGAAATTAGAGAAAGAAGATCGCCAGGAACAACTCGACCGTCAACCGGTCGGCACCGGACCGTATCAATTGTCGGAATACCGCGCCGGGCAATATATTCGCTTACAACGTCACGATGAGTTCTGGCGTGGCAAACCGTTGATGCCGCAGGTGGTGGTGGATTTAGGCTCCGGCGGTACCGGACGATTGTCGAAACTCCTGACCGGTGAATGTGACGTTCTGGCCTGGCCTGCCGCCAGCCAGTTATCCATTTTGCGCGACGACCCGCGTTTGCGTTTAACGCTGCGCCCGGGGATGAACGTCGCCTATCTGGCGTTTAACACCGCCAAACCGCCGCTAAATAATCCGGCTGTCCGCCATGCGCTGGCGTTGGCTATCAATAACCAGCGCCTGATGCAATCCATCTATTATGGTACGGCTGAAACTGCGGCCTCTATTTTACCGCGCGCCTCGTGGGCTTATGACAACGAGGCTAAAATTACTGAATACAACCCAGCGAAATCGCGCGAACAACTGAAAGCGTTGGGGCTAGAAAACTTAACGCTGAAACTGTGGGTACCGACACGATCGCAGGCATGGAACCCCAGTCCGCTGAAAACTGCCGAACTGATTCAGGCGGATATGGCGCAGGTTGGCGTGAAAGTGGTGATTGTGCCGGTAGAAGGTCGTTTTCAGGAGGCGCGGTTGATGGATATGAGCCATGATCTGACGTTATCTGGTTGGGCGACGGACAGTAACGACCCGGACAGTTTCTTCCGTCCGTTACTGAGCTGCGCGGCTATTCACTCGCAAACCAACCTTGCCCACTGGTGCGATCCGAAATTCGACAGCGTGTTGCGTAATGCCCTCTCCTCGCAACAACTGGCGGCGCGTATTGAAGCCTATGATGAAGCGCAAAGCATTCTGGCGCAGGAACTGCCCATTCTGCCGCTGGCCTCATCACTGCGCTTGCAGGCCTACCGTTACGATATTAAAGGTCTGGTACTGAGCCCGTTCGGTAACGCCTCCTTCGCGGGGGTGTATCGCGAGAAGCAAGAAGAGGTGAAAAAACCATGATTATCTTCACCTTACGTCGTATTTTGTTATTAATCGTCACCTTATTCCTGCTGACCTTTGTTGGCTTCAGTTTGAGCTATTTCACGCCACACGCGCCGTTACAAGGCGCTTCACTGTGGAATGCCTGGGTGTTCTGGTTTAATGGACTGATCCACTGGGATTTTGGTGTTTCCAGCATTAACGGCCAGCCTATTGCCGAACAGTTAAAAGAAGTCTTTCCGGCAACGATGGAGTTGTGCATCCTCGCCTTCGGTTTTGCGCTGATTGTCGGGATCCCGGTGGGCATGATTGCCGGGATTACACGCCATAAGTGGCAGGATAACTTGATCAACGCCATCGCCTTGCTGGGCTTTTCCATCCCGGTGTTCTGGCTGGCGCTTCTGTTGACGCTGTTTTGTTCACTCACGCTAGGTTGGCTGCCCGTTTCAGGGCGTTTCGATCTGCTCTATGAAGTGAAACCGATTACCGGCTTTGCGTTAATTGATGCCTGGCTTTCGGACTCACCGTGGCGGGACGAAATGATCATGAGCGCACTTCGCCATATGGTATTGCCCGTGATAACCCTGTCAGTTGCGCCAACAACTGAAGTGATCCGATTGATGCGTATCAGCACCATCGAAGTCTATGACCAAAACTATGTGAAAGCGGCGGCGACTCGCGGTTTGTCGCGCTTTACTATTTTGCGTCGCCACGTGCTGCATAACGCGTTACCTCCGGTTATTCCTCGCCTGGGCTTGCAGTTTTCCACCATGCTGACGCTGGCGATGATCACCGAAATGGTTTTTAGCTGGCCGGGTTTAGGGCGCTGGTTAATTAACGCCATCCGCCAGCAGGATTACGCAGCCATTTCCGCCGGAGTGATGGTGTGCGGTTCATTGGTTATTATTATTAACGTGATATCTGATATTTTGGGTGCCATGGCTAACCCTCTGAAACATAAGGAATGGTATGCCTTACGATAGCGTATACAGCGAGAAGCGCCCGCCGGGCACGCTGCGTACTGCCTGGCGCAAATTCTATGGAGACGCCGCTGCGATGGTCGGCCTGTACGGCTGCGCGGGGCTGGCGGTGCTGTGTATTTTTGGTAGCTGGTTTGCGCCTTACGGCATCGACCAGCAATTTCTTGGTTATCAATTGTTGCCGCCGTCATGGTCACGCTATGGCGAAGTCTCGTTCTTCCTTGGGACCGACGACCTGGGACGCGACGTTTTAAGCCGTTTATTGAGTGGCGCAGCACCTACCGTGGGGGGCGCATTTGTGGTGACGCTCGCCGCGACGATTTGTGGTCTGGTACTTGGCACCTTCGCCGGTGCAACGCACGGTCTGCGGTCAGCGGTGCTAAACCATATTCTGGATACTTTGCTGGCGATTCCGTCCCTGCTGTTGGCGATTATCGTAGTAGCATTTGCCGGACCGAGTTTATCGCACGCCATGTTTGCCGTCTGGTTGGCACTGCTGCCGCGTATGGTACGTTCGATTTACAGCATGGTTCATGACGAACTGGAAAAAGAGTACGTTATCGCCGCCCGTCTGGATGGCGCAACGACGCTGAATATTCTCTGGTTTGCGGTGATGCCTAACATCACCGCCGGACTGGTCACCGAGATCACTCGCGCATTGTCGATGGCAATTCTCGATATCGCCGCGCTGGGCTTTCTTGACCTCGGCGCACAACTGCCCTCGCCTGAATGGGGCGCGATGCTTGGTGACGCGCTGGAACTGATTTATGTCGCCCCGTGGACCGTAATGCTGCCAGGTGCGGCAATTATGATTAGCGTGTTGTTGGTTAACCTCCTTGGCGATGGCGTTCGTCGTGCGATTATTGCGGGGGTGGAATAATGCCATTATTGGATATTCGTAACCTGACTATTGAATTTAAAACCGGTGATGAATGGGTTAAAGCCGTCGACCGCGTGAGTATGACCTTAACCGAAGGTGAAATTCGCGGTCTTGTTGGCGAATCCGGCTCCGGCAAAAGTTTGATTGCGAAAGCGATTTGTGGGGTGAATAAAGATAACTGGCGTGTTACCGCTGACCGAATGCGTTTTGATGATATCGATTTGCTGCGTCTCTCCGCACGCGAACGGCGCAAACTGGTTGGACACAACGTGTCGATGATTTTCCAGGAACCGCAATCGTGTCTTGATCCATCGGAACGTGTGGGTCGCCAGTTGATGCAAAACATCCCGGCCTGGACCTATAAAGGCCGTTGGTGGCAGCGTTTTGGCTGGCGCAAACGCCGCGCCATTGAGTTGCTACACCGCGTGGGGATTAAAGATCATAAAGATGCGATGCGCAGTTTCCCTTACGAGTTGACCGAAGGTGAATGCCAGAAAGTGATGATAGCCATTGCACTGGCGAATCAACCGCGTCTACTGATTGCCGACGAACCGACCAACTCGATGGAGCCAACAACGCAGGCGCAAATTTTCCGCCTGTTGACACGTCTCAACCAAAACAGCAACACCACTATTTTGCTTATCAGCCATGACTTACAAATGCTTAGCCAATGGGCGGATAAAATCAACGTGCTTTATTGTGGCCAGACAGTGGAATCCGCGCCAAGTAAGGAGCTGGTGACAATGCCGCATCATCCTTACACCCAGGCGCTGATACGCGCGATACCGGACTTTGGCAGTGCGATGCCGCATAAAAGCCGCCTCAATACCCTGCCGGGCGCAATCCCGCTGCTGGAACAATTACCGATTGGTTGTCGTCTGGGGCCGCGTTGCCCTTACGCACAACGAGAATGTATTGTAACGCCGCGTCTGACGGGAGCGAAAAATCATCTCTATGCCTGTCATTTCCCGCTGAACATGGAGAAAGAGTGAGATGATAGAAACTCTGCTCGAAGTGCGTAATTTAAGCAAAACGTTCCGCTACAGGACCGGCTGGTTTCGCCGTCAGACAGTCGAAGCGGTAAAACCATTGAGCTTTACGCTGCGTGAACGCCAGACACTGGCGATTATTGGTGAGAACGGTTCCGGTAAATCGACGCTGGCAAAGATGCTGGCAGGAATGATTGAGCCAACCAGCGGCGAGTTATTGATTGACGATCATCCTCTGCATTTTGGCGATTATTCCTTCCGAAGCCAGCGTATTCGCATGATATTTCAGGATCCGTCGACTTCATTGAATCCACGTCAACGTATTTCGCAGATCCTTGATTTTCCACTGCGTTTGAACACGGACCTGGAACCGGAACAGCGCCGCAAACAGATTATTGAAACAATGCGTATGGTCGGGCTGCTGCCGGATCACGTCAGTTACTATCCGCATATGTTGGCCCCCGGGCAAAAACAGCGTCTTGGTCTGGCGCGCGCGCTGATATTGCGCCCAAAAGTGATTATTGCCGATGAAGCCCTCGCCTCGCTGGATATGTCGATGCGTTCGCAGCTAATTAACCTGATGCTGGAGTTACAAGAGAAACAGGGTATTTCTTATATTTATGTTACCCAGCATATCGGGATGATGAAGCACATCAGCGACCAGGTGCTGGTCATGCATCAGGGAGAAGTTGTCGAACGCGGTAGCACTGCGGATGTGTTGGCATCGCCGCTGCACGAACTCACCAAACGGCTAATTTCCGGCCACTTTGGCGAAGCATTGACGGCGGATGCGTGGCGTAAAGATCGTTAGTATTCGGTACCTCATTCTGACAGGGTAAATCCCCGTCAGAATGAGGTATTCATTACTTTTGATTGTCGATTCTGGTGAGAGCAACCAGCAATGCCAGCGTATAACACACCATAATTGCCAGGCTCATTTTTAACAGCGTTTCCCCACCAAGCCCCGACAATGGCGCGGCTATACCGCCGAAGACAAACATGCTCATCCCCATCAACGCAGACGCCGTTCCAGATTCCTGCGTCCCTACTGCACTCATAGCCTCTGCCCCGCCAACAGTGCCGATGCCGCTACAAAATGCGATGGTGAAAAATAATGCCACCAGTGCCGGAATGGGCAATTGTATCCATGCGCATAAGACCGTGAGCAATGCACACAAAATTGCCGCTATCAGGCCACCTCTCAGCAATATAATCGCGTTAACTCGTCGCGCCAGGCGCGAGAAGATCCATGAAGCGATGATAAGTCCGATGCCGTTAAGGCCAAACACCAGGCTAAATTGCATTGGACTAAAGCCAAATTCCTTCTGCAACACGAACGACGAAGAGCCGATGTACGCAAACAAGCCTGCTAGCATAAAACTTTGAATCAGGCAAAGGCGCGTAAAACGGCGGTTCTGCACCACGCTTCGTCCGGTTAATAGCAATGAAGAGCCCCTTTTATTTTCTGGCAATGTCTCATTGATAAATAACAGGCAGCCCAGCAACAGTACGGTGCTAATTTCAGCCATCACCCAGAATAAAGTGCGCCAGTCAAACGTGCTGACAATATAACCGCCCAGCACTGGCGACAACACCGGAGCCAGGCCATTCACCGTCATTAACAGCGCAAAGAACTGGGTCAGCGTTACTCCCTGATATTTGTCACGAGCAATAGAACGAGAGAGCACCGAACCACCTGCCCCCGCGATCCCTTGAATAAAACGCCAGACCACCAGCCAGTAAATATTGTTCGTTGTCGCGCACAAAATGGAAGAAACAATAAACAATAGCAACGACAAGATTAACGGACGTTTACGCCCTATTTTGTCGCTCAGAGGGCCAAATAACAGTTGTCCGACGCCAAGACCGATCAGTGATGCGGTCAGCGTTAATTGCGTTATGGTCGAGGTTGCCGCCAGTTGCTCTGACATCTCCGGCAAAGCCGGCAAATAAAGATCGGTACACATCGGGCCGATACCGGCTAAAAGACCAAGAATCAATGCCCATGAAAGAGAGACTCTAGCCATACTATTCCTTACTTGAGTGATGACATGCCGCCGCCCAGCGACTGCCAGAGCGTGATTCGGTTCGTAAAATCAGTCAGTTGCAATGCCAGCAGCTCCTGCTGTGCGCTCCACAAACTGCGCTGTGCCGTCAACACGGTCAGGTAATCACCAACACCCGCCTGATAACGACGCAGGCCAACATCGACCGTTTGTTGTTCAGCTTTAACATACTGGCGCTGTGCATCCAGTTGCTCTTCAAGCGTGGTCCGCCGCGCCAGTGCGTTAGCGACATCTTTAAACGCGCTCTGAACGGTTTTCTCATAGGTGGCAATGAGCCCGCGCTTTTGTGCTTCTGCGTAACGAAGCTGCGCCAGATTACTACCGCCGGTGAACAGCGGTAATGTGACCGATGGCGCAAATGACCAGATCTGCATTCCGTGGCTGAACAGCGATGACAATGCGTCACTGCCAACACCAGCGCTGGCAGTCAGCGAAATCGTCGGGAAAAAGTTAGCCCGCGCGGCGCCAATATCGGCATTGGCGCTCTTCAGATTATGTTCCGCTTCCTGGATATCCGGGCGACGCAGCAGAACGTCAGATGACACTCCCGCAGGAACCAGGCTTATCATCTGTTCCGGCAGGCTTTCCAGTGTTCCCGGTAGCAGATTTTCCGCAAGCGTTGTACCTGCCAGTAAGTTCAGAGCATTTTTATCCTGCATCACTTGTGTCTGATAGCTGGCAACGCTGGCGCGCGCTTGCTGATAAACACTCATCGCCTCACTGACATCTGTCGCTGCCGCCGTGCCAACCTGTTGCTGGCGCTGGATAATTTTCAATGAGTTTTCTGCACTGGCCATCGTTTCTTTTGCCAGGGCCAGATTGCTGTTATCAGCCGCCAGGGTCAGCCAGGCGGTGCTGATTTCAGCAATCAGCGTTAAACGGGTGTTCTGGGCTGTAAATTCACTGGCAAGCCAGGTTTCCCGCGCCGCCCGAGATAAACTCTGATTACGACCAAACAGATCTAACGTAAAACTGGACACCGTGCCATCAGCCTCGGCAGTGGTTCCCGTACCATTCGTCAGCGAACGACTGCGGGTCGAACTTAAGGCCGCATTCACCGTCGGGAATAACGACGCATTAGTTTGCCCATAGAGCGCCCGTGCGGAGTCAATATCAGCTATCGCTTTTTGCACATCGCGGTTACTGTTCAGAGCAATGGTCACCACCTGCTGCAATCGGGGATCGTGGATCACCTGCTGCCAGTCATGGCTGATTGCCTTTCCCTGGCCCTGTGCTCCCGGCAAGGTCGCCGGGATTGGGGATTCAGGCGTGCTGTAGTGAGGATCGAGCGAGACACATCCCGCACTCAACAGCACCAGAAAAATAAGAGAACGACGCAACATAACTTACTCCTGACGGCGCGGTTTACCGGCAAACAAACGTTTCACCAGTACAAAAAACAGAGGAACAAAGAAAATAGCCAGCAACGTAGCGGTCAGCGTACCGCCAATAATGCCCGTACCAATGGCGATACGGCTGTTCGCACCTGCGCCGGTCGCCATCGCCAGCGGCATTACCCCCGCAATAAACGCCAGCGAGGTCATGATGATTGGGCGTAAACGAGTCTGCGCCGCGCGTAATGCCGCCCGACTCAGGGAATGGCCCTCAGCAACTGCCGCTTCAGCAAATTCAACAATCAGAATGGCGTTTTTCGACGACAAGCCGATAGTGGTTAATAGCGCCACCTGGAAGTAAACATCGTTGTTTAAATCACGCATCCAGGCCGCCAGCGCCGCGCCAAGAAGCCCCAGTGGGATCACCAGAATGACCGAGAACGGAACTGACCAGCTTTCGTACAGGGCTGCAAGACAGAGGAAAACCACCAGAATAGAGACTGCGTACAGACTTAATGCCTGACCACTGGCCAGTTTCTCCTGCAATGACAAACCACTCCAGGCCCAGGTCGTTCCCGCAGGAAGACTGTTTGCCAGTTCCTCCATTTTTGTCATTGCATCGCCGGAACTAAAGCCAGTCGCGTTTTCCCCCTGAATTTCATAAGCCGCAGAACCGTTGTAGCGAACCAGTTTTTCCGGGCCATAGATCCAACGGGTAGTGGCAAAAGCAGAGAACGGCGTCATGGCGTTATCGCTACCGCGCACAAACCATTTCCCTAAATCTGACGGCGCGGAACGAAATTCACTGTCGCCCTGAATGTAGACTTTCTTCACACGACCACGGTCAATAAAGTCATTCACATAAGTACCGCCCCACGCGCTGGCCAGCGTGTTGGTGACATCGCTTAAGCTCAACCCCAGCGATACGGCTTTATTGTTATCGATATCTACCTGCAATTGCGGCATTTGCGGCAGGTCATTGGCGCGCACAGAAATCAATTCAGGGCTTTGATTAGCCTGTTCAATCAACTGATTACGCATTTTAAGTAAGGTTTCACGGTCAGTCGCACCACTTGCCATTAATTCAAACGTAAAGCCATTGCTTTGCCCCAGTCCGTCAACGGCTGGCGGCGTCATGGCAAATACCGTGGCATCACGAATTGTGCCCAACTCTTTGGTTGCCCGTAAGGCGATAGCCTGGGCGGTATTTTCTGCCCCTTTACGTTGTGACCAGTTTTTCAACGAGACAAACGCCATCCCGGTATTCTGTCCGCTGCCGCTAAAACTGAAACCATCAACGGTAAAGATGACATCGGTATTTGCTTTTTCGTTTACCAGGAACCAGTCAACAATCTGGCGATTCACTTCTGCTGTACGAGCTGCGGTCGCCCCAGCTGGCAGCGTGTACTGCACCATGATTTCGCCCTGGTCTTCAGTGGGTAAGAAACTGCCCGGCAGTTTCCACATCATCAGGGCCATTCCGCCACCCAGCACGGCATAAACACCCATCGTTCGGGCAGCACGGCGCAGGACATAAATTACGCCTCGCTGATATTTATCTTCAGTACGGCGGTAAAAGCGGTTAAATGCGCCGAAAAAGCCTTTTTTATGCGGTGGAACATGCTGAAGGACGGAACCGCACAGCGCGGGAGTCAAGGTCAATGCCACCACCACGGAAAGCAGCATTGCGGAGATAATGGTTATCGAAAACTGACGATAAATTACTCCCGTAGATCCCCCAAAGAAGGCCATCGGCAGGAATACGGCTGACAACACCAGCGCAATAGCAATCAGTGCGCCAGAAATCTCGCCCATTGATTTTTCCGTGGCTTCACGCGCGGGCAACCCTTCGTCACGCATAATGCGTTCGACGTTCTCCACCACCACAATGGCATCGTCCACCAGCAAGCCGATCGCCAGCACCATTGCAAACAACGTCAGGGTATTAATCGAATAACCAAACAACGCAAGAACGCCGAATGTGCCCAGCAAAACAACGGGGACAGCTAACGCCGGGATCAGCGTAGCGCGCAGGTTTTGCAGGAATAAATACATCACGCAAACCACCAGTACGATGGCTTCAAACAGCGTCTGAATTACGTCCTCTACGGAGATTTTAATAAATTCAGTGCTGTCTTTCGGGTATGCGATGTCGTATCCCTGCGGCATATTGCGCTGGAATTCGGCAATCTTATCCTTGACCAGCGTCGCCGTATTCAGCGCATTCGCACCGGGCGAAAGCATTACAGCAACCCCGGCAGACGGGTGACCGTTAAGTTTGCCAATCGCGGTATAATCTTCACTGCCCATCTCAACGCGAGCCACATCTTTTATGCGAACAACTGCACCGTCTGACTGGCTTTTCACGATAATATTTTTGAACTGTTCCACCGTCTGCAAACGAGACTGCGCCCGTACTGTCGCCGTCAGTTGCTGAGTATTCGGCGAGGGCAAAGCCCCTATTTTACCGGCAGTAACCTGCACGTTTTGCGCTTCGATAGCACTCTGCACGTCTGAAGGCATCAGCGAGTAAGACGCCAGTTTGGCCGGGTCAAGCCAAATGCGCATAGCATATTCTGCGCCAAAGACTTGCAGACTCCCCACACCTTCAACGCGCGCCAGCGGGTCCTGAACGTTACTGACCAACCAGTCGGCGATATCCGAACTGGAGGCTTTGTCAGTGGTGTCATACACGGCAGCAATCAGCAAAAAGTTGCTTTGTGATTTTTCCACTGTGACGCCCGTTTGCTGCACTTCACTCGGTAAGCGTGACTCAGCCTGCTGAATTTTATTCTGCACCTGAACCTGTGCAGTGTCGGGATCGGTACCTTGTTCAAAGGTCACATTAATACTGACCGAACCATCAGAGCTGCTGGTTGAGCTAAAATAGAGCAAATTATCCAGCCCGGTGAGTTGCTGTTCGATAACCTGGGTCACGCTGTTCTCCAGCGTTTCGGCTGAAGCACCGGTATAAGTGGCTGAAATTTTTATGGTCGGCGGCGCAACGTCAGGATATTGCGCGACGGGTAATGTGCGAATGGCCAGAATACCCGCCAACATAATCAAAATGGCGATAACCCAGGCAAAGACCGGACGGCGAACAAAAAAGCGCGAAAACATCAGGCGTTGCCTCCATTAGCCTGAACTTCAACAGCCTTGACGGTCTGCCCTGAAGTTACTTTGGCGGAACCTTCAACAATCAGTCGGTCGCCGTTTTGCAGGCCGTTCAGCACCAGCCATTTATCACCATACGTTTCTCCCGTTTCGAGCGTTCGCTGCTCTACTTTATTGTCCTTATTCACCACCAGCGCAGTTGCATTGCCTTTAGCATCGCGCGTGACACCCTGTTGAGGCGCGAGAATAGCGTCTTCCATCACGCCTTCATCGACACGAGCGCGAACAAACATGCCTGGTAATAACTGTTGTTGTGGATTGGGGAAAATCGCCCGTAATGTCACCGAGCCGGTAGACTCATCCACAGCGACTTCGGTGAGTTCCAGACGTCCTTTTTCGTTGTAGGTTGTGCCATCTTCCAGAATAAGTGAGACGCTCATGGTGTCACTGTTGGTCGCTAGTGACTGTTTGCGCAGACGCAATAAATCGACACTGGAGCGAGTGAGGTCGACATACATTGTATCCAGACCACGAATAGTCGTTAACGCCGTATCCTGCGACGCGGTCACCAGTGCGCCAGGGGTCACCGACGAAATGCCAATACGCCCCGAAATCGGCGCGGTTACCGTGGTCCAGTCAAGATTAATGCGCGCGGTTTCCAGTGCGGCTTTTTTCGCTTCAACACTGGCTTTATCTTGTGCGCAGGTAGACTGAGCATCATCAGCATCCTGTTGTGAGACACCGTTATCTTTCACCAGTCGGGCATAACGCTGCGCTTTCTGGCAATCGGCTTTTACCAGTGCCTGTGCCTGTTGTAATGCTGCCCGGGCTTCATTCCATGCCGCCCGATAACTGGCCGCATCAATTTGGTACAATGGTTGTCCGGCCTTAACCAAATCGCCTTCAGTAAATAGGCGTTTCTGGATAATTCCCCCAACCTGCGGACGTACTTCAGCACTGAGTGCCGCACTGGTGCGCCCGGTTAATTCACTGACTACCGAAACCGGTTGAGATTTGAGCGTAACAACGCCCACTTCTGTTTCCGACGGGGATGAATTGTTATTTTGCGTATTATCACAACCAGATAAGAGTAGCATTGCCACTACAGACGTTGCTATATACTTCATTATTTTCTCCAGGGTGAACAATACCCTCCCCATTAAAATTAATGAGGATATGTCAGGGATATTCAGATATAACGAACCCGCATCGCGAAATGAATTTCGCAATGAAATAAGGGGGATTAATATCCCCCACTATCGGTTAATTCTTTTCTTATTAATTTATCAACATACTAACAATGTCCTGATATATTTTTTGCAGACGTTGGGGATCGCTTTTTTGCGGTGTTAAGCGACGATAAACCGTACCTTCCATCATGGTGGCAAGCACTTCAACGCAGCAACGAATGTGCTCATCGCTAAGATGGGGATGCATTCTTTTCATATGTGCACAACCGTTAGCGAACATTCTGGCGTCAGCTTCCTCGAGCATCGCCATCACCCGTGGGTTGCGTGTGGCTTCTGCAGCCACTTCCAGCATCAACGCGTCGTCGTCCTCATTTAAGGATTTCCGCAAAGCAAGAACTTCCGGGAAGTGATCGGTACGCGCGTCAATGTCCATCTGGGCAATACGAAAGTCGATGATACGGCGAACCATCTCTTCAATAATGGCGTCTTTATTGGCGAAGTAACGATATATCTGACCCACGCTAAGCTGAGCTTCGCTGGCAATTTGCGACATACTGGCGGCGTGAAAACCGCAACGACGAAAACACCGACGGGCGGCGTTGATGATTTCATCCTGACGCTGTTTGTGACGTATCTCCAGCTTGCTGGTCATTTCTGTCTCCTGTCCTTTCACTTAGTGAGAACGATCATTCTCATTTTTGCCAATTATACATTTCTCCAAAGTGAGGGAAAGTATTTTTATCTTATTCATGGTGTATATTCTGATAATGAAGAGATTGTGGAGATTCTGTGAAGATAGTTGACAATATTAAATTGGGGGCTATTTGTCAGAGATAAGACCGCGACTTGTTGTCGCCAGATTATTAATCGTCGATGACACAACAAACGCCGGACCTGATAAATCCGCGTCTGTTTTATCATCAAACTTACCGGAAGTAATACGAATAGTTTTAAAGCCAGACGCTATAAGATATTTCCACAACCTGCCCCTTGCAGGCGTCGCAAAATGCTCTGGACTGCTGATTCTCTCCGGTACAGAAAGCGCAACTATAGCCACCCACAGCCAGGTTGATTATAATAACCGTTTATCTGTTCGTACTGTTTACTAAAACGACGAATCGCCTGATTTTCAGGCACAACAAGCATCAACAATAAGGATTAAAGCTATGGGTTTTCTTTCCGGTAAGCGCATTCTGGTAACCGGTGTTGCCAGCAAACTGTCCATCGCCTACGGTATCGCTCAGGCGATGCACCGCGAAGGAGCTGAACTGGCATTCACCTACCAGAACGACAAACTGAAAGGCCGCGTAGAAGAATTTGCCGCTCAATTAGGTTCTGACATCGTTCTGCAGTGCGATGTTGCCGAAGATGCCAGCATCGACACCATGTTCGCTGAGCTGGGTAAAGTTTGGCCGAAATTTGACGGTTTCGTACACTCTATTGGTTTTGCACCTGGCGATCAGCTGGATGGCGACTATGTTAACGCCGTAACTCGTGAAGGCTTCAAAATTGCCCACGACATTAGCTCCTACAGCTTCGTTGCAATGGCAAAAGCTTGCCGCTCCATGCTGAATCCGGGCTCTGCTCTGCTGACCCTTTCCTACCTGGGCGCTGAGCGCGCTATCCCTAACTACAACGTTATGGGTCTGGCAAAAGCGTCTCTGGAAGCTAACGTGCGCTATATGGCCAACGCAATGGGGCCGGAAGGTGTGCGTGTTAACGCCATTTCCGCAGGTCCGATCCGTACGCTGGCCGCTTCCGGCATCAAAGACTTCCGTAAAATGCTGGCGCACTGCGAAGCCGTTACGCCGATTCGTCGTACCGTTACCATCGAAGATGTGGGTAACTCCGCAGCGTTCCTGTGCTCCGATCTCTCTGCCGGTATCTCCGGTGAAGTGGTCCACGTTGACGGCGGTTTCAGCATCGCTGCAATGAACGAACTGGAACTGAAATAATCGTTCTGTTGGTCAAGATGGGCGGCGTTCTGCCGCCCGTTTTCTCTGTTATACCTTTCTGATATTTGTTATCGCCGATCCGTCTTTCTCCCCTTCCCGCCTTGCGTCAGGATAACGATTTCCGTTATGACCAAGGAGCGCCCATGGAACAACGCCACAGTTCAGGCAAAAGCCATTGGTATCATGAAATCCAATCCAGCACTTCAGAGCATAACGTTCTGCCACTTGTACCCGAAGCCGCAAAGGTCAACGACCCTTTTTTGCTCGACGTGATGCTTGAGGAACAAACGCTGGCCCCTTTTCAGTCATGGCTGGCACCCGCACGTGCACTCGCTGGAGCATTGTTCCCGGATCAGCTAACCGTGACCCGCTTGCAGACATTCACCGCTTATGAACGCCTGTCGACTGCCCTGACTGTTGCTCAGGTCTGCGGCGTCCAGCGGTTGTGCAACTACTATTCCGCGCGCCTGACACCACTTCCCGGACCGGATTCCTCCAGGGAAAGTAATCATCGGCTGGCGCAAATCACACAATATGCCCGCCAACTGGCCTTCTCTCCATCTATTATCGACGGTCGATCCCGTGAGCATCTTAAAGATGTCGGCCTTACCGCCTGGGACTGTGTGTTCATTACCCAAATTATTGGCTTTGTCGGTTTTCAGGCGCGAGTGATTGCCTCATTGCAGGCTTATCTTGAGCAACCAGTTCGTTGGCTACCCGGTCTGGAGATGCAAAACTACGCCGATGCATCACTGTTTGCGAATGAATCAACTCGCTGGCGTACCTGCTACGCCGTAGAAAAATCATGTGAAGATGCGGTGAATAGTTCGTCGGTTGAACTCAGCCAACTGACCGAAATACTCAATCTTCACCCAGCTCTACTTTCACGCCTTGAGGAGCTATTCGCCAGCACATTGGTTAGCGCCAAAACCAACCATCAACTTGCGACGTTGTTAACCGCGCGGATTAATGGCAGCGCCGCTTGCTTCGCTAGCCAAACATATTCAACAACAGAATATAAAGAGGCAATCCTCATTCTACGTCAGGGCGAAAATGAAATTAATCGGTGGGCTGATAGCCATTGTGTTGAGCGCGCTACCGTTCAGGCGATACAATGGCTGACCCGAGCACCCGATCGCTTTAGCGCCGCCCAGTTCAGCCCATTACTCGAACACGAAATATCATCAACACAGGTTATTAATTTGTTGGTATGGAGCGGGCTTTGTGGCTGGATCAATCGCTTAAAAATCGCGTTGGGTGAAACATATTAACCTTGCTGCGTCAGACAGAATCGCGTAAAACTGTCAGCCGCTCTAATGGCCACCAAAATAGACAATTATGTTTCAGGACAACCCGCTGCTAGCGCAGCTTAAACAGCAACTGCATTCCCAGACGCCCCGCGCTGAAGGGGTGGTAAAAGCCACTGAAAAAGGCTTTGGCTTCCTGGAAGTCGATGCACAAAAAAGTTATTTCATTCCGCCGCCGCAAATGAAAAAAGTTATGCATGGCGACAGAATTATCGCAGTCATCCACAGCGAAAAAGATCGTGAATCTGCCGAACCAGAAGAACTGGTTGAACCTTTTCTAACCCGCTTCGTGGGTAAAGTTCAGGGCAAGAATGACCGTCTGGCCATTGTCCCTGATCATCCATTATTGAAAGATGCCATTCCTTGCCGCGCAGCCCGTGGCCTGACACATGAATTTAAAGAAGGCGACTGGGCAGTTGCCGAAATGCGCCGTCATCCATTGAAAGGCGATCGTTCTTTCTATGCAGAACTCACGCAGTACATCACTTTTGGCGACGATCACTTCGTGCCGTGGTGGGTAACTCTGGCACGTCATAACCTGGAAAAAGAAGCGCCGAACGGCGTTGCTACTGAAATGCTCGACGAAGGTCTGGTGCGCGAAGATCTGACTGCACTGGATTTTGTCACCATCGATAGCGCCAGCACGGAAGATATGGATGACGCCCTCTTCGCGAAGGCGCTCCCGGATGACAAACTGCAACTGATCGTGGCGATTGCCGATCCAACCGCGTGGATTGCAGAAGGTAGCAAGCTGGACAAAGCGGCAAAAATTCGTGCATTCACCAACTATCTGCCAGGTTTCAACATCCCAATGCTGCCGCGTGAGCTTTCCGACGATCTCTGCTCCCTACGCGCCAATGAAATTCGCCCGGTACTGGCTTGTCGGATGACGCTCTCCGCAGATGGCACCATTGAAGACAATATCGAGTTCTTTGCCGCGACTATCGAGTCCAAAGCGAAACTGGTTTATGACCAGGTTTCCGACTGGCTGGAAAACACCGGCGACTGGCAGCCAGAATATGAGGCCATTGCCGAACAAATTCGCCTTCTGGCGCAAATTTGCCAGCGTCGCGGCGAGTGGCGCCATAACCATGCACTGGTGTTTAAAGATCGCCCGGATTACCGTTTTATTCTCGGTGAAAAAGGTGAAGTGCTGGATATCGTCGCCGAGCCTCGTCGTATTGCCAACCGTATCGTCGAAGAAGCGATGATTGCTGCTAACATTTGTGCTGCCCGCGTACTGCGCGATAAGCTCGGTTTTGGTATCTATAACGTGCATATGGGCTTTGATCCGGCAAATGCTGAAGCGCTGGCAGCATTGCTAAAAACGCACGGTCTGCATGTCGATGCTGAAGAAGTGCTCACGCTGGATGGTTTCTGCAAGCTGCGTCGCGAACTGGATGCGCAACCGACCGGTTTCCTCGACAGCCGTATTCGTCGTTTCCAGTCCTTTGCCGAAATCAGCACTGAGCCAGGCCCTCACTTTGGCCTCGGTCTGGAAGCGTATGCCACCTGGACCTCACCAATCCGTAAGTATGGCGATATGATCAACCATCGTCTGCTGAAAGCGGTCATCAAAGGCGAAACGGCGACGCGTCCGCAGGATGAGATCACCGTTCAAATGGCCGAGCGTCGTCGTCTCAACCGGATGGCGGAACGTGATGTCGGTGATTGGTTATACGCCCGTTTCCTGAAAGACAAAGCCGGGACCGACACCCGTTTTGCGGCGGAAATTGTCGATATCAGCCGTGGCGGCATGCGTGTGCGTCTGGTTGATAATGGCGCTATCGCTTTTATTCCTGCGCCATTCTTACACGCCGTACGCGACGAACTGGTTTGCAGTCAGGAAAATGGCACCGTGCAAATTAAAGGTGAAACGGTTTACAAGGTAACCGATGTTATCGACGTCACTATTGCCGAAGTTCGTATGGAAACTCGCAGCATTATTGCTCGTCCGGTAGCGTAATATTCTTTTGCGGCCCATTCATTACGGATGGGCCGTTTACCTTACTCGTCTCCGCATTCGTTTTTATCCCCCCAGATTTTTTTCACAGACTTTCGTTTGTAAACTGGCGTTTTTCCAAAACTGGATTACAAATAAATATATAAATAAAACAATACGTTTAGCCGTCGCTAATTTTATGTAATTCATGTTGGACCTTTCTTTTAATCGCGAACTCTGCTGTTAACCGGAAGACACGCTTCATGAAAACAGTTAGGGAGTCCACAACGTTGTACAACTTTCTCGGATCGCACAATCCATACTGGCGTTTATCGGAAAGCAGCGATGTTTTGCGCTTTTCCACCACCGAAACCACAGAACCTGAACGTACTTTGCAGTTATCTGCCGAACAGGCTGCTCGCATCAGGGAAATGACGGTCATCACTTCCAGCTTGATGATGAGTCTGACCGTCAATGAGAGCGATCTTTCTGTGCATCTGGTTGGACGAAAAATCAATAAGCGCGAATGGGGCGGCAACGCGTCTGCATGGCATGACACACTTGCAGTAGCCCGCGATTTATCGCATGGACTCTCTTTTGCTGAACAGGTAGTGTCTGAAGCTCATTCCGCGATAGTCATTCTTGACAGCCGGGGAAATATCCAACGGTTTAACCGATTATGTGAAGAATACACAGGTTTCAAAGAGCACGATGTCATTGGGCAGAGCGTATTTAAGCTGTTTATGAGTCGTCGTGAAGCTGCGGCATCCAGCCGCAATAACCGCGGCTTTTTTCGCAGTGGTAATGCTTATGAAATTGAGCTCTGGATACCAACGCGCAACGGTCAACGGCTATTTCTGTTTCGCAACAAATTTGTGCACAGCGGTAGCGGCAAAAATGAGATCTATTTAATCTGTTCCGGCACCGATATTACCGAAGAGCGTCGCGCCCAGGAACGACTTCGCATACTGGCAAATACCGACAGCATCACTGGACTACCGAATCGTAATGCCATGCAGGCGTTAATCGATCATGCCATTGATCAAGCTAACGACTGTAAGGTTGGTGTTGTATATCTTGATTTAGACAATTTTAAAAAGGTAAACGACGCTTACGGGCATTTATTTGGCGACCAGTTATTACGTGAGGTGTCACTGGCCCTTTTAAGCTGCCTTGAACAGGATCAGGTGCTGGCGCGTCCTGGCGGGGATGAGTTTCTGGTACTGGCACCCAATACATCACAAAGCGCACTGGAAGCGATGGCATCGCGTATTTTAACCCGGCTTCGCCAACCCTTCCGCATTGGTTTAATTGAAGTCTATACTGGCTGTTCCGTCGGTATTTCACTTTCGCCACAACATGGTATGGACAGCGCAGCCATTATTCGCCATGCCGACACCGCAATGTACACCGCAAAAGAAGGTGGGCGCGGACAGTTCTGTGTTTTTTCGCCAGAAATGAACCAACGTGTTTTCGAATATCTTTGGCTTGATACCAACCTGCGTAAAGCGCTGGAAAACGATCAGTTAGTTATTCATTATCAACCGAAAATCACCTGGCGCGGTGAAGTTCGAAGCCTGGAAGCGTTGGTGCGCTGGCAGTCGCCTGAACGCGGACTCATTCCCCCGTTAGACTTTATTTCCTATGCAGAAGAGTCTGGGCTAATTGTTCCATTAGGACGTTGGGTGATTCTCGATGTGGTGCGTCAGGTGGCGAAATGGCGTGATAAAGGCATTAATCTGCGGGTAGCGGTGAACATCTCTGCTCGCCAGTTTGCCGATCAAACTCTTTTTACCGATCTGAAGCAGGTTCTTCAAGAACTGAATTTTGAATACTGCCCTATTGATATCGAGTTAACTGAAAGCTGTCTGATAGAAAATGATGAACTCGCCCTCTCCGTCATTCAGCAATTTAGTCAGTTAGGCGCGCAAGTGCATTTGGATGATTTTGGCACCGGCTACTCTTCGCTTTCGCAACTGGCCCGTTTTCCCATCGATGCCATTAAACTTGACCAGGCTTTTGTCCGTAATATTCACAAACAACCTGTCTCGCAGTCATTAGTGCGTGCGATTGTCGCCGTCGCCCAGGCATTGAATCTGCAAGTCATCGCCGAAGGCGTGGAAAGCAAAAAAGAAGATGCCTTTTTAACCAAAAACGGCATCAATGAGAGGCAAGGATTTTTGTTTGCCAAACCAATGCCTGCCGTGGCCTTTGAACGTTGGTTTAAACGTTACCTGAAACGCTTATAAAGAGACGAATGTATATAATTAGCGATATATAATCTTATCACACATCATTTTCTTGAATGAAAATTGGCCTTTGCCACTATACGCTTCTCTTTTAGTGGCAATTTTTGCATTATTCATTTTTGCCTTTATTTGCCATAAGGATACCCTCATGTCTGAATTTGATGCCCAGCGCGTTGCCGAACGTATTGATATTGTGTTAGATATCCTTGTGGCGGGCGATCACCACTCTGCGATCCATAATCTCGAGATACTAAAAGCAGAACTCTTGCGCCAGGTTGCTGCATCTACGCCAGACATCCCGAAGGCACCGTGGGAGATTTAACAGTCGTGCTTTCAGGCTTTCCATTTAGCAGAAAAGGATGCCAGGCGCGTCAGCTTTTTTATTGAATATTATAACGTTATAAGAATTACAGCGATGAATTCCCGACAACAAACAATTCTACAGATGGTCATTGACCAGGGGCAGGTTAGCGTAACCGAACTGGCAAAAGCCACTGGTGTTTCTGAAGTTACTATTCGCCAGGATCTCAACACCCTCGAAAAACTGAGTTATCTGCGCCGCGCGCATGGTTTTGCAGTTTCGCTTGATAGCGATGATGTTGAAACCAGGATGATGAGTAATTATACGCTGAAGCGTGAACTTGCCGAGTTTGCGGCTGCTCTGGTTCAGTCAGGTGAAACTATCTTTATTGAAAATGGCAGCAGCAATGCCCTTCTGGCTCGCACGTTAGGCGAACAGAAGAAAGATGTTACCATCATTACGGTTAGCAGCTACATTGCGCATTTGTTGAAAGACGCCCCCTGTGAAGTCATTTTACTTGGTGGCGTGTACCAGAAAAAAAGCGAAAGCATGGTTGGCCCTCTGACACGTCAGTGTATCCAGCAGGTTCATTTCAGTAAGGCATTTATTGGTATTGATGGCTGGCAACCTGAAACTGGATTTACTGGACGCGACATGATGCGTACCGACGTAGTCAATGCAGTGTTGGAAAAAGAGTGCGAAGCAATAGTTCTGACGGACAGCTCAAAATTTGGTGCCGTACATTCTTACTCCATCGGCCCTGTTGAGAAAATCAAACGGGTCATTACCGACTCGAAGATACCTGCCAGCCACCTGTTGCATCTTGAGCATAATAGACTGACAGTTCACGTCGTCGACAATTAATTTCCCCTCCTCTACGGATGATTTGCACTTTCGCAAATCATCCGCTCTAAGATGATTCCTGGCTGTTAATTAAGACTATTTACCTGTCCTTAAAACTTCAAAGTTGTAAACTTAACATTAGCGATATAACAGGAAGTGACTGTCACCTGCGTGATATAACCCTGCGCGAGAGGATTTCACGGAAAATAACTTTTTCAGAAAGCGTCTTAACTATTATAGTTAAAGAGAGCTTACTTCCGTGAATCATAAATTCAGGAGAGAGTATTATGTTTGTAACGAGCAAAAAAATGACCGCGGCTGTTCTGGCGATTACGCTGGCTATGTCTCTGAGTGCCTGTTCTAACTGGTCTAAACGAGATCGTAATACCGCAATCGGTGCGGGTGCAGGTGCTTTAGGTGGTGCAGTACTGACTGATGGCAGCACGCTGGGTACGTTAGGCGGTGCGGCAGTCGGTGGTATTATCGGTCACCAGGTCGGTAAATAATCGTAAATAAATGTCGATTAGCGACTCGCAATTATAATACGCTTAACTCTGTTCAGTACGAAATAACTGAATAATACACACAGTAAAATAAACGAAAGCCACGGAATATTTTCGTGGCTTTTTTTGTTAACCGCCGGCGAGTTTTACCTTCATGCCTTTCGCTTCAAGCATTGATTTTAATAAATCACGCTTATCACCCTGAATTTCGATAATTCCTTCTTTTACTGACCCTCCGCAGCCGCATTTTTTCTTCAGTTCTGCCGCTAGCTTTATCAGTTCAGCTTCATCGAGATCAACACCAGTAATCAGGCAAACACCCTTACCTTTACGGCCGCTGGTTTGACGTTGAATACGCACAACGCCATCACCTTTAGGGCGTAAAGGGGCCACTTTCGGTTCATCGATACGTCCAGTCTCCGTTGAATAGACCAGACGGCTGTTGGAATCACTCATTATGCACTCCGCTGTAACGAGGCGTTGATCGCTTTCAGCGTTTGCGCTGGATCCGCAGATTGCGTCACCGGGCGACCAATCACCATATAATCAACCCCAGCTGCCAGCGCCTGTTCTGGCGTCATAATGCGGCGCTGGTCTCCAGCATCACTCCCCTGCGGACGAATACCCGGCGTAACCAGTTTGAAGTCCTGACCAAACGCTTGTTTAAAACGAACGGCTTCCTGGGCAGAACACACCACGCCATCAAGACCACATTTTTGTGTCAGCGCCGCCAGACGCTCTGCATAATCCGCTGGTGACAGTGTCACGCCGAGATCCGCCAGATCGCTTGATTCCATGCTAGTCAGCACAGTTACCGCTATTAACAACGGCGCGTCTTTGCCAAACGGAACCAGCGCCTCACGAGCAGCGGTCATCATACGCGCCCCGCCAGAGGCATGAACATTCACCATCCACACACCTAAGTCAGCCGCTGCAGCCACGGCGTGCGCTGCTGTGTTGGGAATGTCGTGAAATTTCAGGTCAAGGAAGATATCAAAACCACGCTCTTGCAGTTCACGGACAAACTGTGGCCCAAACAGCGTAAACATCTCTTTGCCAACTTTCAGACGACAATCGCGTGGGTCGATTTTTTCGACAAATGCCAGCGCAGCATCACGATTATTATAATCAAGGGCAACAACGACGGGAGAACGCGTAACAGCGCGGGAAGAAGATGAAGCAGTTAACGTCATGACCAGACCTTCTTGATGATGGGCACCGGAAGTGGCGCGAAAAAGGTAAACGGCGTGCATTCTACCCGTGGAAATAAAAAATTAACAGTTGCGATTTCTCCCCTGTCAGGCTTTTTTATGCAGGCGTTACCGAAGCACATTTGTTGATAACAACCATTAGTATGTTGTAACTAAAGTTGATTTTTTTTAAAAACTACAGACCGTCCAGACCACGAATTGGTTTAATGGTCGACCAGGCCCGACAGGACGGACAATGCCAGTAAAGGGTATAAGCGGTAAAACCACACTTCTGGCAGCGATAACGCGGCTTACTGCGTACCTTCTCACCAACCATATCGCGCAGCACCATCAGGCTCTCTTTTGCACGCCCTTCTTCCGCTTCATTGAGGTGGTAATCCATCAATTTGTGGAACACGCGCATGGTTGGATGACGTTGCAACTGCCGCGTAATGTAAACCTGAGCTGCATCGCTCCCGTCACGCGATTCAATGATGTCAGCAAGCATCAGTTCAGCATCAGCACCCGTATTTTCTTCCACCGCTCGCTGGAGAAACTCTGCCCATTCGTCAGTTTTACCCAACTGCTGATAGCAGGTTTGCAGCATTTCCAGCGTTTCGCTGACCAGTTCTCTGTCCTGAGAAATAACGCGTTGCAGGCTTTCGACCGCTTTGCCATACTCGCCTTTGGCCATAAAAACACGCCCCATCATGATGGATACGCGCGCGCTGTTTTTGTCGGCCGCCGCCCCTTTTTTCAGCAACGTCATGGCACGATCGAGATCTTCGCTGGCAATGTATTGAAGAGCTAATTCACAATAGAAATGAGCTATTTCGACCCGCTGTTTATCTTTACCCAGTTTAACCAAACGTTCGGCGACATCGATCGCCTTTTGCCATTCACTGGTGGCCTGGTAGATTTGCAGGAGTTGTTGCAAAGCGCCAACACGGAAGTCAGTTTCATCAGTCAATTGATTAAACATATCTTCCGCACGATCGTACAATCCGGCAGCCATGTAATCACGACCCAGTTGCTGAATTGCCAACAGGCGCTGTTCATAGGTCAGCGAGGCGCTTTCCATTAAGGTTTGGTGGATGCGAATTGCGCGATCGACTTCGCCACGGGATCGGAACAAGTTTCCGAGCGTAAGGTGGGCTTCAACGGTGCCGGTGTCCTCTTTGAGCATATCGAGGAACAGGTCCACCGCCTTATCTTGTTGATTGCTAAGCAGAAAGTTAACCCCCGCCACGTAATCACGTGACAGGCGATTGGCTTCATCTTGCTTGTTTTGTTGCGCACTTCTGCGGCCCATATACCAGCCATAGGCAGCGGCTACAGGCAAAAGCAGAAACAACAACTCCAGCATAGAAGGTTATTCCTTCGCCACTGACGCATGCGGCGCTACCGCCACATCAGTCGAGGATGAAAGCTGATTTTCCAGTCGCTTTATTTTACGTTCAGCACGCGCCAGAGAAACACGTACTCGCAGCCAGAACAGTCCGCAAATTAACCAACCGATAGCAAAACCCGCAGCAAACAATACCGCCAGCAAAGTAGAGATACGATACTCCCCTTGCGCTAACAGATAGTTAAACGTCACCTGTTGATCGTTCTGCGCACCTAACGTGACCGAAATCACGAAAATCGCCAACACCAATAAGAAAATGAGTAAATATTTCACATTACTTCCCGTTATGTGGTTAGAGCGCATAAATTATGGTCAACTTACCGCAATAGCCCTTTAAAGTACCATTTTCACGCCGACTGCGAAATGGCAACTACGTGCATTGTTGGTGATTTAAGGGCGAAAATCAGAAAATCAACCAGCGTTAACTTTCTTCTTATCGTTGCGCTATCTCACGATTTTCTTCCGGAGGTGGTGTTAATGGCCCACAAATTCGTTGTGCAAGCCAGGTTGCCACCGCCACCAGCGCCCACGAAATCAATGTAGCCACCACCAAATCACGCGGCCAATGCATCCCGAGTAGCAGACGGCTTCCCATGACTCCCGTGGCCCAAACCAGCAAGAGTGCAATGGTGAACGTTCGCCGACGCGGCCACAGTAACCCAACGGCCAGCAGCGCCCAACTGGCAGCAAACATCGTGTGACCGGAAGGAAAGGCAAAACCCGTCTCTTTCTGCCAGTGAGAGCGTAAATAGCCCGGTATATTATTTTCTGCAGCCAACTGTTCTTTCACTAAACTTCCGCGTTCCGCACGTTTTAAAGTGTAGAACTCCTCAACCGGAATATGATGTGTTTTTTCCAGCCATATCACAAAGGGGCGCGGCTCCTGAACTTTATCTTTTATCCAGGATTTCACGCCTTGTCCAATGAGGATCGCCGCAGCCAGAATGGTAAACAGCATAATTGCGGCTTTGAGGCGAAAACGCAGACACCAGAGAAACCAAGCGAATAAAATCAGATGTGTAATGACGCCCCAGGGCTGAGTAACGGTTTCAGTGATCCAAAAGGCCGCTTTTAACAGCCAACTTTGATCTCCTGGTTGCCAACGCCAGCCAGAAATCCATACAGCTACCGGCATTACAAGTAATAGTGCAGCTCCCACTGCGGTACGTCTGGCAATCGAACGCATGGCCTCTCCTTTTTATAATTCCCACAATCATAACTGAAAATGCCTGCGCCAGTAAAAATTGACAGATTTGTGCCATTCAGTGAACGATTGGCGCGTCGTGATTAGGAGAACCCCTTCGCGTTATGGCAAAATAAGCCAATACAGAACCAGCATTATCTGGAGAATTTCATGCAGCTTAAACGTGTGGCAGAAGCCAAACTGCCAACCCCATGGGGCGATTTCCTGATGGTGGGATTTGAAGAACTGGCAACCGGACACGATCATGTCGCGTTAGTTTATGGCGACATTTCAGGACATACTCCTGTCCTGGCACGCGTCCATTCTGAGTGTCTGACCGGTGATGCCCTGTTCAGCTTGCGCTGCGATTGCGGCTTCCAGCTTGAAGCGGCACTGACGCATATTGCCGAAGAAGGCCGTGGTATTTTGCTGTACCACCGTCAGGAAGGACGTAACATCGGTTTGTTGAATAAAATCCGTGCTTATGCGTTACAGGATCAAGGTTACGATACTGTAGAGGCCAATCATCAGTTAGGTTTCGCCGCTGATGAACGTGATTTCACCCTCTGCGCCGACATGTTCAAGTTACTGGGCGTTAATGAAGTCCGTCTGTTAACCAACAACCCGAAAAAAGTCGAAATTCTGACCGAAGCGGGTATCAACATTGTTGAACGCGTGCCGTTGATTGTTGGCCGTAACCCAAATAATGAACACTATCTCGATACTAAAGCCGAGAAAATGGGCCATTTGTTCAACAAATAACCCTGTTCGCTACAGACTTAATATATTTGCCGGATGATCCACATCCGGCAACTAAAGTTGAATTACTTCAACATATTACGGATGACATAATGCAAAATACCGTCATTCCGGTAATAGGT
Source organism: Escherichia sp. E2562 (assembly GCF_005781075.1). Classification (NCBI taxonomy): domain Bacteria; kingdom Pseudomonadati; phylum Pseudomonadota; class Gammaproteobacteria; order Enterobacterales; family Enterobacteriaceae; genus Escherichia; species Escherichia sp. E2562. Next base: position 277,952 of record NZ_VATM01000002.1, on the reverse strand, counting down.
TAATTCTGTTGCAGTGTCGATGCGACAACGGCACGGCACAACGTCCTGCACACCATCAGCTCGCGTTAGTGTCACAGGAACCGTAGCGCCAGGTTGCAGATTTTGTAGATCGGCAATATCAATCTTCTCTTCCCCCGTCAGCCCTAACGATTTACGCGTCACCCCTTGCGGGAACTCCAGCGGCAAAATACCCATGCCGATTAAATTCGAACGATGAATACGTTCAAACGATTCTGCAATCACCACGCGAATACCGAGCAGACGCGGGCCTTTTGCCGCCCAGTCTCGACTCGAACCTGACCCATATTCTTTCCCGGCAATTACCGCCAGCGGTGTTTTCTCTTGCTGATAGCGCATCGCCGCATCATAAATAGAGATAACATCATTGCCTGGTAGATGGCGCGTCATCCCCCCTTCAACACCAGGCACCATTTCGTTACGAATGCGAATATTGGCGAACGTGCCACGCATCATCACTTCATGGTTACCACGACGCGAACCGTAGGAGTTAAAATCTTTACGCTCAACACCACGACCTTGTAGATATCGACCCGCGGGACTATCAGGCTTAATGCTGCCTGCCGGAGAGATATGGTCAGTGGTAACCGAATCCCCCAGCATTGCCAGAATTCGCGCACCGTGAATATCTTCCACTGGCGCAGGGGTTGCCTGCATTTCATCAAAGAAAGGGGATAAGCGAATGTAGGTCGAATCATCCTGCCATCCGTAGGTATCTGATCGTACAACCTTAATCTCCTTCCACTCCGCAGTCCCTTCGAAAACTTCCGCGTACTCCTTACGGAACATTTCAGTGGAGACTTGCGCAACAGCGCGAGCAATCTCTTGAGTCGATGGCCAGATATCTTTCAGATATACCGGATCGCCTTTACGATCGTGCCCCAGAGGTTCGGAAGCCAGGTTGATATTCATATTGCCCGCCAGTGCATAGGCAACCACCAGCGGCGGCGAAGCCAACCAGTTGGTTTTAACCAGCGGATGAATACGTCCTTCAAAGTTACGGTTGCCAGACAGTACCGCGCCAACGGTTAAATCGCCCTTTTTGATCGCGGTTTCGATAGGATCGGGCAACGGACCAGAGTTACCAATACAGGTGGTACAACCATAGCCCACAAGGTTAAAACCCAGTTCATCAAGATACGGCGTCAGTTTGGCTTTTGCCAGATAGTCAGAAACCACTTTCGAGCCAGGCGCGAGAGACGCTTTGACCCACGGTTGTCGTTTCAGCCCCAGGGTGACGGCTTTTTTCGCCAGTAATCCGGCCGCCATCAGCACGCTGGGGTTAGAGGTATTGGTACACGACGTTATCGCGGCAATAACCACCGCACCATCAGGCAACTGATACTGATGCCCGTTCATAACATAATCGACCGGCTGGCGATCTTTATGCGTGGCGTTGACTTCCAGTTCATTACTGGCGGCAAAAGCTTTTGGCACATCAGGCAGCGCAACACGATCTTGTGGACGCTTTGGACCGGCAAGACTAGCGACTACGTCGTTCATATTCAATTCAAGCGTACTGGTAAACACCGGTTCATCACCTGCGTTCCGCCACATCCCCTGCGCTTTAGCATATTTCTCAACCAGTTCAACCTGGTCTTCACTACGGCCGCTTAACCGCATGTAATCGAGAGTGACAGCATCGATTGGGAAGAAGCCGCAGGTCGCACCATATTCCGGCGACATATTGGCAATGGTTGCACGATCCGCCAGTGGCAGTGAATCCAGACCATCACCGTAAAATTCGACGAATTTACCTACTACGCCATGTTTACGTAGCATCTGAGTAACGGTCAGCACCAGGTCGGTGGCGGTAATGCCTTCACGCAGTTTACCGGTGAGTTTAAAGCCCACCACATCAGGAATAAGCATGGAAACTGGCTGACCTAACATCGCCGCTTCCGCTTCAATTCCACCAACGCCCCAGCCTAACACACCAAGACCGTTGATCATGGTCGTGTGCGAGTCGGTGCCAACGAGCGTATCCGGATAAGCAATCCACTCCCTCTCCTGCAATTCACTCCACACCGCTTTGCCGAGATATTCAAGGTTCACCTGGTGGCAAATCCCAGTGCCTGGTGGCACAACGCTAAAACGACTGAACGCCTGTTGCCCCCATTTCAGAAACACATAACGCTCGTGGTTGCGCTCCATTTCCAGGCGTACGTTTTCCTCAAATGCCTCATCATCGCCAAAGCGATCGACGGTCACCGAGTGGTCAATCACCAGATCGACTGGTGAGAGCGGATTCACCTTCGCGGTATCGCCACCGAGACGTTTTACGGCTTCCCGCATCGCCGCAAGATCAACAACAGCAGGTACGCCGGTAAAATCCTGCATCAGCACTCTGGCTGGACGGTAGGCAATTTCGCGGTCGGCATGGGCATTTTTCAGCCATCCCGCCAGCGCATGAATATCGTCTTCGGTGACCGAATTGCCATCCTGCCAGCGCAGCAGGTTTTCGAGCAGAACTTTGAGCGACTTAGGCAGACGGGTGATATCGCCCAGTGATTTGGCAGCAAGCGGCAGGCTGTAGTAGTGGTAAGTTTTATCTTTGGCCTGCAACGTGTCCTTACTGGCTTCTCGTAGGGTTGACGACATAGCTCCTCCTTAATAACAGGGTTGCGATGCCCTGATTCTCTTCAGGGTGAATATTAAAGATAACACAAACATCGCGTAACGATTTGATAACAACCCAAATTGATAAAAGAGGAGAAACCGTGTGGCAAAGCAAAAGAAAACCCCGCCGCAGCGGGGTCAGGGATCAGTGAGTAACGATCCAGAGGAGTTCAGCCCAGAAGAGCATCGACAGAGAAAATGCGCCCATCCAGGACCAGTATTTCGTATTTGTAGTGATCATAGGCTACACCCTTAACAGTTATTACTTTATGTTGAGATAACTCAACCTGTTATTGCTGTGGTGTAATAAAAGCCGTTATATTCATTAATATATTGGGGAACAAGAATGATGATAATTATTGTTTCTGCTGATCATCTTCAGCAAACATCTCTATAAAGGCTTGCTGTTGCGGTGTTAGTTTCCAGCTATGGGGTATAACGACGGAACAATCCCGTTTCGTTTCCGTTGCATTGTCATTCTGCTGACATAATGGTGACGGCTCCTGATGTTGCTCCTGAACGACCATAGTTATCCCCACACTTTCCAAATCAGCAGTGCGACAACCACCCAAAAGAGCGCAGAACCAAGAAATACCGCAAGCCAGGCTTTGCGTTTTAATTCAGGGTCCCGGCGGGGGTCCTGATTTCCAGAAGGCATTGCTAACCTCATATAATCGCCATCACTTATCAGAAAGACGCTAAACGATTGGTATAGTTAATCAAATGATAGGACAAATCCTAATGAAACTTTAGTCAAAAATCCAGCGAATTTACGAATCGTTTCCAGTGAATAATTCAATCTTTTGACCTGAAATAGATATTTGAAGAGTGGAGTTTGCAACGCGGATAAATAGACACTACTTTATGCTCGATTTGCCATAAAAATTTTGTGGATATTTATATTGTGAGCGACTAACAAATAAAAAGGAATAGAGAATATATTCCGGCACCTTTGTCACATAAAAAGATGCCGGAAATAACGTGGGTAATTATTTTTCTGGCAATTTGATATCTTTGAACATGACTTCAATTTCTTCATTGGAACGCAGTGCTACGGCGGCATCAACGACGTCTCGCGTTAAATGCGGCGCAAAACGCTGAATGAAATCATACATATAGCTGCGTAAAAACGTACTACGGCGAAAACCAATTTTAGTTGTGCTGTGGCTGAAGATATCATGTGCATCGACACGCACCAGATCGGGGTCTGAAACCGGATCGACCGCCATGCTGGCAATGACCCCTACTCCCAGCCCAAGACGAACGTAGGTTTTAATGACGTCAGCATCAGTTGCTGTGAAGACAATACGCGGCGTCAGCCCTGCGCGGTTAAATGCTGTGTCCAGTTCGGAACGGCCGGTAAAGCCGAAGGTATACGTTACTAGCGGATACTGCGCCAGTTCTTCAATCGTAATTTCCTTTTTGCCCGCCAGAGGATGATCCGGGGTTACCACAATGGCCCGGTTCCAGTGGTAGCACGGCAACATCACTAAATCTTCATATAAATGCAGGGCTTCCGTGGCAATTGCGAAATCAGCATTACCTTTAGAGACTGCATCAGCAATTTGTGTCGGCGAGCCCTGATGCATATGCAAAGAAACTCGAGGATAACGCTCGATAAAGCCTTTAATGACATTTGGCAGCGCATAACGTGCCTGAGTATGGGTAGTGGCAATATACAGCGAACCTTTATCAGGCCAGGTGTGTTCACCGGCTACCGATTTAATGGCGTCGACCTTTGACAACACTTCACGAGCAATACGGATAATTTCCTGCCCTGCGGGGGTTACCTGCGTCAGGTGCTTACCGCTACGGGAAAAAATTTGAATGCCCAGTTCATCTTCCAACATTCTGACTTGCTTACTGATCCCGGGTTGTGATGTGTAAAGTCCTTCAGCCGTTGAGGAGACATTCAGGTTATGATTGACTACCTCAACAATATAGCGAAGTTGTTGTAATTTCATGTTAAACCATCCAATTAGACGCCATCAGAACATCGTTTTTTCGCCACACCTGGCGGGTGACTAATACGATTTAATAATAAAAAAAGTGATAACTATAACCACTATATCATTTATAGCTTTAGTGTATAGGTGTGTAGAAAAAATAATATGCAATGAAAAAGGGCCGCTTTTGCGACCCTTTGTTTATAAAAACCGGAAAGACTTAAAGGTTATTTTTTCCCTTCAACCCATTTGCCATCAACATAAAATGCTGACCAGCCAGTTGCCTTTCCGTCTTTTTCCGAAGAGACATATTGCTGTTTGGTTTTACGGCTAAAGCGAACCATTGTCTTATTACCGTCTGGATCTTGCTGCGGAGCCTCCGCCAGATAACGCAGTTTTTCCGGTAGACGGTCGCGGAAGCGATAAAGCTCTTCCACCAGCGGCGCACGCGTTTCACGAGATTTCGGGAAGGTGTTGGCAGCCAGGAACACTCCAGCAGCGCCGTCACGGAGCACGAAATAAGCATCCGATTTTTCGCACGCTAATTCTGGCAGCGGAACCGGATCTTCTTTCGGTGGCGCCACTTCGCCGTTACGTAAAATCTTACGCGTGTTTTTACACTCTTCATTGGTACAAGCCATGTATTTACCGAAACGCCCCATTTTCAGGTGCATTTCAGAGCCACATTTTTCACACTCAACGATCGGGCCGTCATAACCTTTAATGCGGAATTCGCCCTCTTCGATCTCATAACCATCGCAGGTTGGGTTATTACCACAAACATGCAACTTACGTTTTGGATCGATGAGATAGCTGTCCATCGCCGTGCCGCATTTCGGGCAACGACGTTTGGCGCGCAGGGCGTTAGTTTCAGCGTCTTCGCCTTCCAGTACGTTCAGTACTTCGTTTTCCGGCACCAGGTTAATGGTGGTTTTGCAACGCTCTTTCGGCGGCAGCGCATAGCCAGAACAGCCAAGGAATACCCCGGTGCTCGCTGTACGAATACCCATTTTGCGGCCACAGGTAGGGCAATCAATGCTGGTCAAAACCATCTGGTTTGGACGCATACCGCCCTCTTCCGGATCTTTTTCCGCTTTATCAAGCTGCTGGGTGAAATCCGAGAAGAAGTGATCCAGTACGGCTTTCCATTCCGCTTCGTGATTTGCCACCTGGTCGAGGCTGTTTTCCATCTGCGCGGTGAAGTCGTAATTCATTAATTCGCGGAAATTTTCTTCCAGACGATCGGTTACGATTTCACCCATTTTTTCCGCATAGAATCGACGGTTTTCCACACGCACATAGCCGCGATCCTGGATGGTCGAAATAATCGACGCATAGGTAGACGGACGACCAATACCACGTTTTTCCAGTTCTTTAACCAGCGAGGCTTCGCTGAAACGGGCTGGCGGCTTGGTAAAGTGCTGTGCCGGAGTCAGTTCAACAAGCGACAGAGAGTCGCCTTTATCGACTGCCGGTAAAATACGATCTTCATCGCCTTTACGCAGCGCAGGCATTACTTTCGTCCAGCCATCAAAGCGCAGAATACGTCCGCGTGCTTTCAGGCGGAAATCGCCTGCACCAACGGTCAGCGTGGTGGAATCATATTTCGCCGGGGTCATCTGACAGGCAACAAACTGACGCCAGATTAACTGGTAAAGTTTCTGTGCGTCCGCTTCCATATCCTTCAGCGATTCCGCCATCACATTGACGTCAGAAGGACGAATTGCTTCGTGCGCTTCTTGTGAGTTTTCTTTGCTGGCGTACTGATTCGGACTTTCCGGCAGATATTTATTACCAAAATTATCGCTGATATAACCGCGAACCATATTTACCGCGTCCTGACTCAGGTTAGTGGAGTCAGTACGCATGTAAGTGATATAGCCTGCTTCATACAGACGCTGCGCCATCATCATGGTCTTTTTCACGCCAAAACCAAGACGAGTGCTGGCAGCCTGTTGCAGCGTAGAGGTAATAAAAGGAGCGCCAGGTTTGCTTGTGGTCGGTTTGTCTTCACGTTCCAGCACGCTATAGCGCGCTTTTTCCAGCAGACTTACCGCAGCCTGAGTTTGTTCTTTATTGACCGGGCGGAACGGTTTGTCATTCTGATGAGTCACCTGCAAAGCCAATGCCTCGCCGGATGGCGTGGTCGTGCTGGCATCCACTTCCCAGAACTCTTCCGGTACGAACGCTTTAATTTCACGCTCACGTTCAACCACCAGGCGGACCGCTACCGACTGCACACGCCCGGCAGACAGACCACGAGCAATTTTTTTCCACAGCAGCGGAGAAACCATATACCCCACCACGCGGTCCATAAAGCGACGCGCCTGCTGGGCATTAACACGATCGATATTCAGCTCACCTGGCTTGTTAAATGCCTGACGAATCGCGTTTTTCGTAATTTCGTTAAATACCACTCGGCTATAGCGCGCATCATCACCACCAATCACTTCCCGCAGGTGCCATGCAATGGCTTCCCCTTCGCGGTCAAGGTCGGTTGCGAGATAGATGTGGTCGGCTTTTTCAGCCAGTTGTTTCAGTTCAGAGACGACCTTCTCTTTACCTGGCAACACTTCATAGTGCGCCTCCCAATTGTGCCACGGGTCAACCCCCATACGGTTGACGAGAGCGCCACGTTCATCCTTTTTAGGCTTTTTAGCCGTCTTGGTGGAGGTAGAGTCGGCACTCTTTTTGGCTGCTGAGCCACTGGTCGGCAAATCGCGGATGTGACCGACGCTGGATTTCACCACGTAGTCACTACCCAGATACTTGTTGATCGTTTTGGCTTTTGCCGGGGACTCAACGATGACAAGAGCTTTACCCATATTCACCTTACCTAATTTGATTCTTCCAGGAATGCGTCGCACATTGATAAACCTTCCACTGGCAACGAGTTACCGATATGGACTCGCTCTCTGCGGATATCAACCCCTTGTCGTGACTCTGTTCACGATAATTCAGGTGACTGAGTTAACAGGTCTGGCCTACAGGCGCTATAGCACGACGTAATTTTGGTCGAATGTCAAGCAAATCTATTGCCAGATTGACGAAAGCGTCACACTGTACCTGATAAAATCCGTTACGCAACTTTATTAGCATGCAAAATCCAAAGTTGCCAGTAAGGCGCTCTTGCCGTCAGCGTGGTATATTTGTCTGCAAGCCATGCCTGGCGTAGACTAATGTCCTTGTTTAAGGAGTAAATAATGAACAAAGAGACACAACCCATCGACCGCGAAACGCTGTTGAAAGAGGCTAACAAAATCATACGTGAGCATGAGGATACGCTCGCAGGGATTGAAGCCACCGGCGTCACGCAGCGTAATGGCGTGCTGGTGTTTAGCGGCGATTATTTTTTAGATGAACAAGGATTGCCGACAGCGAAAAGCACCGCGGTGTTTAATATGTTCAAACACCTGGCCCATGTGCTCTCGGAAAAATACCATCTGGTCGATTAAAGATAAACGCGAGGTTTTACCCTCGCGTTTATCTTTTACATCAACGGCTTTTGCCCTCGTTGCCACCAGCGTAGCAACAATCGATCGGCGCTCTCTGCCGCGCTGCCAGTGAATCGATCGATCAACCGTTTACGCTGCATATAGCGTACATTGACCACTTCACGACCTTCCATCAGGCTAAGGATCACTTCATCACTGGTATTGATTTCGTCAACCAGGCCTTTCTCCACCGCCTGTTGTCCGTACCAGTGTTCACCGGTTGCCACCATTTCAATGTCCAGAGACGGACGCATACGCTTCACAAAATCTTTAAATAACTGATGCGTTTCGTTCAGTTCTTCGCGGAATTTCTCGCGCCCTTCTTCGGTGTTTTCACCCAGCACTGTCAGTGTGCGCTTATATTGCCCGGCAGTGTGCAGTTCGATATCAATATCTTTGCTTTTCAGGAAGCGGTTAAAGTTGGGCATTTGCGCCACAACACCAATAGAGCCAACAATTGCAAACGGCGCTGAAACAATTTTATCCGCCACACAGGCCATCATGTAACCGCCGCTGGCAGCCACTTTGTCTACCGTAACGGTTAAAGGAATATTTTTATCGCGTAGGCGCTGCAACTGTGAAGCCGCCAGACCGTAACCATGTACCATGCCTCCGGGGCTTTCCAGACGCAGAACGACCTGATCCTGCGGTTTAAATGCCGCGAGTACCGCAGTAACCTCTTCACGTAGCGCGTTCACTTCATGGGCGTCCATGCTGCCCTTGAAATCCAGCACCCAGACTCGTGGCTTACTTTCGGCTGCCACCTCGCCCAGTTTGGCTTTTGCTTTCGCTGCCTTCGCTTCTTGCTTGTGCTTTTTCTTCTGCGCTTTGTGCCACTGTTTTTGCTGATGTGGATCCATCAGCGCCGCAGCCAGTTCTTCTTTCATCTCCTTATACTGTTCGCTGAGATTGTTGACTCGTAACTCGCCACGCTGGCGTTTATTACGTTGAGCAACATTGACAATAATGGCGGCAATAGCCGCAATCGCCACCACAACGGTGACGATTTTCGCCAAAAACAAACCATATTCAGACAACAATTCCACGAGTCCCACCTTGGTTAAACAACGCTTTGGCTCACAGTTTACAACAGGCATGTTAAGCCGTCTCGCAGAGATGTTATTGCGGCGAAAGTATGACAAAGTATTCATTTTACGGCGTTATCGCCCCAGGCTGATTGAAATGCCCTCCTGTTTCAGGCATAAAACCCCAAAGTCATAAAGTACACTGGCAGCGCGACTGTTGATGTCGTCGGGGAGTAGCCATGCATTACCAACCAAAACAAGATTTACTCAATGATCGTATTATCCTGGTGACAGGCGCCAGCGACGGCATTGGTCGTGAAGCCGCTTTAACTTATGCGCGCTATGGCGCGACGGTCATTCTGCTGGGCCGGAACGAAGAAAAATTACGTCAGGTGGCCCAGAGCATGTTCGAAGAGACAGGACGCCAGCCGCAATGGTTTCTTCTCGATTTGCTGACCTGTACGTCCGAAGACTGCCAACAACTGGCACAGCGTATTGCTGTTAATTACCCGCGTCTGGACGGCGTGCTGCATAACGCCGGATTGCTCGGCGATGTTTGCCCAATGCGCGAGCAAAATCCGCAGGTCTGGCAGGACGTCATGCAGGTCAACGTTAATGCCACCTTTATGCTCACCCAGGCACTGCTTCCTTTATTACTCAAATCGGACGCCGGTTCGCTGGTCTTTACCTCATCAAGCGTTGGGCGTCAGGGGCGTGCCAACTGGGGCGCATATGCGGTGTCGAAATTTGCCACCGAAGGAATGATGCAAGTGCTGGCCGATGAATATCAGCAGCGCCTGCGCGTCAACTGCATTAACCCCGGCGGTACACGTACTGCAATGCGTGCCAGTGCTTTCCCCACCGAAGATCCACAGAAACTCAAAACACCCGCCGATATCATGCCACTCTATTTATGGCTGATGGGCGATGACAGCCGCCGTAAAACCGGCATGACCTTTGACGCCCAACCGGGCCGCAAACCAGGAATTTCCCAATGAGTGATGAACGCTACCAACAGCGTCAGCAGCGTGTTAAAGAGAAAGTTGATGCTCGCGTGGCGCAAGCGCAGGATGAGCGTGGCATTGTCATCGTCTTTACCGGCAATGGAAAAGGCAAAACCACCGCGGCATTTGGTACCGCAACTCGCGCGGTTGGCCATGGCAAAAAAGTGGGGGTCGTGCAGTTTATTAAAGGTACCTGGCCTAACGGCGAGCGCAATTTGCTGGAGCCACATGGCGTTGAGTTTCAGGTGATGGCAACGGGCTTTACCTGGGATACGCAAAATCGCGAGTCTGATACCGCCGCCTGCCGTGAAGTCTGGCAACATGCAAAGCGGATGCTGGCAGATCCCTCAGTGGATATGGTTTTGCTCGATGAGCTGACTTATATGGTGGCGTATGACTATTTGCCACTTGAAGAAGTGGTGCAGGCGTTAAATGAACGTCCAGATCAGCAGACGGTGATTATCACGGGTCGTGGTTGTCATCGGGATATTCTTGAACTGGCGGATACGGTAAGTGAGTTACGCCCCGTGAAACATGCGTTTGATGCTGGCGTAAAAGCGCAGATAGGGATCGATTACTAAGTGAAAGCACCTCAAAAGAAACCTCTTGAGGTGCTTTAATCATAATTATATTCAAGCGGCAATAGCAAAATTCAGAATGCGTGTAATCTCATTAAAATGTCTCTGATATGTTTCATGATTCTCAGCGTCAACATCTTCAATAAATAATATCAATTCAGTAATTAACGCATTAGCATCGTCATAATTTATCTCGGCTAACTCTGGCGAAGTTTCAGTACCATAGTTAATCGTCAGGTTGTTCATAACTGTGAGGATATGGATAAAATATTTATGACAAACATTGCATGTGGTTTTATTGCCCAGGGTATTATACAGCATATCAAGTAATGCCAGTATCCTACGATTTTGCACATCGTTCATAAAAAGCCTCCTATAACATTATTCCGCTGGCAATAAGTAATTTTGCCAGCCCCTCAGACGCCTTTAACCCACTAATGACCTGTGCGCGTAATATCTCATTTAACCTTTTTTGTTCAGCTGCCGTGCGTGTTTTATTAACGTATAAGCTTTTCAGATAATCACCCTTATCTATAAAGGCATTTAAAGCCTCAATCGCAGGCATGGCAGGTGCCGATGCCTGTAGCCTGGTTTCATTCACATTGATTACTGAACTTAGAAACTCTTTCCTGTTTTTCAGCGTGTTAAACTCTGTATTCTTAGAGTTTTTAGATGCCGTATTATAATAAAACATATTATCATGCACATTCGCAAAGGTATAATTTTCAATCTTGTTGCTTTTTGTATAAATATCATTACGCAAAACTGTCATGTTCTTTATAAGTCTTACCCAGTTTTCATCTACCGTTGTACCTATTTTTCCAGAATTGACTTTTATTATATATAACTCATTGAAATAATTTACTAAATCTTTAACCGCCGCTGCAGACTGAGCTAAATCTTTGCTATGTGAAACACCAAGTAGTGTTTGTGCGTTGTTTGCGTGATCCAGAGCCTGTTTAAGTAATGCCACTTGCTGACTTTCCGTTGTTGCCATATCCTCAGTCAGAAGTTCTACATAAGCGCTCATGCTATTAATGACTTCCATTGAAGCCAGTAGTTTTTCTTTCTCGAAAGGGACTAATTGTACTTGTTTTGTATTTGGCCCTGGACGCTGGCATAATTTCCCTCCATTACCATCACCGCCTATATCTATGGCATAATCAGGTCGCAGGGCACAATCCGGATTAGTTGCATAGAAATTAACAAGGAAGTTTTCACGAGAAGCATAATATTGTTTAAAGAAACTTGCATTCGCTGCCACCGCTTTGTTACCCACAGTAATAACAGTTTCAGCTTGTTCGTTTTTCAATGCTTCAGTTGCACAACCTGAAAGCATTAACAGCGATAGAAATATTCCACTATATCTAATCATAACCCACCTCTTAACGTTGAGTTTATCTCAGATAATTAAATAGTAATGTGGCTATTTCCGGGCATTATTCATAAGCAAGTATGAAATTAAATTAAAATACTGCGACTATTTATCATGCTTCAAATGAAGAAAAGGCCCCGCAGGGCCTTTATTTTATACTTATCTTAAATTAACCGTTATTATTACGTCCGCCAGAACGACGACCGCCGCTCACCTGGCTATGACGTTTCACCGCACGTCGAATTTGATTTGCCTTCATGCGACGACGATCTTTTTCTACAGCGACTTTAGAGCTGGTTTCTGGCGGTAGCTCCACCAGTTCGCGCAGATAGTTAGTCTGGGCGAGATCCAGCTCCGTCCAGCCGCCGCGTGGCAGACCTTTCGGCAGTGGAATATCACCGTAACGCACACGGATCAGGCGACTTACCTGCACGCCAACCGCTTCCCACAGACGACGAACTTCACGGTTACGGCCTTCGGTCAAAGTAACGTTGTACCACTGGTTGATCCCTTCACCGCCGCTGAACTTGATGGTTTTAAAGGCTGCCGGACCATCTTCCAGCTGCACACCACGGCTTAAATCACGCAGTTTCGCGTCGTCAACCTGACCAAATACACGCACGGCATATTCACGTTCAACTTCACGGCTTGGATGCATTAAACGGTTTGCCAGTTCACCATCGGTGGTGAACAGCAACAGACCACAGGTGTTAACGTCCAGACGACCCACGGCAATCCAGCGTGCGCCACGCAGCTTCGGCAGACGGTCAAACACCGTTGGGCGCCCTTCCGGATCGTTACGGGTACACAACTCACCTTCTGGTTTGTAATAGGCCAGAACGCGACAAATTTGTTCAGCGGACTCACGTACCGAAATCAGGTGACCATCGATACGGATTTTCAGCCCAGGGGTAACTTCAACGCGATCGCCGAGTTTGGCAATTTTGCCATCAACACTCACACGACCGGCTTCAATAATAGATTCGATTTCACGGCGAGAACCGTGGCCGGCACGCGCCAGCACTTTCTGTAACTTTTCGCTCATTGAGCTTCCTTTTGGTGTCGCCTTCCCAGGCGTCTGGTATGCTTTTGTGCAACAATGAGTCAGAACTTACATCTGACTCACTGATAGTAAAGTCTGTTTGAACTCTTCAGGCCGTAGCTGGCCTGCCTTTGAGGCGGAACATCATACACGATCTTTATGGTTAAAGCTTGTTTCGATTAACATCGGCTTCATTACCAACCACCACCAGCGCCAGAACCACCACCGGAATAGCTCCGCCCCAACAAACTGGTATAGGCCCCGCAACTCAGGTGCGTCTGTAATGAGAATAAAACGCCGTTACGGGCAATCTCTGGAGCGCGAATCGCCGAAGAAAGCGAAGGAACGATGCGTAACGCCCATTCCCTCCCCAAATTTGCCGATATAGCCCAACCTAACAACGCGTAATCCAGCTTCCGTGTTTCCCCTTTCCGCCGCCGCCCACTGTGCGTTGCCGCCTCTTTACGCGCAAGATAGTTAACGATAGCTTCACCGTGGGCATAACGTTGCTGCCCAGTTTGGGTAAACTTTGGCAGAAAAATATACCCCATGCCAGTGAGATAACCGGTCAGGAAAACAGCGCTAAAATAACCCGCCGGCATGTACCAGTAAAAGAATACATCTCCGACATTGATATAGAGAGAATAGAAGGCCACGCCTGAACAAATCAGTGGTAAAAACAAAGTGATGATTACACGATTAACGCAAGGCTTGTCATCATCGCGGGCAAACAAAAGCTCAAGGGAACAAAATAAAAAAGGAAGAAGCCAGCAGACCATAATAAACATATCGCCCACCAGACTCATTCCTGCCCAACCTACCGGACTCAGGTTACCGTAGAGAATGACCGCCAATATCGCCATTCCGCCCCATTGCAAAAACGCATCAGGTCGGTAAAACGAAGACTTTTTACGCGGCAGATAAAATTTCTGCATCCGTAAAAATGCTCTGCGTAAGACTCTGTTGCGCCTCCCCGTAAGAACGACCTTATCGCCTTTACGAAATAGCGCTTCCAGTAATAACTGTTCGGTGGGCAGTAATACCGCATTATTTCTGGTCGCGCCTTCATTAACACGAATCAGGGTTTGCTGATTTTTGTCATACTGATCTTCCAGATGAATTTTTCCTTTCACAATCAGATTTACGATATCGGCACAAAAACCTTTATCGTCGTAAACCAGTTTCGCATCGAGACGTAACATGCCGGGCGTATAATCTGGCGGAATGACATCGGTTTCAATCACATCTACCGGCGTAAATTGCGGCCTGCGCTTCCAGAGATATAACCATCCACACGCCAGGAGCAAACACGGTAACCAAATGATAAGAGACGATGTTGAGGGCCAAAAAAGATGGCTAAAGATATTCGCCGTGTGTTGTGCCGGGGCATTATCCAGCAAGGCATGAGGCCAGCGGTAGAGAACCGTGAAATCTTCACGATAAAACGGATCGCGAGATTCAATTTTTCCGTCCTCAAGGATGCGCCCATTTCGATATGTGTCGCCCTCTTCTCCAGTAAAGAGATCGATTTCGCTAAATGGATTACCCGCAATATTAGAGAACTGGAGAGAAAATCGGGTCTTATAAATTTCAAACGGCCAGTTGTTACCGGTCACGTTCCAGATTAGCAGGTCAGAGTCACCATCGCGTAGAAAAGCATTTTTAACCTGATAATGAATTTGATAATGATAGTCGCCTTGAGGCAAGAAACGTTGTTTATCGCCCACGACAATACTCATTAACCCGATATGCCAGTCAAGATGCCAGAGTTCAGGAACGCCATCACGGGTGACGCTAATAATGCGATAGTTCAGCAGCGCCGCGTCACCATTAGGCTGCATCCATAGTCGGGGTAAATCACGATAAAACCCGTGCTTAATCTGCTGATTTCGCGCCTGAAAATGAATGTTCTCTTTGATGTCGAGCACCCCATCCGGTTGCAGAGTGGCTTCAACATCAAAGAGCGAGATCCCTTCTTCATATGAAGGGATCTCCGTGTTTTTCGCATAACTCAACGAAGAGAAAAAAAGCCCAACTATCAACAGCAAAATGCAGCGATATATCCCTGCCATAATCTTCCATCCGTGGAACGCAATTTTTTATAAGAAAGGCTTCACATCACCCACGCCTTCACGCACCACGACCGGCGTATCATCGGTAAGATCAATGACCGTTGTCGGTTTCTGCCCGAGATAGCCGCCGTGGATAATCAAATCCACCTGTTTTTCCAGACGGTCTTTAATTTCTTCCGGATCGGATTCGGTAAATTCGCTGCCCGGTAGCATCAGCGATGTGGAAAGCATCGGTTCGCCCAATACTTCAAGCAACGCCTGCGCAATCGGGTTAGAAGGCACACGCATCCCAATGGTTTTGCGTTTTTCCTGCAACAGACGGCGTGGCACTTCCTTCGTCCCCTTCAGGATGAAGGTATAGTTGCCCGGCGTGTTGTTTTTCATTAAACGAAACGCAACGTTATCCACGAATGAATAGGTCGAAAGTTCAGAAAGATCGCGACACATCAGGGTAAAGTTGTGACCGTCCGGCAGCTGGCGAATACGACAAATACGCTCCATCGCGTTTTTATCTTCAATTTTACAGCCGAGTGCGTAGCCGGAATCGGTTGGATAAACAATCACCCCGCCTTTACGCACGATCTCCACCGCCTGGTTGATCAGACGTTGCTGCGGGTTATCAGGATGAATATAAAAAAACTGGCTCATAATTCCCTCTCTGTGGTGTTCTGCGGCTGTTCCCATAGCTGCCAGACGCCTTCAACGCCAGCGGGCAGCCAGAGTTTACGACCCAGTTCGATCCACGGGCATGGCTGATGAAAATCAGATCCTTGTGATGCCCATAAATGATGCTGGCGGGCAAGTGTCGCCAGCTGGGTACGTTCATTGGGCGATTGCTGGCACTGCGCGACTTCCATCGCGTCGCCGTGGTGTTCGGCAAAATGCGCAACCAATCTTTTCAGCCATTTAGCACTAAGATTGTACCGCCCAGGATGAGCAAGCACCGCCTTACCGCCAGAATGATGAATGACATCAATAGCTTGTTCTATTGTACACCACTGTGGCGGAACGTATCCGGTTTTCCCGCGCGCCAGATACTTTTTAAAGACATCCGCCATTGAACTGGCTTTGCCGCACTCCACCAGGAAACGAGCAAAATGACCGCGCGTCACCGCACCGCCCTGCGCCAGTCGTTGCGCGCCTTCCAGCGCCCCCGGTATTTGCGCTTTTTCAAGTCTTTCGGCAATTAGCTGCGCCCGCTGATTGCGCCGTTCTGTCTGCTGCGCGAGGAACTCACACATTAGCGGATGAGTAATATCAATATTCAGCCCGACAATATGAATTTCATGATTTTCCCAGACCGTGGAAATTTCCACGCCGGGAATAAGATTCAGCGCCAGTCCCGAACGTGAAATTTCCTCTCTTGCTGGCGCGATTGCAGCTGTGGTGTCATGGTCGGTGATCGCCAGAGTGCCGACGCGCATCTCGACCGCACGGTGCACCAACGCCTCTGGCGTCAGGCAGCCATCGGAAGCTGTGGTATGGCTGTGCAGGTCGTAAATCACTGCGTAATTCGTGTCGCTCAAGGCGCACTCCCGTTTTGGATAATGTTTTTGGCGCCGACATCATAACGGTTCTGGCAAATATTCTGAAATGAGCTGTTGACAATTAACCATCGAACTAGTTAACTAGTACGCAAGTTCACGTAAAAAGGGTATCGACAATGAAAGCGATTTTCGTACTGAAAGGTTGGTGGCGCACTTCCTGAAACGGGCAGTGTATTCACCATGCGTAAAGCAATCAGATACCCAGCCCGCCTTATAAGCGGGCTTTTTTTTGAACAAAATTAGAGAATAACAATGCAAACACAAAAACCGACTCTCGAATTGTTAACCTGCGAAGGCGCTTATCGCGATAATCCCACCGCGCTTTTTCACCAGTTGTGTGGGGATCGTCCAGCAACGCTGCTGCTGGAATCCGCAGATATCGACAGCAAAGATGATTTAAAAAGCCTGCTGCTGGTAGACAGTGCGCTGCGCATTACAGCTTTAGGTGACACTGTCACAATTCAGGCGCTTTCCGGCAATGGCGAAGCCCTGCTGACACTACTGGATAACGCCCTGCCTGCGGGTGTGGAAAATGAACAATCACCAAACTGCCGTGTGCTGCGCTTCCCCCCTGTCAGTCCACTGCTGGATGAAGACGCCCGCTTATGCTCCCTTTCGGTTTTTGACGCTTTCCGCTTATTACAGAATCTGTTGAATGTACCGAAGGAAGAACGAGAAGCAATGTTCTTCGGCGGGCTGTTCTCTTATGACCTTGTGGCGGGATTTGAAGATTTACCGCAACTGGTAGCGGAAAATAACTGCCCTGATTTCTGTTTTTATCTCGCTGAAACGCTGATGGTGATTGACCATCAGAAAAAAAGCACCCGCATTCAGGCAAGCCTGTTTGCTCCCAATGAAGAAGAAAAACAGCGTCTCACTACGCGCCTGCACGAGTTGCGCCAGCGACTGACCGAAGACGCGCCGCCGCTGCCGGTGGTTTCCGTGCCGCATATGCGTTGTGAATGTAACCAGAGCGATGAAGAGTTCGGTGGCGTAGTGCGTTTGTTGCAAAAAGCGATTCGCGCCGGAGAAATTTTCCAGGTGGTGCCATCTCGCCGTTTCTCTCTGCCCTGCCCGTCACCGCTGGCGGCCTATTACGTGCTGAAAAAGAGTAATCCCAGCCCGTACATGTTTTTTATGCAGGATAATGATTTCACCCTGTTTGGCGCGTCGCCGGAAAGTTCGCTCAAGTATGACGCCACCAGCCGCCAGATTGAGATCTACCCAATTGCCGGAACACGCCCACGCGGTCGTCGTGCCGATGGTTCACTGGACAGAGACCTCGACAGCCGCATCGAACTGGAAATGCGTACCGATCATAAAGAGCTGTCTGAACATCTGATGCTGGTGGATCTCGCCCGTAATGATCTGGCACGCATTTGTACCCCCGGCAGCCGCTACGTCGCCGATCTCACCAAAGTTGACCGTTACTCTTACGTGATGCACCTGGTCTCCCGCGTTGTCGGTGAGCTGCGCCACGATCTCGACGCCCTGCACGCTTACCGTGCCTGTATGAATATGGGGACGTTAAGCGGTGCGCCGAAAGTACGTGCTATGCAGTTAATTGCCGAAGCGGAAGGTCGTCGACGCGGCAGCTACGGCGGTGCAGTAGGTTATTTCACCGCGCATGGCGATCTCGACACCTGCATTGTGATCCGCTCGGCGCTGGTAGAGAACGGAGTCGCCACCGTGCAGGCCGGTGCTGGCGTGGTACTTGATTCTGTTCCGCAGTCGGAAGCCGACGAAACCCGTAATAAAGCCCGCGCTGTACTGCGCGCTATTGCCACCGCGCATCATGCACAGGAGACATTCTGATGGCTGACATTCTGCTGCTCGATAATATCGACTCTTTTACTTACAACCTGGCAGATCAGTTGCGCAGCAATGGTCATAACGTGGTGATTTACCGCAACCATATTCCGGCGCAGACCTTAATTGAACGCCTGGCGACGATGAGCAATCCGGTACTGATGCTTTCTCCTGGCCCCGGTGTGCCGAGCGAAGCCGGTTGTATGCCGGAACTCCTCACCCGCCTGCGCGGTAAGCTGCCAATCATTGGCATTTGCCTCGGACATCAGGCGATTGTCGAAGCTTACGGGGGCTATGTCGGTCAGGCGGGCGAAATTCTTCACGGTAAAGCGTCGAGCATTGAACATGATGGTCAGGCGATGTTTGCCGGATTAACAAACCCGCTGCCGGTGGCGCGTTATCACTCGCTGGTTGGCAGTAACATTCCGGCAGGTTTAACCATCAACGCCCATTTTAATGGCATGGTGATGGCGGTGCGTCACGATGCGGATCGCGTTTGTGGGTTCCAGTTCCATCCGGAATCCATTCTTACCACTCAGGGCGCTCGCCTGCTGGAACAAACGCTGGCCTGGGCGCAGCAGAAACTAGAGCCAACCAACACGCTGCAACCGATTCTGGAAAAACTGTATCAGGCGCAGACGCTTAGCCAACAAGAAAGCCACCAGCTTTTTTCAGCGGTGGTGCGTGGCGAGCTGAAGCCAGAACAGCTCGCGGCGGCGCTGGTGAGCATGAAAATTCGCGGCGAGCACCCGAACGAAATCGCCGGAGCAGCAACGGCGCTACTGGAAAACGCCGCGCCGTTCCCGCGCCCTGATTATCTGTTTGCCGATATCGTCGGCACCGGCGGTGACGGCAGCAACAGTATCAATATTTCGACCGCCAGTGCGTTTGTCGCCGCGGCCTGTGGGCTGAAAGTGGCGAAACACGGTAACCGCAGCGTCTCCAGTAAATCTGGCTCGTCGGATCTGCTGGCGGCATTCGGTATTAATCTTGATATGAACGCCGATAAATCGCGCCAGGCGCTGGATGAATTAGGCGTCTGTTTCCTCTTTGCGCCGAAATATCACACCGGATTCCGCCACGCGATGCCGGTTCGCCAGCAACTGAAAACTCGCACCCTGTTCAACGTGCTGGGGCCACTGATTAACCCAGCGCATCCTCCGCTGGCGTTAATTGGTGTCTACAGCCCGGAACTGGTGCTGCCAATTGCCGAAACCTTGCGCGTGCTGGGGTATCAACGTGCAGCGGTGGTGCACAGCGGTGGAATGGATGAAGTTTCCTTACACGCTCCGACCATTGTTGCCGAGCTGCACGATGGTGAAATTAAAAGCTATCAACTGACCGCTGAAGATTTTGGCCTGACGCCCTACCACCAGGAGCAACTGGCTGGCGGAACACCGGAAGAAAACCGTGACATTTTAACACGCTTGTTACAAGGTAAAGGCGACGCCGCCCATGAAGCAGCCGTCGCGGCGAATGTCGCCATGTTAATGCGCCTGCATGGCCATGAAGATCTGCAAGCCAATGCGCAAACCGTTCTTGAGGTACTGCGTAGTGGTTCCGCTTACGACAGAGTCACCGCACTGGCGGCACGAGGGTAAATGATGCAAACCGTTTTAGCGAAAATCGTCGCAGACAAGGCGATTTGGGTAGAAGCCCGCAAACAGCAGCAATCGCTGGCCAGTTTTCAGAATGAGGTTCAGCCGAGCACGCGACATTTTTATGATGCGCTGCAGGGTGCACGCACGGCGTTTATTCTGGAATGCAAGAAAGCGTCGCCGTCAAAAGGCGTGATCCGTGATGATTTCGATCCAGCACGCATTGCCTCGATTTATAAGCATTACGCTTCGGCAATTTCGGTACTGACTGATGAGAAATATTTTCAGGGGAGCTTTGATTTCCTCCCCATCGTCAGCCAAATCGCCCCGCAGCCGATTTTATGTAAAGACTTCATTATCGATCCTTACCAGATCTATCTGGCGCGCTATTACCAGGCCGATGCCTGCTTATTAATGCTTTCAGTACTGGATGACGAACAATATCGCCAGCTTGCAGCCGTCGCCCACAGTCTGGAGATGGGTGTGCTGACCGAAGTCAGTAATGAAGAGGAACTGGAGCGCGCCATTGCATTGGGGGCAAAAGTCGTTGGCATCAACAACCGCGATCTGCGTGATTTGTCGATTGATCTCAACCGTACCCGCGAGCTTGCGCCGAAACTGGGGCACAACGTGACGGTAATCAGCGAATCCGGCATCAATACCTACGCTCAGGTGCGCGAGTTAAGCCACTTCGCTAACGGTTTTCTGATTGGTTCGGCGTTGATGGCCCATGACGATTTGAACGCCGCCGTGCGCCGGGTGTTGCTGGGTGAGAATAAAGTATGTGGCCTGACGCGTGGGCAAGATGCTAAAGCAGCTTATGACGCGGGCGCGATTTACGGTGGGTTGATTTTTGTTGCGATATCACCGCGTTGCGTCAGCGTTGAACAGGCGCAGGAAGTGATGGCTGCGGCACCGTTGCAGTATGTTGGTGTGTTCCGCAATCACGATATTGCTGATGTGGTGGACAAAACTAACGCGTTATCGCTGGCAGCAGTGCAACTGCATGGTAATGAAGATCAGCAATATATCGACGCACTGCGTGACGTGCTGCCCGCTAACGTTGCCATCTGGAAAGCATTGAGCGTCGGTGAAACTCTTCCCGCGCGCGATTTTCAGCACGTCGATAAATATATTTTCGACAACGGCCAGGGTGGAAGCGGGCAACGTTTCGACTGGTCACTGTTAAATGGTCAATCGCTTGGCAACGTCCTGCTGGCGGGTGGCTTAGGCGCAGATAACTGCGTGGAAGCGGCACAAACCGGCTGCGCCGGGCTTGATTTTAATTCTGCTGTAGAGTCGCAACCGGGCATTAAAGACGCACGCCTTTTGGCCTCGGTTTTCCAGACGCTGCGCGCATATTAAGGAAAGGAACAATGACAACATTACTTAACCCGTATTTTGGTGAGTTTGGCGGCATGTACGTGCCACAAATCCTGATGCCTGCTCTGCGCCAGCTGGAAGAAGCTTTTGTCAGCGCGCAAAAAGATCCTGAATTTCAGGCCCAGTTCAACGACCTGCTGAAAAACTATGCCGGGCGCCCAACCGCGCTGACCAAATGCCAGAACATTACAGCCGGGACGAACACCACGCTGTATCTGAAGCGCGAAGATTTATTGCACGGCGGCGCACATAAAACCAACCAGGTTCTGGGCCAGGCTTTGCTGGCGAAGCGGATGGGTAAAACCGAAATCATCGCCGAAACCGGAGCCGGTCAGCATGGTGTGGCGTCGGCCCTTGCCAGCGCCCTGCTCGGCCTGAAATGCCGTATTTATATGGGTGCCAAAGACGTTGAACGCCAGTCGCCTAACGTTTTTCGTATGCGCTTAATGGGTGCGGAAGTGATCCCGGTGCATAGCGGTTCCGCGACGCTGAAAGATGCCTGTAACGAGGCGCTGCGCGACTGGTCCGGTAGTTACGAAACCGCGCACTATATGCTGGGTACCGCAGCTGGCCCGCATCCTTATCCGACCATTGTGCGTGAGTTTCAGCGGATGATTGGCGAAGAAACGAAAGCACAGATTCTGGAAAGAGAAGGTCGCCTGCCGGATGCTGTTATCGCCTGTGTTGGCGGCGGTTCGAATGCCATCGGCATGTTTGCTGATTTCATCAACGAAACCAATGTCGGCCTGATTGGCGTGGAGCCAGGCGGTCACGGCATCGAAACCGGCGAACATGGCGCACCGTTGAAACATGGTCGCGTAGGCATCTATTTCGGCATGAAAGCACCGATGATGCAGACCGAAGACGGGCAAATTGAAGAATCTTACTCCATCTCTGCCGGACTGGATTTCCCGTCCGTTGGCCCACAACATGCGTATCTCAACAGCATCGGTCGCGCTGATTACGTGTCGATTACCGATGATGAAGCGCTGGAAGCCTTTAAAACGCTGTGCCTGCACGAAGGGATTATCCCGGCGCTGGAGTCCTCCCACGCCCTGGCCCATGCGCTGAAAATGATGCGCGAAAACCCAGAAAAAGAGCAGCTACTAGTGGTTAACCTTTCCGGTCGCGGCGATAAAGACATCTTCACCGTTCACGATATTTTGAAAGCACGAGGGGAAATCTGATGGAACGCTACGAATCTCTGTTTGCCCAGTTGAAGGAGCGCAAAGAAGGCGCATTTGTTCCTTTCGTCACCCTCGGTGATCCGGGCATTGAGCAGTCGCTGAAAATTATCGATACGTTGATCGAAGCAGGTGCTGATGCTTTGGAGCTAGGCATCCCCTTCTCCGACCCGCTGGCAGATGGCCCGACCATTCAAAACGCCACACTGCGTGCTTTTGCGGCAGGTGTGACCCCGGCACAATGTTTTGAGATGCTGGCACTGATTCGTCAAAAACATCCGACCATTCCTGTTGGCCTGCTAATGTACGCCAACCTGGTGTTTAACAAAGGCATTGATGAGTTTTACGCTCAATGTGAAAAAGTCGGCGTCGATTCGGTGCTGGTTGCCGACGTGCCAGTGGAAGAGTCTGCGCCCTTCCGCCAGGCCGCGTTGCGTCATAATGTCGCGCCGATCTTTATCTGCCCGCCGAATGCCGACGATGATTTGCTGCGCCAGATAGCCTCTTACGGTCGTGGTTACACCTATTTGCTGTCGCGTGCGGGCGTAACCGGAGCGGAAAACCGCGCGGCATTACCACTCAATCATCTGGTCACGAAGCTGAAAGAATACAATGCCGCGCCTCCATTGCAGGGCTTTGGCATTTCAGCACCGGAACAGGTAAAAGCAGCGATTGATGCAGGGGCCGCAGGCGCGATTTCTGGTTCGGCAATTGTAAAAATCATCGAGCAACATATTAATGAGCCAGAAAAAATGCTGGAAGCACTGAAAGCTTTTGTACAACCGATGAAAGCAGCTACACGAAGTTAATTTGAGACAAACCGCCAGAAAACATCTGGCGGTTTATTGATGGTAAAAAATTAGAAGCGGTAACCCGCAGAGAACATAAATACCCACGGGTCGAGGCGTACGTTGTCAGAATAGCGTCCTGCAGGCAGCACTGCGCCATTGGATTTATATTTCACCTCAGTGTCGATATCCATGTACCAGACCGACATATTAAGCAACCAGTCACGGTTGATGAGATAATCCACACCTACTTGTCCCGCCACGCCCCATGAATCCTTCAGACTAAGGTCGGATAAACCAAGACCTTCACCGGTGTCATTGAAGTCATTATTAAAAAAGGTGGTGTAGTTAATACCCGCACCAATGTAAGGACGGAATTTACTGCCGGAATCGCCAAAATACCATTGTGCCATCAGTGTTGGCGGTAAATGGTGGACTGTCGCAATATCCCCGGTTGTGGCTGTGCCAACCTTATGACGAAACGGAGATGCCGCCAGCAATTCCACACCAATGTTATCAGTCGCCATATAGGTGAAGGTCAGGCCCAGTTGGGTGTTATTGGTCACGCTAAAGCCACCCAGGCTTCCCAGAGTTCCATCCGCGCCTTCCGTTGGACGTACCGTTGCCGAACCTGCACGAATAAAGAACTCGCCTGCTTCGTGAGCATAGACGCTACCAGAGAGAAGTGTACTGACTGCCAATGCCGCCACTGTTAATTTTTTCATGTTCGCTCCGTCGTTATGGTTATAAAAACGTGACGAATATACCTACATTGGAGTAACAAATGATCCTACATAGATCACATTGCATTCGCTAAATGACCATTTATTGATCTGGATTAATTTAGAAGTTGTATCGCAAATCCTGGTTAACATGATTCAAATCAATTTGAATGCTTTCCATCTCCGAAAGTATTCTTTTGCTACCTTATTGGCCTTTTAAGCAGGCGGTAAGTTGCGGTATTTATGCAAACAGCCCTTCTGCTTGTCAGGAATTTGTCGTGTCTGGAGAAAGCAATGGATCCTGTGATCGCACCCACGCACGCTGTGGATTACCTGCGCTTTACAAAGATATGCTTTTCCATACAAGTCGTGATGCTGCCACTGAAGGGATAACCAGGGTACAATTGCCCGCTAATTAACACCTGCATAAAACTCAAGGAGAGTGCATGTCTATCACGGCGCAGTCCGTATACCGTGACACCGGAAATTTCTTCCGTAATCAATTTATGACCATTCTGTTGGTATCGTTGCTTTGTGCATTTATCACAGTGGTGTTAGGACATGTTTTCTCACCCAGTGACGCACAGCTTGCGCAGCTCAATGACGGCGCGCCCGTTAGTGGCGGCGGTGGGTTGTTCGATCTGGTGCAAAATATGTCCCCGGAACAGCAACAAATTTTGCTGCGTGCTTCCGCTGCGTCCACTTTTTCAGGATTAATCGGTAACGCCATACTCGCCGGAGGCGTAATATTAATCATCCAACTGGTGTCTGCGGGTCAGAGAGTCAGTGCGCTACGCGCTATTGGTGCCAGTGCGCCGATATTGCCAAAGTTATTTATTCTGATTTTTCTGACTACCCTTTTAGTACAGATTGGCATCATGCTGGTGGTCGTTCCGGGGATTTTAATGGCCATTTTACTGGCACTGGCGCCGGTGATGTTGGTGCAGGATAAAATGGGCGTTTTCGCCTCTATGCGCAGCAGTATGCGGCTGACATGGGCGAATATGCGTCTGGTGGCACCTGCAGTACTAAGCTGGTTACTGGCAAAAACACTGTTGCTGCTGTTTGCCTCTTCGTTTGCCGCATTAACCCCGGAAATTGGTGCCGTACTGGCGAATACTTTAAGCAACCTGATTTCAGCCGTATTGCTTATCTATCTGTTCCGCCTGTACATGTTGATTCGCCAATAACCTGAAGTATTTGATTACGGAATCGTAAAATGAAGCAGTTTCTTGATTTTTTACCGCTGGTTGTCTTCTTCGCGTTCTACAAAATTTATGACATCTATGCGGCAACTGCGGCGCTCATCGTCGCCACGGCAATTGTGCTTATTTATAGCTGGGTTCGCTTCCGGAAAGTTGAGAAGATGGCCCTGATCACCTTTGTTCTGGTGGTCGTTTTCGGTGGTCTGACGCTGTTCTTCCACAATGATGAGTTTATTAAATGGAAGGTCACCGTCATCTACGCTCTGTTTGCCGGTGCTTTGTTGGTTAGCCAATGGGTAATGAAAAAACCGCTGATTCAGCGGATGCTGGGTAAAGAACTCACTCTACCGCAGCCAGTATGGTCGAAGCTGAACCTGGCCTGGGCAGTCTTCTTTATTCTTTGTGGTCTGGCGAATATCTACATCGCATTCTGGCTACCGCAAAATATTTGGGTCAACTTCAAAGTGTTCGGTCTGACCGCCCTCACCTTAATCTTCACACTGTTAAGCGGTATTTATATCTACCGCCATATGCCGCAGGAAGATAAATCATAATCTGTCTGCCGGCCCTTCGGGGCCGGCGCTGCATATCCTCTGTTCTCATTTGGAAAATCATAGTAGCATCGCGCCTGTGATTTTCCTTTTATGTCGGTTTTACCATGTCTACAACACCTAACGTCCCTCAGGGCGATCTTGTTTTACGTACTTTAGCCATGCCTGCCGATACCAATGCCAATGGCGATATCTTTGGTGGTTGGTTGATGTCGCAGATGGATATTGGCGGTGCCATTCTGGCAAAAGAAATTGCCCACGGTCGCGTCGTGACCGTGCGGGTTGAAGGAATGACTTTCTTACGGCCAGTTGCGGTTGGTGATGTGGTGTGCTGCTATGCGCGCTGTCTCCAAAAAGGGACGACATCAGTCAGCATTAATATTGAAGTATGGGTGAAAAAAGTGGCGTCTGAACCGATTGGGCAGCGCTATAAAGCGACGGAAGCGTTATTTAAGTATGTTGCCGTCGACCCTGAAGGAAAGCCTCGTGCCTTACCTGTAGAGTAATAGTCAAAAGCCTCCAAGTTGGAGGCTTTTGATTTTCTGTTTATTGAATTTCGGTGGTGCCGTTAATTTTAAACAGGATATTCACCACAATCCCACTTCCAGGTTTGCCCGGCTCATAACGCCATCTGCGCATCGCGTTTTTCACTTCGCGCTCAAACATGTTCGCCGGTTTGGCTGAAAGAATTTGTACGTTATCCACGCGACCATCCGGTGTGACGTCAAATTTAACTTTAACCTGCCCTTCAATGCGTAGTGCCTGCGCGCGCGCCGGATACTGCGGCTGATTACGGCTTAATGCCCGTGGACCAGACGCGACACTTGTGACCGGTTTGCTGGTTGCAGCCGTTGCCGTACTTGATGTTGGGCGAGCAGGTGCCGTATTTTCAAACGGTGACGCCGGACGTGACTCTACCGGTTTGACATCGCGTTTCGGCTGCTCCTGTACCTTTTTCACCGGCTTCGGTTTTGGCTTAGGTTTCGGCTTCGGCTTTTCAATGACTACCGGTGCTTCTTTTGGCGGTTCTGGTATCGGCTCAGGCTCCGGTTCTGGCTCCACCACTGGTTCCGGCGGCGGTTGAACGGCTTGTGGCGGCTCAAGTTCGGCCGGGGCAACCATGGTGACAGAAATCGGCTGCGCGGGCGCAGGTAGTTCAATAACCTGATGTACCGAGGTATAGAGTAGACCCGCCACAACAGCACCATGAATGCAGACCGAAAGTAACGTCGGCCAGGGGAAGCGGCGAGGTAAATCAAGGGTCATTGAAGTCATAATCGTTTCAGTAAAAAAACCAGGCCTCGATTTTAAATGCAAATAGCAATCATATTCAATAAGGCAAGGCGATCAGGATCAGTGAAAACGCAATTTTTGGCGCTATTAACCTTACTTTTAGTGACGCCTTAACAAAGACATCATCTTTCCGTTGCAGATCTTCGCCCTTTCAAATAACGTACTTTATAACCTTTCCGAACAAGGAGTTGTGCCCGTGTTGTATGTTATTTACGCTCAAGACAAAGCCGATAGCCTCGAAAAGCGCCTTTCCGTTCGTCCGGCACATTTAGCACGTTTGCAGTTACTGCATGATGAAGGGCGTCTGCTGACCGCCGGTCCAATGCCAGCGGTAGACAGTAACGATCCAGGCGCCGCAGGATTTACTGGCTCAACCGTTATTGCTGAATTTGAATCGCTGGAAGCAGCCCAGGCCTGGGCAGATGCCGATCCATACGTGGCTGCGGGAGTCTATGAGCAAGTTTCCGTGAAACCCTTTAAGAAAGTGTTCTGAATATCAACATCCAGGGGCGCGGTGACAGAAACCGTGCTCTTGTTTTTACTTTATATTTACCGATACCCCCAATCCACCACCACAAACAGATAATAACTTTATCTGTATCTCCCTATATACCCTCGGCATCTCCGTCTAAAAATGACAAAATTTCTCTGCCTGATTCGGTTTTGATCAATCAAAACCTTTGATTGCTGCGGATAAAGTCATCTACTATGGTTTAACACATTCACGTGCCGCATGTTTTTCACATTCTGTACGCGTGAAGATAATTAAACAAAATTGTGGTTACAGAGGTATCAGTGAGTCACTGGGCTACATTCAAGCAAACAGCGGTAAATTTATGGGTGACCCTGCGGCACGATGTTATCGCGCTGGCGGTCCTTTCAAATGGATTGCTTATTTTCAAAACAATTTATGGCATGTCGGTCAATCTGCTCGATATTTTCCATATCCAGGCGTTTTCAGAACTTGACCTCTCCTTGCTGGCCAATGCGCCACTGTTTATGCTCGGCGTCTTTCTTGTTTTGAACTCGATCGGCTTGCTATTTCGGGCAAAGCTGGCATGGGCTATCAGTATCATTTTATTGCTGATAACGCTGATTTACACCCTGCACTTTTATCCCTGGCTGAAATTCAGCATTGGTTTTTGCATCTTTACCTTGATAATTTTGTTGGTGCTGCGTAAAGACTTCTCTCACAGTAGTGCTGCGGCCGGGACAATTTTTGCTTTTATTAGTTTTACGACGTTACTGTTTTACTCTACCTACGGCGCACTTTATTTAAGCGAAGGTTTTAATCCGCGAATAGAGAGTCTAATGACCGCGTTCTATTTTTCGATAGAAACTATGTCAACCGTGGGCTACGGCGATATCGTCCCGGTTTCTGAATCAGCGCGCCTGTTTACTATTTCGGTCATTATTTCCGGTATTACCGTTTTTGCCACCTCCATGACCTCGATTTTCGGCCCGCTTATCCGCGGAGGATTCAATAAACTTGTGAAAGGAAACAATCATACAATGCATCGTAAAGATCACTTTATTGTTTGCGGGCATTCCATTCTGGCAATCAACACGATTCTGCAACTGAATCAACGCGGACAAAACGTCACGGTTATCAGCAACCTGCCAGAGGATGACATAAAACAGCTTGAACAAAGACTCGGTGACAATGCCGATGTTATCCCCGGTGACAGCAATGACAGTTCAGTACTAAAAAAAGCGGGAATTGATCACTGTCGAGCTATTCTGGCGTTAAGTGATAATGACGCCGATAATGCTTTTGTCGTTCTGTCGGCGAAAGATATGAGCAAAGATGTTAAAACCGTGCTTGCCGTCAGTGATAGCAAAAACCTGAATAAGATTAAGATGGTGCATCCGGATATTATTCTTTCACCGCAGCTATTTGGTAGCGAGATACTGGCGCGTATTCTCAATGGGGAAGAAATTAATAATGATATGCTCGTCTCGATGTTGCTGAATTCCGGGCATGGCATTTTCAGCGATAACAATGACGACGAAACCAAAACTGACAACAATGAATCTGCGCAAAAATAGATTTTAACGGCGGGAAGATAATCTTAATGGGCACCGCGTTGGTGCCCAGAACATTTAGATATTGTAGATCGCAAACAATAACGAGTTTCGCTGTTTGTTTAGAAGGCACTTCCTGATGCTGTGGATACGCATATTTCGGCGTGACTGCCCCTCAAGCCAACGCGATTTCCGTCGGCTAGCCTGACGCTGCATGCGCCAGCGCCCCACTTCCGTTCTACTCCGCTTCATGTTAACTACTCTATGCAATAACAGAGCGGTCATTATACCCCCGGTCCCGACGCTGACCAGTGCTTTTAACGCGTTTTTATTTGCCAGATGAATCCATATGCGTAAACTCATAACAATGCGCTTTCAAAAGGATTTCTAATCTATGACAACCGTTTATACGTTGGTGAGTTGGTTGGCCATTCTGGGATACTGGTTGCTCATTGCAGGCGTAACTTTACGCATTCTAATGAAACGACGCGCAGTTCCCTCCGCCATGGCCTGGCTGTTGATCATTTACATTCTGCCGTTGGTCGGAATTATTGCTTATCTGGCTGTTGGCGAACTCCACTTAGGCAAACGCCGCGCCGAACGCGCCAGAGCGATGTGGCCTTCCACGGCGAAATGGCTTAACGATCTTAAAGCCTGTAAGCATATTTTTGCGGAAGAAAATAGCAGCGTCGCTGGACCGTTATTCAAGCTCTGCGAGCGTCGTCAGGGGATCGCCGGGGTCAAGGGTAATCAGCTGCAACTGATGACCGAGTCTGATGATGTGATGCAGGCGTTAATCCGCGACATTCAACTCGCTCGCCATAACATTGAGATGGTGTTTTATATCTGGCAACCAGGCGGTATGGCAGACCAGGTGGCAGAATCTTTGATGGCCGCCGCACGACGCGGTATTCATTGCCGATTAATGCTCGACTCTGCGGGGAGTGTTGCTTTTTTCCGTAGCCCGTGGCCAGAGTTAATGCGAAATGCCGGTATCGAAGTGGTCGAGTCCTTAAAGGTTAACCTGATGCGCGTATTCTTACGCCGCATGGACCTGCGCCAGCACCGCAAGATGATCATGATCGATAACTACATTGCCTACACCGGTAGCATGAATATGGTCGATCCGCGCTTCTTCAAACAGGATGCGGGCGTAGGACAATGGATTGATCTGATGGCTCGCATGGAAGGCCCTATCGCCACCGCGATGGGAATTATCTACTCTTGCGACTGGGAGATTGAGACGGGAAAACGTATTTTACCACCACCGCCTGATGTCAATATTATGCCGTTCGAGCAGGCCAGCGGTCATACGATTCATACCATCGCTTCCGGCCCGGGATTCCCGGAAGACCTGATTCATCAGGCTTTGCTGACTGCGGCTTATTCAGCTCGTGAATATTTAATCATGACGACGCCCTACTTCGTCCCCAGCGATGACTTACTTCACGCAATCTGCACGGCGGCGCAACGCGGGGTTGATGTCAGTATTATTTTGCCGAGGAAAAATGACTCAATGCTGGTAGGCTGGGCCAGTCGCGCATTCTTTACAGAACTACTTGCTGCTGGGGTTAAGATTTATCAGTTTGAAGGTGGGTTACTGCATACCAAGAGCGTGCTGGTCGATGGCGAATTAAGTCTGGTTGGCACCGTTAACCTCGACATGCGTAGTCTGTGGCTGAATTTTGAAATCACGCTGGCTATTGACGATAAAGGTTTTGGTGCCGATCTGGCTGCAGTTCAGGACGACTATATTTCTCGTTCGCGTCTGCTCGATGCACGGCTGTGGTTAAAACGTCCACTCTGGCAACGTGTCGCCGAGCGACTGTTTTACTTCTTCAGCCCGTTGCTGTAAAACGTCGCCAACAGAGACTAAACAGGTAGTGACTATGGATATGGATTTAAACAATCGCCTGACTGAAGATGAAACGCTTGAGCAGGCCTACGATATTTTTCTTGAACTGGCCGCTGATAATCTCGATCCGGCTGATGTTCTGTTGTTCAATCTGCAGTTTGAAGAGCGCGGTGGTGCAGAGTTATTTGACCCGGCAGAAGACTGGCAGGAACATGTTGATTTCGACTTGAACCCGGACTTTTTTGCCGAAGTGGTGATTGGTCTGGCAGACAGTGAAGATGGCGAAATCAACGATATTTTCGCCCGTATTTTGTTATGCCGCGAAAAAGATCACAAACTTTGCCATATTATCTGGCGGGAATAACGCTTGGCATCGGATGTGACGTAGCTGCGTCACATCCGTTCTTCCTTTTACACATCTATCTTTCCCCTCCTCCCAGTTCATTGCCACAAATACGACAATACTTCGCATCGTGTGCATGATGTTGGGTATTGCATTTAGGACAACAGAGAAGTTTTTTAGTCTGTTCAAGTTCACTGGTGAGTTGCGCAGTAATAATCCCCGTCGGAATTGCAATGACTGAGTAGCCAATCAAGATTAATACCGAAGCCACCATCCTTCCTGCCGCAGTATGTGGTGTAATATCACCATAACCAACGGTGGTTACCGTCACTATCGCCCAGTATACGGCTGTGCCCAGCGAGTTAAATTCGTTTGATGCACCTTCTATGGCGTACATTAACGCCCCAGCGACGATCATCACAATGGCAATAAAAGCATAAAAAAGAATCAACTGATGGCGGGCATTATTTATCGCCCGCCATAGACTGTTTAAGGCAGGCATAAAGCGGAGCAGGCGCAAAATTCGCAACGCACGAATCGCTCTCATCGCTCGCCAGGCAAATAAATAAGTAAAACCAATTTCAGGCCATAGCCAGATGAAATACAGCGGCAAAATGGTGGCCAGATCGATAAATCCCCAAAAGCTAAAAACATAACGTACCGGATTCGGCCAGCTTAATATTCGCAGGAAATACTCGATCGTGAAGACAAAAGTAAAGGAGAATTCTACCCAAACAAAGATATGCCATTCGTCGTAAGTTAGCTGGAATTGCGATCCAATACCGGATTCTATGAAGACAGCGCCAACGCTTAACAATGCGAGGAAACCAAACAGCGCCTCGCAGCGTCGCCCGGTTTTCGTATGCTGATCAAAAAGGAAATGATAAACCCGTTGGCGATACTCTGAAAGATGTCCTGTCACCTGTACCTCCCATGAAAAAGGGCCGGCAATCTGCCAGCCCTTAACACGTTATAATGGGTCTACTTTCAGGCAAGAGACGGCATGTCTGAAACTGCCTTCCAGCACCGGGCGTGTTTTGGCACACTCAGGACCGGCTATCGGGCAACGGGTACGGAACACACATCCAGAAGGCGGGTTGATGGGCGACGGTAATTCCCCTTCCAGTAACTGGATAGATTTGTTCTTCTCCAGATCAGGATCTGGAATGGGGACTGCCGACATCAATGCTTTGGTATAGGGATGCAACGGATTGTGGTAAACCTCATCATACGTCCCCAACTCTACCGCATGGCCGAGATACATCACCAGCACGCGATCGGAAATGTGTTTTACCACGGCCAGATCGTGAGCGATAAAGATTAATGACAATCCCATCTCACGTTGCAACTGCTGGAGTAAATTCACCACCTGCGCCTGTATTGACACATCCAGTGCCGACACCGGTTCGTCGCAGATAATCAGCTTCGGCTCAAGGATTAGCGCACGCGCAATCCCGATACGCTGACACTGACCGCCGGAGAACTCATGCGGATAGCGGTTAATCAGGTTAGGTAGCAAGCCGACTTTCATCATCATCACCTTCACGCGCTCGCGAACTTCCTGGCGTGACATTTTCGGATGATAGGTACGCAGCGGTTCAGCGATGATCTCGCCGATGGTCATACGCGGGTTTAGCGATGCCAACGGGTCCTGGAAAATCATCTGAATATCACTGCGGACGGCACGCCATTCATCAGGTTTCATGCCCAGCAACTCTTTACCTAACCAGGCAACATGACCATCGGTGGCCTTGACCAAACCAATGATAGCGCGAGCAAAGGTAGACTTACCGCAACCTGATTCCCCTACGACGCCCAACGTTTCCCCTTCATATAACCTGAGCGTCACACCATCAACGGCCTTAAGGGTTTTCGGCGGTTGCCAGAACCACTGTTTGCCATCTTTGATCTCAAAGTGCACTTTCAAATCGGCAATTTCGAGGAGGACTTTTCTTCCTTCGGTTACAGCATTCATAACAGTTCCTCCACCGGTTTAAAGCAGGCACGCAGTCGGCCTGGCGTGAACTCTTCCAGCGGCGGCGCGCTACTGCAAATCTCCATCGCATACGGACAACGCGGCTGGAACGGGCAACCTTTCGGCAAACGTAGCAGGTTTGGCGGGTTACCCGGGATGGTCAACATCGTTTCACCTTCCGCATCAAGACGCGGTACCGCATTGAGTAAACCGATAGAATAAGGATGAACGGGTTCATAAAAGACATCGCGCGCGTTGCCATATTCCATTGTGCGCCCAGCGTACATCACCAGCACTTTGTCACAGATCCCCGCGACTACGCCGAGATCGTGGGTGATCATGATAATGGCAGTATTAAATTCCCGTTTCAGTTCATTCAATAGCGTCATGATCTGCGCCTGTACTGTCACGTCCAGCGCAGTAGTCGGTTCGTCGGCAATCAGCAATTTAGGTCGGCACAACAACGCCATCGCAATCATCACACGCTGACGCATGCCGCCAGAAAACTCATGAGGAAACATCTTCATACGCTTACGCGCTTCTGGCATTTTCACCGCATCGAGCATTCGTACCGATTCTTCAAACGCTTCGGCCTTGCCCATACCTTTATGCAGCATCAGCACTTCCATCAACTGCTCGCCGACGCGCATGTATGGATTTAACGAGGTCATCGGGTCCTGAAAAATCATCGAGATTTGTTCAGCACGCAGTTTATTAAGTTCACGTTCTGGCAGATTGAGGATTTCGCGCCCATTAAAGGTTGCCGATCCACCAATGCGTCCGTTAGCCGCCAGCAGCCCCATTAAAGCAAACGCGGTTTGCGACTTACCGGAGCCAGATTCGCCAACGATACCCAGCGTTTCCCCGGCACGCAGGGAAAAATTTAAATCATTGACCGCCGTGACGTCACCGTCCGGGGTGCTAAATGTCACTCGCAAATCTTTCACGTTCAGCAGTGCGTCAGCCTGTTGCTGTGCGAGCGGCACGGTTGCAGTTTCAATTACGCTCATGGCTGCACTCCTTAACGATCTTTCGGGTCGAGGGCATCACGCAAGCCATCGCCGATAAAGTTGAAACAAAACAGTGTCACCACAAGGAAACCTGCCGGAAATAGCAGCAACCATGGAGAGACTTCCATCGAGTTCGCGCCATCACTGAGCAATGCGCCCCAACTACTTAATGGCTCTTGCGTACCCAGTCCCAGGAAGCTAAGAAAAGACTCAAAGAGGATCATGCTGGGCACCAGCAGAGAGGCATAGACCACCACCACACCAAGCACATTCGGCACAATGTGGCGAATCACAATGCCGGGCGTAGATACACCGCCAACTTGTGCCGCCTCAATAAACTCTTTGCGCTTCAGACTAAGTGTTTGACCACGCACGATACGTGCCATGTCCAGCCAGGAAACCATCCCAATCGCTACGAAAATCAGCAGGATGTTTTGACCGAAAAAGGTCACCAGCAAAATGACGAAGAACATGAACGGAAAGGAGTTGAGGATTTCCAGCAGGCGCATCATTACGGAATCCACCTTGCCGCCAAGATAACCGGAAAGTGAACCGTAAAGCGTTCCTACGACTACTGCCACCAGTGCTGCAGCAACACCAACCATTAATGATATGCGCCCACCAATTGCAACGCGCACCAGCAGATCGCGACCGGAAGAGTCGGTACCAAAGTAGTGACCAGATTCCATATCCGGGGCGCTGGACATCATCGCCCAGTCGGTGTCGTCATAGGCAAATTGCGAGAGCATCGGCGCCAGGATAACAAACAGTGCAATAAGCACCAGTACAATCAGACTGGCCACTGCTGCACGGTTATGCATAAAACGTCGACGTGCGTCCTGCCATAAACTGCGGCCTTCGACCTCCAGCTTCTCACTGAAATTCTCCAGCGTCTCGCTGTTTTTCTTACTTAACATCATCGCGAGCTCCAGTATCAGTAACGGATTTTCGGGTCGATAACCGCATATAGCACATCGACAATGGCATTGAACAAAATGGTTAAAGCACCAACCAGAATGGTCAGGCTTAACACCAATGAATAGTCACGGTTCAAGGCACCATTAACAAACAATTGTCCGATGCCCGGCAAACCGTAAATGGTTTCGATAACCATAGAACCGGTGATAATGCCAACAAATGCGGGTCCCATATAAGAAAGTACCGGTAGCAACGCAGGTTTTAATGCGTGGCGGAAAATAATGCGCCGCATGGGCAGACCTTTCGCGCGTGCGGTACGAATGAAGTTGGAGTGTAAAACTTCAATCATTGATCCACGGGTAATACGCGCAATACTGGCGATATAAGCCAGTGATAAGGCAACCATCGGCAGGATCATAAATTTCAGCGCCCCACCATTCCAGCCACCGCCCGGTAGCCAATGCAAAATGATCGCGAATATCATGACTAATAATGGCGCAACGACAAAGCTTGGTATAACCACTCCCGTCATAGCCAATCCCATGACGGTATAGTCCCATTTGGTGTTTTGTTTTAATGCGGCAATAACGCCAGCACTAACGCCCAGTACCACTGCGAGGAAAAATGCAGCAGCGCCCAGTTTTGCTGAAACGGGAAAACTGGATGCGACCAGGTCATTGACCGAATAATCTTTATATTTAAATGAAGGGCCGAAATCGCCATGAGCCAGTTGTTTCAGATAGCTGAAATACTGCGTCATGATGGGATCGTTAAGATGATATTTCGCTTCAATATTGGCCATTACTTCTGGCGGTAATGTACGTTCGCCGGTAAAGGGACTTCCCGGCGCGAGGCGCATCATAAAGAACGAAATAGTAATAAGAATAAATAGCGTCGGAATCGCTTCCAGACAGCGACGTAGAATAAATTTTAACATTGCCGTACCTTCTGGCCTGTGCCTTCTGTAATGCGATAAAAAGCAGACACCGTGGAGCAGGATACACCTGCCCCACGCATTGCCATTAGTGCTTCACAATGTACATATTTCGGGTGTAGGTATTATCCAACGGATCTTTACCGGTATACCCCCCAACCCACGGTTTTACCAGACGCGCGTTCACGTAGTAATAAACCGGAACAATGGCCGAATCTTTATCCAACTGTTGCTCTGCTTTCGTGTACAGCGCCGTGCGCTGCGCCTCGTCTGTAGCTTTCAGGGTTTCCGCCATAATGCTGTCAAAGGCCGGGCTCTTATAATGCGCGGTGTTCATCGAACTGTTCGACAGCATGGTGTTCAGGAAGGAAGTTGGTTCATTATAGTCTGCACACCAGCCTGCACGGGCCACATCGAAAGTACCCTGGTGGCGGGTATCGAGGAATGTTTTCCATTCCTGGTTAACCAGTTTAACGTCCACGCCGATATTTTTCTTCCACAGTGAAGAGGCGGCAATCGCCAGCTTTTTATGCAGATCGGACGTGTTATATAACAGATTAATCGTTAGCGGTTTGTCTGCAGTATAGCCCGCTTCTGCCAGCAGTTTCTTCGCTTCTTCGTTACGTTTTTCCTGGCTCCAGCCAAACCATTCTGGTTGCGTCAGTTTTGCGCCATCGGTATATGGCGGCGTGTAACCATAGGCCGGCATATCGCCCTGCGCTTTGACTTTATTAACAATGATATCGCGATCCATACCCAGTTTCAGTGCGGTACGCACACGCACATCATTGAATGGCGGTTTCTGGTTGTTAATCTCGTAATAGTAAGTGCACAGGTATGGATCAACGTGAACTTCGTTCGGGATTTCTTTTTTCAGTTTCTGGAACAGTTCGATCGGCATGTTGTTATAAGTCATATCGATTTCGCCGCTACGATAACGGTTAACATCGGTAACTTCAGAAGCGATCGGTAAATAGGTCACCTGGTTAATTACCGTTTTAGCGTTATTCCAGTAGGTCGGGCTGCGCTCAAGAACGATACGTTCGTTAACAACCCAATCTTTTAATGTATAGGCGCCGTTAGTAACGATATTGCCTGGCTGGGTCCATTTTTCGCCAAATTTCTCAATAGCGGCTTTTGGCACCGGGGAAGTAGATGGGTGAACCAGTAACTTATAGAAGTACGGAACAGGTTCACTTAAGGTGACTTCTAATGTGTGGTCATCGAGGGCTTTAACACCGAGATCGGTAATTGGTTTCTTCCCTTCCAGTATTTCATCAATACCCGCAATATGCCCGTATTGTAAGTAGCTTGCGTAGGGAGAAGCGGTGTTCGGATCAACAGAACGTTGCCAGCTATACACAAAGTCTTGTGCCGTGACTGGCGTGCCGTCAGACCATTTCGCATCTTTACGCAGGTGGAACGTCCAGACTTTAGCGTCTTTGTTATCCCAGGATTCAGCCACACCAGGGGCCGGATGACCATCAAGATCGCTAACCAGCAAACCTTCAAACAGGTCACGGCTGATATTAGACTCAGGAACCCCTTCAATTTTGTGCGGATCTAATGACTGAACTTCAGAACCATTGTTGCGAACCAGCGTTTGTTTTTCCGCTAGTGTGACTCCTGCGGGTACATCAGCTGCCAGTGCGATATTCCCTGCCATAAGCGCAGCCAGAACGCCTGCTGCCACTAAACTTCTCTTGGTGATGTTGGTCATTGTGTTTTGGACTCCCTCATTATAATTACTGGTTTTTACCAGCATGTGTAATCCCGGATTAGGATACCTGTACAGCTCGGAGACTTTTTGCTGCCAGGTTGCTTTATCGTTACTAATTGCTATCACCGACTTTATTTATTCTGGTGATTCAGATGACCACCTTATGTCGATTCTTACTGTGTCTCCCCTGTCGAGACACATTATTTTTTGCAGCGTCTTTTAATCGCAAATCATTCTCATTGCCAATAAAAATCGCCAAACGGTTGGCCGAAAAGTATCAAATGCCCTTCTTGCCCGCCAATACATTTTGCAAAATTGTTACGCAATTCTCTTTTACTAACCATACCAGTACGTATACCCCTCGTTATCCAATCAATAAAATAATTTAAAAACAAAGGGATATAACTAAAAAAAGCAATACTGCCTTTTCCGGTTATAGTCCAGATAGAAAATACGCACAATAATTTAACAAATGAATGCTATTTAGCACTTTTCTCTGCCAAAGCCAGTAGAATTACTAATATCATTTCAATTATTCTTCAGCAAGGCCCAGGATTATGATGTGATGAAAATAACATGATGTTGTGGATCGCCAGATAAGGATAGTCTTATAACTATCTGTAAAATGGGGATAAAATTATCTATTTCTTTTGTTAACTACGTTGGCTTGCAGTAAAAATAGTGATGAAAGAAACGGAGCATCATGACTCCGTTTCATATGAAAGGAATTAATTGAGCAGACCCGGGAAAATCCCTTTGATACCGTTGACGATAAATTCAATCCCTAATGCCATTAGCAAGAGCCCCATAATACGGGTAATGACGTTGATGCCAGTCTGACGCAGCACCCTCACCAGCCAGGGTGCCATGCGGAATAAACCCCAGCAACATAAAGCGAACAACGCGATTGCTACAAAAAAACCGAACAGATAACCAATGCTGTGATAACGCGTTCCCCATACGATAGTTGAACTGATTGCCCCTGGTCCTGCCATCAGAGGTAATGCGAGCGGTACAACGCCAATGCTTTCACGAATTGCGGTTTCTGATTTTTCTTGTTTGTTCTGTTTATCCTCGCCAAGCTTACCGCTGATCATCGACATTGCAATTGTCACGACCAGTATGCCGCCCGCGATGCGGAACGAATCAATAGATATTCCAAAAAGTTGCAGAATCGTGTCGCCGAGAAACAGTGCGATCCACAAAATAATGGCTACAGACAAGTTGGCGGTCAGATTTGTTTTGTTTCTCGCTGCCGCAGTCTGATAGCTGGTCATACTGATGAACACGGGGATGATCCCTACCGGGTTAACCAGCGCAAATAACCCGATGAAAAACTTAAAATAAACGGGAAAATCAAAAAGTGTCTGAATCACGGTTAGCTCCGAAGCAAAAGCCGGATAATGTTATCTTTAAACAAGGGTAAAAATACGTGCTGACAATACGCCTTTTGTCAGCATTTTTCACCTCCTAACTATCTAAAATTACTATCATTCATTATTGTTATCTAGTCGTACAAAACATGCTAAGGTAGCCAACAATTAATACTACAATTTATTAACTATTAGCTATTATGGCTAAAAGCGGAGCTGAAAGGTGTCAGCTTCGCGAAATTTTGATCTGGATCACTTAATCGGTACCCAGAAGTGAGTAATCTTGCTTACGCCACCTGGAAGTGACGCATTAGAGATTAATGACTCTAATGTTTAAACTCTTTTAGTAAATCACAGTGAGTGTGAGCACGAGTAAGATTTTGATTTTCAAAGGTTAAGCAAATCATCATCGCACTGACTATACTCTCGTATTCGAGCAGATGATTTACTAAAAAAGTTTAACATTATCAGGAGAGCATTATGGCTGTTACTAATGTCGCTGAACTTAACGCACTCGTAGAGCGTGTAAAAAAAGCCCAGCGTGAATATGCCAGTTTCACTCAAGAGCAAGTTGACAAAATCTTCCGCGCCGCCGCTCTGGCTGCCGCAGATGCTCGAATCCCACTCGCCAAAATGGCCGTTGCCGAATCCGGCATGGGTATCGTTGAAGATAAAGTGATCAAAAACCACTTTGCTTCTGAATATATCTATAACGCCTACAAAGATGAAAAGACCTGCGGTGTTCTGTCTGAAGACGACACTTTCGGTACCATCACTATCGCTGAACCAATCGGTATTATCTGCGGTATCGTTCCAACAACTAACCCGACTTCAACCGCTATCTTCAAATCTCTGATTAGCCTGAAGACCCGTAACGCCATCATTTTCTCACCACACCCGCGTGCTAAAGATGCAACCAACAAAGCTGCTGATATCGTTCTGCAGGCTGCTATTGCTGCTGGTGCACCAAAAGATCTGATTGGCTGGATCGATCAACCGTCTGTTGAACTCTCCAACGCACTGATGCACCACCCTGACATTAACCTGATCCTTGCGACCGGTGGTCCAGGCATGGTTAAAGCAGCATAC
This sequence comes from Escherichia sp. E2562, assembly GCF_005781075.1. Taxonomy (NCBI): domain Bacteria; kingdom Pseudomonadati; phylum Pseudomonadota; class Gammaproteobacteria; order Enterobacterales; family Enterobacteriaceae; genus Escherichia; species Escherichia sp. E2562. The sequence goes on along the minus strand of NZ_VATM01000002.1, from coordinate 237,457 downwards.
AGTTCCGGTAAACCGGCGATCGGCGTAGGCGCAGGCAACACCCCAGTTGTTATTGATGAAACTGCTGATATCAAACGTGCAGTTGCATCCGTACTGATGTCCAAAACCTTCGACAACGGCGTAATTTGTGCTTCTGAACAGTCTGTTGTTGTTGTTGATTCTGTTTATGATGCTGTACGTGAGCGTTTTGCCACCCACGGCGGCTATATGCTGCAGGGCAAAGAGCTGAAAGCTGTTCAGGACGTTATCCTGAAAAATGGCGCGCTGAACGCAGCTATCGTTGGTCAGCCAGCTTATAAAATTGCTGAACTGGCAGGCTTCTCTGTACCAGAAAACACTAAGATTCTGATCGGTGAAGTGACTGTTGTTGATGAAAGCGAACCATTCGCTCATGAAAAACTGTCCCCGACTCTGGCAATGTACCGTGCGAAAGATTTTGAAGACGCGGTAGAGAAAGCAGAGAAACTGGTTGCTATGGGCGGTATCGGTCACACATCTTGCCTGTACACCGACCAGGATAACCAGCCGGCACGCGTTTCTTACTTCGGTCAGAAAATGAAAACTGCCCGTATCCTGATCAATACCCCGGCTTCTCAGGGCGGTATCGGTGACCTGTACAACTTCAAACTCGCGCCTTCCCTGACTCTGGGTTGTGGTTCCTGGGGTGGTAACTCCATCTCTGAAAACGTTGGTCCGAAACACCTGATCAACAAGAAAACCGTTGCTAAGCGAGCTGAAAACATGTTGTGGCACAAACTTCCGAAATCTATCTACTTCCGCCGTGGCTCTCTGCCAATCGCGCTGGATGAAGTGATTACTGATGGCCACAAACGTGCGCTCATCGTGACTGACCGCTTCCTGTTCAACAACGGCTATGCTGACCAGATCACTTCTGTACTGAAAGCAGCTGGCGTAGAAACTGAAGTGTTCTTCGAAGTTGAAGCTGACCCGACTCTGAGCATTGTTCGTAAAGGTGCAGAACTGGCGAACTCCTTCAAACCAGACGTGATTATCGCGCTGGGTGGTGGTTCCCCGATGGATGCTGCGAAGATCATGTGGGTTATGTACGAACACCCAGAAACTCATTTCGAAGAACTGGCGCTGCGCTTTATGGACATCCGTAAACGTATCTACAAGTTCCCGAAAATGGGCGTGAAAGCGAAAATGATCGCAGTCACCACAACTTCCGGTACCGGTTCTGAAGTTACACCGTTCGCGGTTGTAACCGATGACGCAACTGGCCAAAAATATCCGCTGGCAGACTATGCTCTGACCCCGGATATGGCGATTGTTGACGCCAACCTGGTTATGGATATGCCGAAGTCCCTGTGTGCTTTCGGTGGTCTGGACGCAGTAACTCACGCCATGGAAGCATATGTTTCTGTACTGGCTTCTGAGTTCTCTGATGGTCAGGCTCTGCAGGCGCTGAAACTGCTGAAAGAATATCTGCCAGCGTCCTACCACGAAGGGTCTAAAAACCCGGTAGCGCGTGAACGTGTTCACAGTGCGGCAACTATCGCAGGTATCGCGTTTGCTAACGCCTTCTTGGGTGTATGTCACTCAATGGCACATAAACTGGGCTCTCAGTTCCACATTCCGCATGGTCTGGCAAACGCCCTGCTGATTTGTAACGTTATCCGCTACAACGCGAATGACAACCCGACCAAGCAGACTGCATTCAGCCAGTACGACCGTCCGCAAGCTCGTCGTCGTTATGCTGAAATTGCAGACCATCTGGGCCTGAGCGCTCCGGGCGACCGTACTGCTGCTAAGATCGAGAAACTGCTGGCATGGCTGGAAACGCTGAAAGCTGAGCTGGGTATTCCGAAATCTATCCGTGAAGCTGGCGTTCAGGAAGCAGACTTCCTGGCAAACGTTGATAAACTGTCTGAAGATGCATTCGATGACCAGTGCACCGGCGCTAACCCGCGTTATCCGCTGATCTCCGAGCTGAAACAGATTCTGCTGGACACCTACTACGGTCGTGATTACGTAGAAGGCGCAACCGTTGCTAAAGAAGCAGCTCCGGCTAAAGCAGAGAAAAAAGCGAAAAAATCCGCTTAATCGGTAGCTCTGTATAACATCATAAACGGTCCCATTCGGGGCCGTTTTTTTGTTTCAGGCAAAGAACGGCTATGTAAACTCAAATAATCCAGCTGTATTAATTCATCATGTTTGCATTGTCGGAAAACGAGCACAAAGCGAGATTGTCGACAAATAACTCAACCTCGTAGGTAATGAGGCATCGACGCACTAAAATCGTTCTGTGGTACGTTGAGTGATGATTAAGAATAGAGAAAGGATGATGACTCGGAAGAAGTTAGTAAAACGGACTGACAGGATAAAAGCGCCCTATTCACCCTGTCAGTAAAGAAAAATTTATTAGTCGTGCCGATGATTGTCCTGAATCGCCGTCAAAGAGCCGATCTCTAACGCTTCTTTATAGTGTTTACGGCAAACCGAGACGTAACGCTCATTACCACCAATAACCACCTGCTCACCTTCGTTATAAGGTCTACCCGCCAGATCAAGACGTAGCACCATGCTTGCTTTGCGGCCACAAAAACAAATGGTTTTTAATTCGACCAGTTTGTCTGACCATGCCAGTAAGTATTGGCTACCAACAAACAATTCACCGCGAAAATCGGTACGCAAACCATAACAAAGTACGGGTATATCGAGTTGATCGACAACCTCCGATAATTCATATACTTGTTGTCTGGTTAAAAACTGGCATTCATCAACAAGTACGCAATGAATTGTCTGCTGTTCGTGTTCCGCACGAATCTCATCAAATAATGATGAATTTTGGTTAAATAATTTTGCAGGTGATGACAAACCTATACGCGAGCTGACTTTCCCTGCCCCGAAACGATCATCAATTTCCGCCGTATATACGACAGTGCGCATACCGCGTTCCTGGTAATTGTATGAAGATTGCAACAATGCCGTAGACTTACCCGCATTCATTGCGGAATAGTAGAAATATAGCTGCGCCATCAGCCACAGGCCCTCAATGATATGAAATAAAGTTGGCAGGAGTTTATCATAATTCGTCAGTTTTACAGCGTAACAGTGAGCACAGAAGTAGTATATTCGTCATCCATTACGAATGACTGGCATAATCCTTCAGAGCTATCTTTACCACGGCCTTGCTTGTTATAAACGCGTAAATGACTCTTGGTAACTATTCACAATCTTTAACCTGTTGCGCACGTAATAACCCCAGTTGGCCTCCAGGAAAGAGCAATACGAAGTCCTTGCACTTATTGCGACTGTTCTACTTTTCATCATTCGCTTAATAGGGGATTTTCATAAACAGGGCTAATACCCAAGAGTGAAAAGGTTCCAGCGCATGTTAATCTCCACATAAAATGTGACATGAATCAGGAAGTTTTAACCTTAAGTGATGTGAAAGCATCGATGTAAATAGGGCTATATGCTACGTCATTTCTGGCTAATTTTATGAAAAGATATTTATTGTCGGTACGAAATAAAGAACATTTTTGAATTCCTTACATTCCTGGCTATTGCACAACTGAATTTAAGGCTCTATTATTACCTCAACAAACCACCCCAATATAAGTTTGAGATTACTACAATGAGCGAAGCACTTAAAATTCTGAACAACATCCGTACTCTTCGTGCGCAGGCAAGAGAATGTACACTTGAAACGCTGGAAGAAATGCTGGAAAAATTAGAAGTTGTTGTTAACGAACGTCGCGAAGAAGAAAGCGCAGCTGCTGCTGAAGTTGAAGAGCGTACTCGTAAACTGCAGCAATATCGTGAAATGCTGATCGCTGACGGTATTGACCCGAACGAACTGCTGAATAGCATTGCTGCTGTTAAATCTGGCACCAAAGCTAAACGCGCACAGCGTCCGGCTAAATATAGCTATGTTGACGAAAACGGCGAAACCAAAACCTGGACTGGCCAGGGCCGTACTCCAGCTGTAATCAAAAAAGCAATGGATGAGCAAGGTAAATCCCTCGACGATTTCCTGATCAAGCAATAATCTTTTCTTGATTCTGTTTGCTTAAAATCCCGCCATTGGCGGGATTTTTTATTGTCCGTTTTAAGACTCTCTGATAAGAATACGCTATAAAAAAACGGCATTGATCACTCAATGCCGTTTCGTAGAAAACATCGTGATAGATGTTACTTCTTAATGCCTATCTCTTCTTCAAGCCAGGCTTTAAATTCAGTACCCAGAGTGTTGTGGCGAATACCGTATTCAACGAAGGCCTGCATGTAACCTAATTTATTACCGCAGTCATGGCTCTTCCCTTTCATATGATAGGCTTCAACCGTTTCTTTTTCGATCAGCATATCAATCGCGTCGGTGAGCTGAATTTCATCACCTGCTCCCGGAGGGGTTTTTGCCAGCAGCGGCCAAATATCAGCACTGAGAACATAACGGCCGACAATAGCAAGATTAGACGGCGCTACATCTGCTTTCGGTTTTTCTACCACGCCGACCATCGGTACACTTTCGCCAGGCGCTAAATCCACACCTTTGCAATCCACAACACCATATGCCGTCACATCAGCAACAGGCTCCACCATTATCTGGCTGTGACCAGTTTCATCAAAGCGACGAATCATCTCTGCAAGGTTATCCTGCGATAAATCGGATTCATATTCATCCAGAATAACGTCAGGCAAAATAACAGCCACAGGTTCATCACCAACTACCGGATGGGCACACAATACTGCGTGTCCCAAACCTTTCGCCAGCCCCTGACGAACTTGCATAATAGTCACGTGTGGTGGACAAATGGACTGCACTTCATCAAGCAACTGGCGTTTTACACGTTTTTCCAGCATTGCTTCCAGTTCAAAACTGGTATCGAAATGGTTTTCAATAGAGTTTTTAGATGAGTGAGTGACCAGCACAATTTCAGTAATGCCAGCCGCAATACATTCATTCACGACGTATTGAATTAATGGCTTATCGACAAGCGGCAGCATCTCTTTCGGGATAGCTTTCGTCGCCGGCAACATCCTGGTTCCTAATCCCGCAACGGGGATAACGGCTTTTTTGACTTTCGTATTAATGGCAGCCATTTAAATTCTCCTGGACTGTTCGTGTATTGAACGTGTTCATATTTCTGTGTCGCATCCCAGTATATCAGTACCCTGGCGAGGCCTGGTTCTGAAAAGGAGGCGAGTTAACATAATTAAGACAATTACTTAAACGAATGGCGACGATAGTACCACCAGCCGACACCAGCGCGTAATGCAATTTTATCCCATATAATCGTTTGCTCATTCCGCAGACAACATCAAGCGCAGTCTTCCACCTGTTCCCCAAATTTGACATTGCCAGGCATCACATCGCTGGCTCAATTGATTCAAATAGGCGTTGCCTAATGTTCCTAACGGAACGCCATTACTGATTTGAATCTGGTGTTCACCAGCATTTAACGTTGCATTCAGGCCAGCGGAAACCAAAATGAGATTTTTTAATTCACGATGATAATAGCCGACTAATAGCGGGAACTGACCAGGCAGATTGGCCTGCCGCAGTAAATGATTTACCTGCTTCAATAACGCTCCCAACTCTGGCAAACGCTGATTTTGGTGGGCAATCTGTTCCTGTAATAACCCATTAAACAGCGCGCGTAATAACAAGGCGGCAAGGACACCATTATGTCCGGCGCGAGTTACATCGAGACAATAAAAAGCCAGATCGTTTTCCGAAAGAGCTGCAATATCAAGCACCAGCCCCGGTTTATCAACGGCCACCAGTTGGCGATAATTAACCCGGCAATGGGAAATCACCTGCTGAACCGGAGGTTGTAATTCTTGCAATAATTTAGCAGCCGCAGTGGGATTATCCACCATCGCATCCCAGTCGCGAAAAAGCCTTTCTTCTTCCTCTACACGCGAATTAAACATGCTGGGATAGAGACACGCAAAAACCATCTCGCGCAGACGGTTGAGATCTTTAACTGGTTTTAGCAAAACATCTTCCACGCCCAGACGTAACGCTTTCGCAATATCTGCCATGTTTTCCGTAGCGGAAATCACCAGGACTGGTGTTTGGTCACCCCGGTTGCGAATATGTTCCAATAGTTTCAGGCCGTTCATTCTCGGCATTGCAATATCACATATCATTAGATCGGGTGTGAAACCTCCCAGTAGCTCAAGGGCATCCACCCCATCAGCCGCCAGTACCGTTGTCGCTCCCAATGAGGAAAACCACGAATCCAGAAGCGAGCGAAATACCGCCTCATCTTCAACTATGAGAATCTGTTTTCCGACCAATGGCTGCGTCATGTTCTCTCCCCTGACTGGCTTTATTCAATAGTGGCATGCTATTGCCATCAGTGCCTGTCAGAATTAACTTAAGTGTAGATAAAAAATCAGGTCAAAACGTTAGTTCGAACTAGCGGTAAAAGCTCATCCATTTTCTTCTCAACCGCCAATTGTCCTGCCGAAATGGCAGCCTGCGCACGATGAAAATCGAGCGTGGAAATCTGTGGGCAAACGGGTTGAATCAGAATATCAGGCGGGTCCCCTGCCATACGGTTTCTTTTAAGGCGGTTTTCCAATACCTGAATAGAGGTAGTCATAATCTCTGTTGCTGTCGGTGCCGTGACGCCTCGACGCGCAGTAATACTACTTAGCCGCTCTTTCAGCCGCGCATGCCAGGGGAGATCATCTTCACTCTCGCCATTTTCAGCACCGACATTAAATGAAAGAAGATCTTGCTGCATTAAGTGAGCGTCGTGCTGGAGATCAACCGCAATTACGATATCTGCGCCCAACGCACGAGTAAGAGAGATAGGAATGGGATTAACGACTGCGCCATCAACAAGCCAGTAGCCGTTATGCGCGACCGGTGCCATCAAGCCCGGAATACTGCAGGATGCACGAATAGCGAGATGGAGATCACCTTCGGTAAACCATAATTCACGCCCTGTGCTTAGATTGGTGGCGACTGCAGCGAAGCGGCGTGAACAATTCTCGATTTCTGTTTCTGGCATTATTTCACGATATCGATTGAACACACGCTCACCGCGCAGCAGTCCACCGCGCTGCCAGGAGAGGTCCATCAGTCGTAAAACATCCCAATAGCTAAAAGAGGTAACCCACTCTTCCAGCGCAGATAATCGACCACAGGCATAGGCTGCGCCTACCAGCGAACCAATTGAACATCCTGCGACGATATCAATTTCAATGCCCATTTTTTTAAGCGCGTTAATGACGCCAATATGCGACCATCCTCGTGCAGCACCGGATCCCAGCGCCAGCCCTATTTTTACTTTTCTCATTGTTCCTGAAAGCGTCCCCTGGAATGCAGCCGTAGCCACATCGCTACCGCTCGGTTAACATAGTGCTACTCCGGCGGTTAAAACGCCGTTATTGTTTCCAGGGAGATTATTTGTGTCTAAGCTTTGTCCCTGTGGTAGTGCTGTCGAGTATAGCCTATGTTGCCACCCTTATGTGTCTGGTGAAAAGGTTGCACCAGATCCCGAACGTCTCATGCGTTCGCGTTACTGCGCTTTTGTGATGCACGACGCAGATTATTTAATTAAAACCTGGCATCCATCCTGTGGCGCCTCGGTGTTACGCGCTGAATTAATTGCCGGATTTGCACATACCGAATGGTTAGGTTTGACCGTATTTGAACGTTCATATCACGAAGGTGACGACGTAGGTTATGTCAGTTTTGTCGCTCGTTTTACTGAGAAGGGTAAATCCGGGGCGATTATTGAGCGTTCGCGATTTTTGAAAGAAAACGGTCAATGGTACTATATTGATGGTACACGTCCGCAGTTTGGTCGCAACGATCCCTGCCCTTGTGGTTCAGGTAAAAAATTTAAAAAGTGCTGCGGCCAATAAAGGTTGACGGTACGGTTTAGCAAACACTCTCAACAAGGTTTTTCCAGCAATGCATTCACTCCAACGTAAAGTTCTGCGTACTATTTGCCCGGATCAAAAAGGTCTGATCGCGCGTATTACTAATATTTGCTACAAGCACGAGTTAAATATCGTGCAGAACAATGAATTTGTTGACCACCGTACCGGGCGCTTTTTTATGCGCACGGAGCTGGAAGGTATTTTTAATGATTCCACCCTGCTGGCGGATCTCGATAGCGCATTGCCAGAAGGTTCAGTGCGTGAACTGAATCCCGCAGGTCGCCGCCGCATAGTCATTCTGGTGACTAAAGAAGCGCATTGCCTGGGCGATCTGCTGATGAAAGCCAACTACGGCGGACTGGATGTTGAAATCGCTGCGGTTATTGGTAACCACGAGACTTTACGTTCTCTGGTGGAACGTTTTGATATTCCGTTTGAATTGGTGAGCCATGAAGGGTTAAGCCGCAACGAGCACGATCAGAAGATGGCGGATGCCATTGAAGCGCATCAACCTGATTATGTGGTGCTGGCGAAATATATGCGCGTGCTGACGCCGGAGTTTGTCGCGCGCTTCCCGAATAAGATCATCAATATTCACCATTCGTTCTTGCCTGCGTTTATTGGCGCACGCCCCTATCACCAGGCTTATGAACGCGGCGTGAAGATTATTGGCGCAACAGCACACTATGTAAATGACAACCTGGATGAAGGTCCAATCATCATGCAGGATGTCATTCATGTGGATCACACTTACACAGCCGAAGACATGATGCGTGCAGGTCGTGATGTTGAGAAAAACGTATTAAGCCGCGCGCTTTACCAGGTTTTGGCACAGCGTGTATTTGTTTACGGTAACCGGACGATTATTCTTTAATCGCTGGCAAAATAGAACTGGTTGGCTTTAATCCGTTACGGATGAAAATTACGCAACCAGTTCATTTTTCTCAACGTAACCCTTTACAGCGGCGTGTCATTTGATATGATGCGCCCCGCTTCCCAGTGAGGGAGCAGGCCAGTAAAAAGCATTACCCCGTGGTGGGGTTCCCGAGCGGCCAAAGGGAGCAGACTGTAAATCTGCCGTCATCGACTTCGAAGGTTCGAATCCTTCCCCCACCACCATCTCAAGTATTACCTACAATATGAATTACCCCTGGTGGGGTTCCCGAGCGGCCAAAGGGAGCAGACTGTAAATCTGCCGTCATCGACTTCGAAGGTTCGAATCCTTCCCCCACCACCATTACTTTCAATAATCCCTGAATTCCCACACGAATCCGTAACTGAATATTCTGCCCATACGGGGAAGGACGAGAAGCTTCGACTAAGGTTCGACTCGAGCGCCAGCGAGAGAGCGTTGCCGCAGGCAACGACCCGAAGGGCGAAGCGTGCAGCGCTGAGTAATCCTTCCCCCACCACCATCACTTCCTGATAAAAACTCATTTCAAACTTATCGATATCGTTTCATATTCTGCCCATGCGGGGAAGGATGAGAACCTTCGACTAAGGTTCGACTCGAGCGTCAGCGAGAGAGCGTTGCCGCAGGCAACGACCCGAAGGGCGAAGCGCGCAGCGCTGAGTAATCCTTCCTCCACCACCATCACTTCCTGATAAAACTCATTTCAAGCTTATCGATATCGTTTCATATTCTGCCCATACGGGGAAGGATGAGAACCTTCGACTAAGGTTCGACTCGAGCGTCAGCGAGAGAGCGTTGCCGCAGGCAACGACCCGAAGGGCGAAGCGCGCAGCGCTGAGTAATCCTTCCCCCACCACCATCACTTCCTGATAAAAACTCATTTCAAACTTATCGATATCGTTTCATATTCTGCCCATGCGGGGAAGGATGAGAAGCTTCGACCAAGGTTCGACTCGAGCGTCAGCGAGAGAGCGTTGCCGCAGGCAACGACCCGAAGGGCGAAGCGCGCAGCGCTGAGTAATCCTTCCCCCACCACCATCTCTTAATTCGTTTCTCAATCTATCTGCGCCTCCCCCATTCGCCGTAAAAACTGCTGCTGTAGCCTCAGCAAATCGGCTAACGTCAATAACTGATAATCCAGACCTTGCTGGCTGGCAATTTGCGCGATAATGCGGCTTAACGCTGGATAATGGCGATGATGCCAGTGAGGAAAAAGATGATGGGTAAGATGCAAATTAATTCCGCCCAGCCAGTAGCCAAGCCATGCAGGTTGCGGCGTCCAGTCAAAGGTAGTGGCGAAGGTATGCGCCAGCCGGCCCACGGCCATTTTGCCCTCTTCTGGCGGTAACTGCGTATGCCCCTTCGCCCAGTGCGTTCCGATAATCAACATCACAAAGATCAATGACGCCAGCAGCTGGCTAAGCAGATAAATCAGCAGGATGGTCATAAAACTAAAATCAGACAAAAGCCAGGGAAGTATCAGACAGAGCGCACAATGCGCCAGTTTCCCGGCTAAGAAATACCCCCAGCCAGCAAAACCACGCAGGGCCAGATGCCGTGTTACCGGCGTAAACCCGGCGCGATCGAGCCAGTCCACCACCCAGATATACCAGGGAAAGGTGAGCGCGGCGACCAGCGGCCAGTAGCGATGTTGCTGGCGCATAAAAGGTCGCCACTGCTGCCACGGAGTCTGGCGAAGAATGCCATTTTCTGCAGTATCCGGATCGTAAAATTCAATATTGGTAAAGCCGTGATGAAAGCGAACGTGGCGCACCCGCCAACAGTCCGGATCAAGCCCCATTGGAAAAGCAACCCACCGGTTAAGCCACGCATTGGCCTTTTTACCGCGCAAAAACGCATCATGCGACGCGTCATGCACCACATTGACCGCTAACAGCATGGCGCAAAACATCATCGCCAGATACCACAACAGATACAGCCCCCACTGGCTTTGAGACAACGCCAGTGCATAACAGCACAGACAGGCAATAATCAGTGCCGCCATTTTGGTGAATGCCCAGCCGTCGGCATAACGATGATCGCCTGCTTTTGCGAGGTACGATTTCGTGCCATTCTGCAACTGTTTCACCAGTTGCGGATCATCAGCAGGAAAAATGATTAACCTGTCGGGCTTAAACAGGTTCATAGTGTTTCCTTAGCGACTTACGTCCTACACCGATTAGGAATAACACGCAATGGGCCAGCAAAATGCCCGCTAATCCCTTCCAGAGCAGAGTGCTCCATGAACACATATAAAGAATAAAATAGAGCAGTGACAACGTCACAGAGCACCACAAAATCATACCCCAACGCTGCCCGTCGCTCATGCCCCCCAGCGCAATGGAGCCTGCCACCAGCAGAACAAATAATACGGCTTGCTCACTGGTAATAAACTCGATGCCATAGCCATATTGCTGGATGTAACCAAGCACCAGCATAAACAGCAGAATCACCCCTGCCCCCACTGCCCACGCGGAACTTTGGTAACGACGTTCAATCGCTTTGCCAAATGAGCGAAAGCCCATTAAGCGTAAAAATGGCAGGTTACTCTCGCGCATCGGGTTACAGGACAAGCGACTATTTTTTACGCCGTAGCCTACGTCATGATCCGGCCCAGCACTCCAGGAACCGAAAAGTTTATCCCACAACAAAAAGGTGCCACCGTAATTGGTATCGGCATATTGCTTTTCATTCAGATGATGGACGCGATGATGCGAAGGCGTGATCAGCACTTTTTCCAGCCAACCCAGTTTCGGCGTTAGCGCGTTATGGTTAAAAAATTGCCAACCATAGTGAATAATAGAAACCGCCAAAAAGACCTGCAATGGCACACCAAGCATCGCCAGCAGCATAAAAAACGGGATTGAGGTTAACGAGGAATACCACGAGTTCCGCACGCCTAATGACAGGTTGTAGTGTTCACCCTGATGATGCACCACATGTACCGCCCACAGCGGGCGCATTTCGTGATGCCAGCGATGCAGCCAGTAAAAGCCGAAATCCCACGCAAGGATAGTAAACAGCCACAGCAGGATCACCGGCGCATTATCAAACAGTCCAAGGCTGAAGTGATTGACCAGCAGGCCATAGCAGAGCACTTCCAGGCAGCGAAATAACCACAGCATCATATGACCGGAGTTGATATTAAAAATAACGTCCAGCCAGTCCACTTTTTGCCGCCCGGTGAATTGCAACACACCCGCTTCGGCTAACACCAACAGCACCATCGATATGATGGGAAACAGTAAATCACTCATATTGCGTCTTCCTTTTCTCGCATGTTGCGCATATCCAACCGCAAATCGACGCCAGCAACGCGCCGCCTACTAAATCGATAAATAAATGTCTGCGTAATTGCAGAATCGAAAAGGCGATAGCTATCGCCCAAACCACGCTCATTAGTGTTAGCCAACGGCTCCCCTTTTTGGCAATTGCCCATACCGCCAACAGCGTGAGCGCGGCGTGTAAGGAGGGAAAACAGTTCTGACTTGAGTCAATGGCGATCAGCCCATTTAGAGCCCCCGCAGATATCCCCGACTGAGCAAACGCGGGATATTGCATGGTTGTGGGCCAGAGTAGATAAAACACGCCTGCCACCAGCGCCGAAAGTTGCATTGCGCGGACAAGCCAGCGCAGGTGGCAAAGTGGCGTGGATAAATAACCTAACGGCACAATTAGAAAAAACGAGAGATACAGCCACACGGCGGAGGGTGAAAACGCAATTAAATTATCAATTACTGACGGCGTTAATTGATACCCTTCACCTTGCAGGGAGTCGCTAAAATTGTAGATAACCCCAACGGTTCCCCAGCCCAGCAGCATCTGTTTCAGGCGTAGCAGTAAATTGCTCATTCCCGCCCCCACTCACGCACAATTCGCCGCCGCTTGGCTGTAAAAGAAACTGGCACAGTTTGCGATTCCAATGACCATATTAATTGCTCCACTGCGATATTCTGGCGCATAAACAAGGCATTCAACGCTTCCCGGCAATGCTCCAGCATCCGCTGCTCACAATCGGCTATTAACGTCAATTGTGCTGGCCCGGTTTGTAGCAGGCGATAATCAGCAGTTAACGGCAGCGTCATCGCCAGCACCCGACTACATGCATCGGCAAATACGGTCTGAATATCGCCAGATCTTGTCGGCAGTTGCAGTTGATCGTCCTGCCGCCCTTCGATACGCGCAATCGCCATTGTCGCACTGCCACAAGGGCATGGCTGTTCGCTTGCCACCAGCACATCATCAAGTCGATAACGCACCACCGGCTGCGTGGTGCGGGTAAAGTCTGTGACGATCGGCACGAAACGGTGCTCATCCAGCCATTGCGGTTCAATGTGAACAAATTCTTCGTTGAGATGTAACGTGCCACACCGGCAGGTAGAGGCGAGAAAGCCTTCTGTCGCCTGATAGATTTCGCCCACATTGTTGAACACGCTTCGCAGTAATTCCCGATCCTGCGGCTCCAGAACTTCCGCCACCGAAATCACTTTTTTGACCTTTAGCATTAGCTCTCCGGCAATCACCGCCAGCGCCAGTGCGCGTAATACCTGAGCTGGCGCGACAATAATCGTGGGCGCTCGCTGTTCCAGTTGTTTGAGTTGCGCCTGAAATGGCGCCAGCAGATCGTAAAAGTCGAGACTTAACCAGCGGTTATTCACGCTTTGATAGAGGTTGTTGTCCGCGCGCAAAAACAGTGCCACCCGCTCTCTGGCAAATAAACCGTCGGGCAACACTTTTGCCAGCACACCGGCGGCCCAAATCTGTTGCTCGTGCGGGCTAACCACGAAAAGTCCACGACGCCCCGATGTACCTGATGAAAGCCCGACGCTAAACTTGCCCACGCTGGGTTTGAAATCACGACTCTGCTCACTGCGCATTGCACAGGCGAGAAGCTCGTCGCGCTTTAAACCCGCGGTATTCATCTCATCGAAATGCGTCATCATTAATGCTTTGTCCATCAACGGCCACTGGTTAAACGGCAACGCCAGATAACGCTGAAACCACGGGCTTTTAGATAAGACATTTTGCCGGAACGAATGCAGCCTTTTTGCCTGCCAGTATTCCAGCGCCTGGCGATCGGTGAAATACAGCCTGCGGGTACGAAAGTAGCGCCAGAGTAAAGCCAACGGGATCATAAATCCCCCTCGTGGCACAACCGAATGTCCACTGCGCCGTTTTGCCAAAGCTGATGTAATTGCCCAAGCGTGCGGTAGTAGGCGCGGCTGTCGGACATAACCAGATGCGCCAGTGGTGAAGGCCCTCGCAGCTCCTGATAGTTAGCTGGTGCCCATGCCGCATCCCCAGCCAGTAAAGTCCAGCCATCGTCTGTTTGCACAAACGCACCGATATGTCCGCCAGCATGTCCGGGAAGCGGCACGAGGATAATTTCGCCATTGCTTTCTGGCAGCAAATAGCCACTCTCAAACGGTGCCAGTTCAGGAGGCGTATTCACCGATGCGAAACTTTCAATAAAACGCAGTGAGGATTCAAAATTCTCCGGGATCAACCCTGGTACAAAGGCCTGACGCAGTGCGGCTATGCCACGCAGCGTTCTTACCTGCTGCCAACCTTCACCGGAACAGATGCAGGCGACATCAGGAAAATCGCGCAGACCAGCAATATGATCGGCGTGAAAATGCGACAGAATAATCGCATCAACATCTTTTGCCGCCAGTCCGTGCGCGGAAAGTTGTCGCACCAGCGCCTGTTGTGGATCGAAATAAACCGGCGTGACCTGGCGATAAAGACGAAATACGCCGGATTGCGTGTAGTGTTCGAACCACGATGAATAACCGGTGTCCCACAGCCAGCGTTTCTCGCCCGCTTCCAGCAGCCAGGCGCGGGCGGGGAATTTACACACTTTAAGCCCAGCCCCTTTTAGCGCAATACAGCCAATATGGGTACACCAGCCCGTTTCAAATGCGGTTATTTTTGCCATGTTCCCTCAGCCCATGTTCCCGCAACCATTGTCCCGTGATTGCAATACCTTGCTCCATCGAAAAGCGCGGGTGATATCCCAACTCTGTAATGGCCTTTTGCGCACTCAGCGTCATATCAAAACAGAGTGTTCCGGCGCTGTAACGTGTGATAACAGGTTCCTGATTAACGCATTTCCCGTACAGCTCCAGGCCGCGCGCGACCAGAGAAAGCAATGGCCAGGGAACGGTAGTAATTTGGTAGCTCAATCCCAATTGCTGGCGCAGCAAGGCATCAAGCATTACAGATAATTTCTGCGGCTGATGATTGCTGATGTTGTAAATACTGCCTGAGCGTAATCCTTCAACTTGCGTTGCCAGCTGCATGGCATACACCACGTTTTGCACGAAAGTGAGATCCAATAACGCTTCACCCCCGCGCGGCAAACGTAAGCTGCCGCCCCCCTGTTGCAACTGCTGCATCAGGCGGGGAACAATCACCTGATCATGAGGACCAAACAAACCACGGGGACGCAAAAGAATAAACCTCGTGGCAGGATATTGCGCTACTGCCCCGGCAATAGCCTGCTCAGCGGCATATTTACTGCTGGCATAATGGCTGGAAAATGTTCGCGCAAGATAATTTTCTGGCAGGTCATAGTGATGTTGAAAATCAAAGTAAACTGCAGGCGTGGAGATATGGATAAACCGGGGAATGTTCAGCCTGCCTGCCGCCTGTGCCAGGGTGTGGGTCGCTTTGACATTGGCAAGCCAGAACGCCGTTTTGTCGCCCCAGGGCGAAGACTTTGCCGCACAGTGCCAGACGGCATCGCAGCCTTCCATCAACCGGGCGCAGTCATCCTCAGTTGCCTCGGTTAAATCGAGAGCCACAAACTGTGCACCTGCGCTTGCGAGAACTTTGCCAATCTCACGATTTCGCCCTGTTGCTACAACCGATACACCCGATTGCAACAAATATTGCACGGCATTTCGCCCGAGGCCGCTGGTCGCCCCTGTTACGAGGAGCTTCACGGTAAAAGCACCATGCCAGCCAGCGTTAACCCCGCCGCCGTGCCAATCAACAGCGCAGGTTTATCCGCAGTAAAACGACCGCTAATTACCGCTTCATGCAGCGCTGTGGGTATAGACGCAGCAACCTGATTGCCGTAGAAGCGGTAGACATCAATAAGCGCAGATTCCGGCACTCGCAGCCGTTTACGCATATGTTCAAGGGAAAGATGACTAGCCTGATGCGGAACGACCGTAACGATATCAGCCAGTTGCAGGTCGCTTTTTTGCAGTAAGCGCGAAAAATAATCTTCAATAAGTGAAGAGGCAAAACGAAACAGCGGTTTCCCCTGCATATGAAAAAGAAAGTCGCTGTCACTCACACCAGAACGAGGATTACGCCGCGTGCCGCCCGCACGAATTTCACACAGCTCGCTGCCTTCGGGATACATTTCGATCAGGCTGGCGATAATCCCGCTGCGACCATCGCCCCGCTCAACAATCGCGCACGCCGCGCCATCACCAAAAATGAGTGACGACTCTTCATGATTCCAGTCGATGCCGCGTGAAGCAATATCTGCCGAGACGATAGCAATGCGCCGATATGCTCCACAGTTTAATAATCCGGCAGCAACTTCCAGAGCGGAAATAAAGCTGACACAGCTACTGTTGATATCAAATCCGGCAACGCCTGCGGGCATAGCAGCGGCTTTAAGAATATGAATTGCGCTACAGGGTAATGCCTGTACGGCAATGGCTGACGCACAAATTAACAGATCAATATCAGAAGGTTTTAAGGCAGCCGATGCTAACGCATTATGCAACGCTTCTGCCGCCAGTTCGGCCTGGCTGGCGTCGTTGCTGGCAAAATAGCGCCAGCAAATGCCGGAACGTCGCTCAACGTAGCCCGCAGGTTTATTTAACTGAACATCCAGTTGTTGAGAGGTAATTTTATCAGGTGGTAAGGCGATCCCCGTGGCGATTATTTTTAATGCCGCAGAAATCGTCGAGTGATTAGGTTGATCCACGGTCAGTGCTCCTTCACTGCTCCATAGGTGGGCCAATCATATAGATGAGGTTCGTTTCTCTACAATCTGAAATATCGACAATGTGTAACTGATGATTTCAGCAGGCTGACAACGTGCGTTACGTTATGCCGGATGCGGCGTGAACGCCTTATCCGGCATACATATCACGTAATATCAATGAATTGTACGACTCTGTAGGCCTGATAAGCGCAGCGCATCAGGCACTATGTCGTGCTTAGTGGCGAGCGCGCACCAGCTGATACTTACGTGTCAGATACTCCACCGGTACGCTCCAGATGTGCACCAGACGCGAGAACGGGAACAGCAGGAATAACGTCATCCCCAGCACCAGGTGCAGACGGAAGATAAACGCGACACCATCAAGGTGTTGAGAAGCGCCACCGTGGAAGGTCACTACCGACTGCGCCCAGCCAACCAGTCTCATCATCTCGCTACCGTCCATATGCTGGGCAGAGAATGGAATGGTCAGCAAACCCAGCGCACACTGGATAACGAGCAGCGACAGGATCAGGATATCCGCTCCGGTAGTGGTTGCACGCACGCGTGGGCTGAACAGGCGGCGCTTCAGCAACAGCACGCCGCCAATCAGGCACAGCACGCCGCTGGCACCACCAGCAAACATCGCCATTTTTTGTTTCACTTCGATCGGCAACCACGCTTCATACATCCAGTGCGGCGTCAGCATACCGAAGAAGTGGCCGACGAAAATCCCCAGAATGCCGATATGGAACAGGTTCGACGCCAGGTTCATTCCTTTACGGTCCAGCATCTGGCTGGATGCCGCGCGCCAGGTGTACTGCCCGTAGTCATAGCGCAGCCAACTACCAATCAGGAAGACCGCCCCGGCAATGTACGGGTAGATGTCAAAGAAGAACATATTCAGGAATTGCATTAGTGCTGTCCTCCGGTGGTGATATTCAGATATTGCGGCGCGACGGCACCGGCAAAGCGACGCTGATGGGCAGTGATTGCCGAATCACCGCAGCCTTTGTCTGCAAAGAACTTAACCTGCTCTTCTTCCCAGACGGCATCCAGCGCCTGCGGCGTATCGTCGCGCGCTTCGTCGGCAATTTTTTCCGCCACTTTGTCACTGTCGATAGCGGTATTCGCCAGTTTCAGCAGCAGATCAAACAGCACTGCATAACGGCTTTCACGCTGTTGCAGACGCGCGCTCAGCAATGCCAGAATCGGCGCGATATCTTTCAAACCTTCCACGGCTTCGCTTTGCGGCAGCTGCGCCAGATATTCCAGATACAGCGGCAGATGGTCCGGCAATTCGCGGCTGTTTAACTGCAAGCCGTGCTGCTCGTACTGCGCCAACAGGTCAACCATTGCCTGACCACGATCGCGGGATTCACCGTGAACATGTTCGAATAGCAACAGTGACGTGGCGCGACCACGGTCGAACAGTTCGCTGTACTGCGCCTGGGCATCCAGCAGATCCAGCGCCGTTAAATCGCGCAGGAAAATGCCCAGCGCATGGGCATCTTCTTTCGACAAATTTTCCGACGCGGCAATCGCCTCGAACATCTCCTGTTGATGCTGCCATAAGGCAGCATCCGGATATTCAAGGAGACGCGATACAATCACGAGTTCGATCATGGATGCGGCTCCGTTTTGCTGGTCACATCGATGGCATCGATACGACGGCTGTTGAACAGATTGAATTTGGTATCTGAACCGTGGCAGCCGTCACCAAAGGTAAAGCCGCAGCCATTTTTCTCCGGGAAGGCTTCCCGTGCCAGTTCACGATGGCTGCTTGGTACCACAAAGCGATCTTCGTAGTTAGCAATCGCCAGATAACGATACATTTCCTGCGCCTGGGCTTCGGTCAGACCGACCTCTTCCAGCGCACGGGTATCAACTTTACCGTCAACGGTTTCAGCACGTTTGTAATGACGCATCGCCAGCATGCGTTTCAGCGCACGCAGTACCGGTTGGGTGTCGCCTGCGGTCAGCAGGTTCGCCAGATACTGTACCGGGATACGCAGGCTTTCGACGTCTGGCAAAATGCCGTTGCTGCCCAACTCGCCAGCGTCTGCCGCAGACTGAATCGGAGACAGAGGCGGCACGTACCAGACCATCGGCAAGGTGCGATATTCCGGATGCAGCGGCAGCGCCAGTTTCCATTCCATCGCCATTTTATAAACCGGCGACTGCTGCGCAGCTTCAATAACGCTCAGCGGGATACCATCTTTAATCGCCTGCTCGATGACCTTCGGATCGTTCGGATCGAGGAACACGTCCAGCTGACGCTGGTAGAGATCTTTTTCGTTCTCGGTGCTGGCCGCACGTTCAATGGCGTCCGCATCGTACAGCAGCACGCCGAGATAACGGATACGACCGACACAGGTTTCTGAACACACCGTCGGCTGACCGGCTTCAATACGCGGATAGCAGAAGATGCACTTCTCAGACTTACCGCTCTTCCAGTTGAAGTAGATTTTTTTGTATGGACATCCGGTGATGCACATACGCCAGCCACGGCATTTGTCCTGGTCAATCAGGACGATGCCATCTTCTTCACGCTTGTAAATCGCACCGCTCGGGCAGGTCGCCACACATGCCGGGTTCAGGCAGTGTTCGCACAGGCGCGGCAAATACATCATGAAGGTGTTTTCGAACTGGCTATACATCGCCTTCTGGATGTTGTCGAAGTTCTTGTCTTTCGCCAGCTTGTCAAACTCACCGCCCAGGTCATCTTCCCAGTTCGGCCCTTTTTCGATTTTCGCCATCCGTTCGCCGGTAATCAGCGAACGCGGACGGGCAATCGGCTGCGATTTGCTGCCTTCCGGCGCGGTATGTAGGTTCTGATAGTCAAAATCAAACGGCTCGTAATAATCGTCGATCCCCGGCAGATGCGGGTTAGCGAAGATTTTACCCAACAGCATGGCGCGGTTACCCATGCGCGGTTGCAGTTTGCCGTTGATTTTACGGATCCAGCCGCCTTTGTATTTTTCCTGGTTTTCCCAGTCAGTCGGGAAGCCCTGGCCCGGCTTGGTTTCAACGTTGTTGAACCACGCGTATTCCACGCCTTCGCGGCTGGTCCAGACGTTTTTACAGGTAACTGAACAGGTGTGGCAGCCGATGCACTTATCGAGATTCAGCACCATGCCGACTTGTGAACGAATTTTCATTTTACGCTCTCCTGTACCTGGTCATTGCCTTCGCCATCTAACCAGTCAATGTTCTTCATCTTACGCACTACAACAAACTCATCGCGGTTAGAACCTACAGTGCCGTAGTAGTTAAAGCCGTATGCCAGATGGGCATAGCCGCCGATCATATGCGTCGGTTTCGGCGTGATACGGGTGACCGAGTTATGGATACCACCACGCTGTTGGGTAATTTCCGAACCAGGCAGGTTAACGATACGTTCCTGCGCGTGGTACATCATGGTCATCCCTGCCGGAACACGCTGGCTGACAACCGCACGGGCAGTCAGTGCACCGTTGCTGTTGAAGACTTCAATCCAGTCGTTATCGGCGATACCCAGATCTTTGGCATCGGCTTCACTCAGCCAGACCACCGGACCACCGCGACCTAAAGTCAGCATCAGCAGGTTGTCGCTATAGGTGGAGTGGATCCCCCACTTCTGGTGCGGCGTCAGGAAGTTGAGCGCTTTTTCCGGATTACCGTTGGATTTCTGGCCCATCACTTCTTTCACCGAACGGGTGTCAATCGGCGGACGATAAACCAGCAGGCTTTCACCGAAATCACGCATCCACTGATGATCCTGATAAAGCTGCTGACGACCAGAGAGCGTGCGCCACGGGATCAGCTCGTGAACGTTGGTGTAACCGGCGTTGTAAGAAACGTGTTCATCTTCCAGACCAGACCAGGTCGGGCTGGAGATAATTTTGCGCGGTTGTGCCTGAATATCGCGGAAGCGGATCTTCTCGTCTTCTTTATTCAGCGCCAGATGCGTATGGTCACGACCGGTAAATTCGCTCAGGGCAGCCCAGGCTTTCACGGCTACCTGACCGTTGGTTTCCGGTGCCAGCGTCAGGATCATCTCTGCCGCATCAATGGCGGTGTTCAGCATCGGCTGGCCTTTCGCCGGACCTTCCGCTTTGGTGTAGTTGAGCTTACGCAGCAGATCCATCTCGCTCTGGGTGTTCCAGGCAATCCCTTTACCACCGTTACCGATTTTCTCCATCAGCGGGCCGATAGAGGTAAAGCGTTCGTAAGTTGCCGGATAATCGCGCTCTACGACCATAATGTGCGGTGCGGTTTTACCGGGGATCAGGTCGCATTCGCCTTTTTTCCAGTCTTTCACATCCAGCGGCTGCGCCAGTTCAGCGGCAGAGTCGTGCTGGATCGGCAGCGTGACGATGTCGGTTTCTTTACCCAGATGACCAACGCACACTTCGGAGAATTTCTTGGCGATGGCTTTGTAGATTTCCCAGTCACTTTTCGCTTCCCAGGCCGGATCGACCGCCGCAGACAGCGGGTGAATAAACGGATGCATATCCGAAGTATTCATGTCGTCTTTTTCGTACCAGGTCGCCGTCGGCAAAATGATGTCGGAATAGAGACAGGTGCTCGACAGACGGAAATCCAGCGTCACCACCAGATCCAGCTTGCCTTCCAGACCGTTGTCCTGCCAGTCCACTTCTTCCGGCTTCACGCCGCCCTGTTGCCCCAGGTCTTTGCCCTGGATACCGTGTTCTGTCCCCAGCAGATACTTGAGCATAAACTCATGACCTTTACCGGAAGAACCGAGCAGGTTAGAACGCCAGATGAACAGGTTACGCGGGTGGTTTTTGCCGTTTTCCGGTTGTTCCGCAGCAAAACGGATGGAACCGTCTTTCAGGGATTTCACGGTGTAATCCACCGGATTCATCCCGGCTTTTTCTGCTTCGCGAGCGATAGTCAGCGGGTTAGTGCCTAACTGCGGTGCAGACGGCAGCCAGCCCATGCGTTCCGCACGAACGTTGAAGTCGATCAGATGTCCGGTGTAGCGGGATTTATCCGCCATCGGCGACAGCAGCTCTTCCGCAGTCACGGTTTCATAACGCCACTGGCTGGAGTGGTTATAGAAGTAAGAGGTGCTGTTCATGTGACGCGCCGGACGCTGCCAGTCAAGGGCAAACGCCAGCGGCTGCCAGCCAGTTTGCGGACGCAGTTTTTCCTGACCTACGTAGTGCGCCCAGCCGCCGCCGCTCTGACCAATACAGCCGCAGAAAATCAGCATGTTGATCAGACCACGGTAGTTCATATCGAGGTGATACCAGTGGTTCAGACCCGCACCGACGATAATCATCGAACGACCGTGCGTCTTGTCAGCGTTATCAGCAAATTCACGGGCAATACGGATAATCTGGCTGCGAGAAACGCCAGTGATCTGCTCGGCCCATGCCGGAGTGTAAGCTTTCACATCGTCGTAGCTGGTTGCGCAGTTAACGTCGTTCAGGCCGCGTTCCAGACCGTAGTTTGCCAGCGTCAGATCATAAACGGTGGTCACCAGAGCGGTGCTACCGTCGGCCAATTGCAGGCGTTTTACCGGCAGTTTGTGCAGCAGAATGTTTTCCAGCTCCACTTTGTTGAAGTGTTCCGTGCCGTCGCCGCCAAAATACGGGAAGCCCACTTCAGCGATCTCATCCTGGCTACCCAGCAGGCTCAGTTGCAGCTCGGTTTCTTCGCCGGTTTTACCGTCGCGCTGTTCAAGATTCCATTTGCCCTTCTCGCCCCAGCGGAAGCCAATAGAACCGTTCGGCGCAACCATTTCGCCATTGGTATTAAAGGCGACCGTTTTCCATTCTGGATTGTTTTCCTGGCCCAGCGCATCCACCAGATCGGCAGCGCGCAGCATACGACCCGCAGCGTAGTAACCGTCGCGCTCTTCCAGCATCACCAGCATCGGCATGTCGGTGTAGCGACGCACATAGTCGGTGAAATACTGGCTTGGATTGTCGAGGTGGAATTCACGCAGCATTACGTGGCCCATCGCCAGCGCCATTGCCGCATCGGTGCCTTGTTTCGGTGCCAGCCAAAGATCGCACAATTTGGCGATTTCAGCGTAGTCAGGCGTTACGGCAACAGTTTTGGTGCCTTTGTAACGCACTTCAGTAAAGAAGTGAGCATCCGGGGTACGCGTCTGCGGCACGTTTGAACCCCAGGCGATGATGTAGCTGGAGTTGTACCAGTCAGCGGATTCCGGAACGTCAGTTTGCTCGCCCCAGGTTTGCGGAGACGCAGGAGGCAGGTCGCAGTACCAGTCGTAGAAGCTCAAGCAAGTACCGCCAATCAGCGAGAGATAGCGCGCACCCGATGCGTAAGAAACCATCGACATTGCCGGAATTGGCGAGAAGCCAGCGACACGGTCCGGGCCGTAGTTTTTGATGGTGTAAACGTTAGATGCGGCGATCAGTTCGTTCACTTCCTGCCAGGAAGAACGAACAAAACCACCGCGTCCACGCGCCTGCTTAAAGCTTTTCGCTTTATCGGCGTCTTCAATGATAGAAGCCCATGCCTCAACCGGATCGCTATGCAGCGCCTTCGCTTCACGCCACATTTTCATCAGGCGTTTGCGCATCATTGGGTATTTCAGGCGGTTGGCGCTATAGAGATACCAGGAGTAGCTGGCGCCGCGCGGGCAGCCGCGAGGTTCATGGTTTGGCAGGTCCGGACGGGTACGCGGATAGTCAGTCTGCTGGGTTTCCCAGGTCACCAGACCGTTTTTAACGTAGATTTTCCAGCTACAGGAGCCGGTGCAGTTTACCCCGTGGGTAGAGCGGACGATTTTGTCATGCTGCCAACGCTGGCGATATCCATCCTCCCAGTCACGGTTGGTATTGAGAAGCTGGCCATGCCCATCGGCAAAGGTTTCGCCCTTCTGCTTGAAGTAGCGAAACCGGTCCAGGAATTTACTCATCGGTTTTCTCCTGTGGGAGCCTGTCGGCTCTCTGATAAATCGACATTGCTAATGTTTAAAGGCAAGGTAACGCTCTGAAACAACGTGGGAATTGATAACGATCAAGAGTGGTGGGGATGAAAAATAAAGTAAATTCCTAAGATACTCCTTAAGGGTAATTAATAATTTATATCTAACAGACTGTAAATTAATGGTTTTTATGCTATCTCACATTTATACACTTCGGATTTTTATACAGGTGGGTATTAAGGAGTATCCCCCATGGATGACATATTAATGGTGCTTAATTGACGCAATTGAAAATAATTATCGCCCTCAAAGTATGTTGTAACTAAATGACAAATAAAAAAAGCGCGACATTACGCCGCGCAAAGGATAATCAAATATTTTACTCTATATAATTCGAGTTACAGGAAGGCGGCAAGTGAATGAATCCCAGGAGCTTACTAAAGTAAGTGACTGGAGTGAATGAACGCAGCCGCAGCACATGTAACCCGAAGTATGACGAGTAACGATTTATTTTTTAGAATGCCGACCGTATACCGCCCAGGTAATCACCACGCAGGCGATATAGAAAATCAAAAATACTTTCATTGCACCGACTGGCGAACCCGTTAATGCCAGTGAGCTACCAAACGCTTTCGGGATAAAGAAGCCACCGATAGCGCCAATCGCAGAGATGAAGCCAAGTGCCGCCGCAGTGTCGGTTGCCGCTTCACGCATGGCACGTTCGTCAGAACCGCCTTCTGCTTTCACACGATCCATCGTCAGTTTACGGAAGATCACGGAGATCATCTGGAAGGTAGAACCGCTACCCAGCCCTGCGGTCAGGAACAGCGCCAGGAAGACCGCAAAGAACGCCATAAAGCTTCCGCCCTGCCCGTCAGTCGGTAAGGTGAGGAACAGCAAGCCACTGAAAATCGCCATCAGCACGAAGTTCACCAGCGTGACACGGGTACCGCCAAGACGGTCAGACAATGCACCACCAGCAGAACGCGCCAGTGCGCCAATAAACGGTCCAAAGAAGGCGTAGTGCAGAATCTGCACGTCCGGGAACTGCGTTTTTGACAACATGGCAAAGCCCGCAGAGAAACCGATGAAGGAGCCGAAGGTTGCCAGATACAGCAGGCTCATAATCCACAGATGCCCACGTTTGAGTACCGGTAACTGCTCCTTGATGGAGGCTTTCGAGGTAGCAAGGTCGTTCATGCCAAACCATGCCGCGATGGTGAAGATGGCGAGGAACGGCACCCATACCCAGGACGCGTTCGCCAGATACAGCTCGGTGCCATCAGGCTGTGTTACACCCTGGCTACCAAATGCAGCAAAAATTGACAGTGATACCACCAGCGGAGCAACCAGCTGCATGACGCTGACACCCATGTTGCCCAGACCACCATTCAGGCCCAGCGCGCCACCCTGCTTCTGCTTCGGAAAGAAGAAGCTGATGTTTGCCATACTGGAGGCGAAGTTCGCGCCAGCAAAGCCGCACAGCAGAGAGATGATGATGAAGACGCTATAAGGCGTGGAGGTATCCTGCACGGCAAAACCCAGCCAGACGCAAGGAATAATCAGAATACCGGTGCTGAATGCCGTCCAGCGACGACCACCGAAGATTGGAACCATAAAGGAGTATGGAACACGTAATAATGCGCCAGAAACTGAAGGTAGCGCAGTCAGCATAAATAGCTGATCGGTCGTAAAATTAAAGCCGACTTTCGGTAGGTTCACCGCAACGGCACTGAATAACATCCATACGCAAAACGCCAGAAGCAGGCAGGGAACGGAAATCCACAGGTTACGGCTGGCGATGCGTTGACCGCGTTGTTGCCAGAACGCAGGATCTTCCGGTCGCCAATCTGTAATGACTGCTCCAGTAGCCCTTTCGGGGGCGGATGAGTGACTCATAGACACCTCTGATACTCGTTTCGATGTCTGCCACCTTAGTGTCTGTAGCCAAAGGCAATTTGATGTAAATCAAACGACAATATAACTTTATCTATCATTGATATTTATCATTACCCATAGTGAGTACAGAGATTTCATAAAAATTTTGAGATTTTTCACGACACTGTAAAATCCCTACCCTTACTGACGTAAAGCGACTAACCACACGGCAAATAAGGAGTAACTCTTTCCGGGTATGGGTATACTTCAGCCAATAGCCGAGAATACTGCCATTCCAGAATGTATCGTCACATTCATTAAGGTTATTGCTCATTCAAAGCCTGAAGGAAGAGGTTTATATGCTTAAACGTTGTCTCTCTCCGCTCACCCTGGTTAATCAGGTTGCGCTGATTGTTTTGCTTTCTACCGCCATTGGACTGGCGGGGATGGCAGTTTCTGGCTGGCTGGTGCAAGGCGTTCAGGGCAGCGCCCATGCGATCAACAAAGCGGGATCGCTGCGCATGCAAAGTTACCGTCTGCTGGCGGCTGTGCCATTAAGCGAGAATGACAAGCCCTTAATCAAAGAGATGGAACAAACGGCATTTAGCACCGAGTTAACTCGTGCGGCAGAACGAGACGGGCAACTGGCGCAATTACAGGGGCTACAGGATTACTGGCGCAATGAATTGATTCCTGCGCTGTTGCGTGCACAAAACCGCGAAACGGTGTCGGCAGACGTCAGCCAGTTTGTTGCCGGGCTTGATAAGCTGGTTTCTGGTTTCGATCGCACCACCGAAACGCGTATTGAGACAGTTGTGCTGGTCCACCGGGTAATGGCGGTCTTTATGGCGCTTTTACTGGTGTTTACCATTATCTGGCTGCGAGCGCGTTTGCTTCAACCGTGGCGACAATTACTGGCAATGGCCAGCGCTGTCAGTCATCGCGATTTTAGTAAGAGAGCGAATATCAGCGGACGAAACGAGATGGCGATGTTGGGGACTGCACTGAACAATATGTCTGCTGAACTGGCGGAAAGTTATGCCGTGCTTGAGCAGCGGGTACAGGAGAAAACTGCCGGACTGGAGCATAAAAATCAGATTCTCTCTTTTTTGTGGCAGGCCAACCGCCGTTTGCATTCCCGCGCTCCGCTGTGTGAACGCCTGTCGCCTGTGCTTAACGGTCTACAAAATTTAACCCTGTTGCGTGATATCGAACTACGGGTATATGACACGGAAGATGAAGAGAACCATCAGGAGTTCACCTGTCAGCCAGATATGACTTGTGATGATAAAGGCTGCCATCTCTGCCCACGCGGCGTTTTACCCGTTGGCGATCGCGGCACTACGTTGAAATGGCGGTTAGCGGATTCTCATATGCAGTATGGTATTTTGCTGGCTACCCTGCCGCAGGGGCGTCATCTTAGCCATGATCAACAACAACTGGTGGATACCCTGGTTGAACAACTCACCGCCACGCTGGCGTTGGATCGCCATCAGGAGCGCCAGCAGCAGTTGATCGTGATGGAAGAGCGTGCCACCATTGCGCGCGAACTGCATGATTCTATTGCTCAATCGCTCTCTTGCATGAAAATGCAGGTAAGTTGTTTACAGATGCAAGGCGACGCGCTGCCAGAAAGCAGCCGCGAACTGTTAAGCCAGATCCGTAACGAACTGAATGCGTCCTGGGCGCAGTTGCGTGAGTTACTCACCACATTTCGTTTACAGCTCACCGAACCAGGATTACGTCCCGCACTGGAGGCGAGCTGCGAAGAGTACAGCGCCAAATTTGGCTTCCCGGTGAAGCTGAATTACCAATTGCCGCCACGTCTGGTGCCTTCACATCAGGCAATCCATCTGTTGCAAATTGCCCGTGAGGCATTAAGTAACGCCCTCAAACATTCGCAAGCAAGTGAGGTGGTGGTTACGGTGGCGCAAAACGATAATCAGGTAAAACTGACCGTTCAGGATAATGGCTGCGGCGTGCCTGAAAATGCCATCCGCAGCAATCACTACGGCATGATAATAATGCGCGACCGTGCGCAAAGTTTACGAGGCGATTGCCGCGTCCGCCGTCGTGAATCAGGTGGCACCGAAGTGGTGGTCACCTTTATTCCCGAAAAAACTTTCACAGACGTCCAAGGAGATACCCATGAGTAATCAGGAACCGGCTACTATCCTGCTGATTGACGATCACCCGATGCTGCGAACTGGCGTAAAACAGCTTATTAGTATGGCACCAGATATCACCGTGGTTGGCGAAGCGAGTAATGGCGAACAGGGTATTGAACTGGCGGAGTCTCTTGATCCCGATCTGATCCTGTTAGATCTCAATATGCCCGGCATGAACGGTCTGGAAACGCTGGATAAACTGCGCGAAAAGTCCCTCTCCGGCCGTATTGTGGTGTTCAGCGTCTCTAACCATGAAGAGGACGTGGTAACCGCATTGAAACGCGGTGCAGATGGCTATCTGTTAAAAGATATGGAGCCAGAAGATTTACTGAAAGCATTACATCAGGCTGCCGCTGGCGAAATGGTCTTAAGCGAAGCGTTGACCCCTGTTCTGGCCGCCAGCCTGCGCGCTAACCGCGCTACGACTGAGCGTGATGTTAACCAGTTAACACCACGTGAACGCGACATTCTAAAACTAATAGCCCAGGGCTTACCGAATAAGATGATTGCCCGTCGCCTGGACATCACTGAAAGCACGGTTAAAGTGCATGTGAAACACATGCTGAAAAAAATGAAGCTCAAATCTCGTGTAGAAGCTGCGGTATGGGTGCATCAGGAACGTATTTTCTGATTACGGTTCCCAGATCGGTTCGTCGTTCGACATTGCGTCGAAAGGTTCGGCAAGCGTTAGCGTGATCTCATTGGAAGAGACACGCTGCCCCTGGTTATCCTCCACCACTACCGACAATCGCCATTGATTGCTCGCCCCTTCCCCACTTTGCCAGTCCGGCATGATCAACGTCCAGCCATCCGCACTATTGGCTGTCGCTCCCGATGTCAGACTTAACATCTGCGTATCTCCCTGCCAGATCAATTGCCGAATACCGTAATGACTGCGAATTTGTAATTTCAGTGGCACGGTTTCACCAGGTTTAAGATCCCAGGGCGGCGTCGCCAGAAACACCGTTAAGGTTTTACGTTGCCGATACTCAATAGTCGGCAGATTATTTCGCTGCGGATTGTCATAGCGACTGCCGCGTAGCGACTGGCTTTCAGCAACTTCGCCAGCAGAAAGCTGTTTGTTGAGCGGCACGCCAAAACGGTAGTTAATATTCAGTCCGAGGTTATTTTGCCTTTCTCCACTTTCCCCCTGTTTATGCAGGGCGGTTACTGTAACGAGTGGGACAGGTGTGTAATTTAGTCCAAGACTCAAGGCGACGGGATTGTGATAACCCGTGCCGGTGTTAAACAAATCAACACTCTGACCAAAATATTGTTCGAGGCTAACGCTGGTGTTGATATGCTGGTAAAACGGCATCCGCATCCGGGCCGTCAAGTCGTAACCACGCGCCATTCGTTGCTCGAGCGTGGCGGTCTGTTCACGCCAGGAGGCAAAAGGCTGATAATAGTTTGCTGACAACCGCAAATATTCCCCCCACGCTTCGGCACCGAAACCTGCTCGCTGGAGATTTTGATCCAGCAAGTTGTCATAAAAAGTGTTATATCCCACCAGCCAGTTGCCACGCGCCCAGCGTTGGCCTGCGCCAAGGTTACTGACCAGACCATCATCCTGCTGAGTGAGCCCAATCTGGCTCCATGTAAGATAACGTTCGTTATCCTGTAGCGGTACAAACCAGCTCCCCCGGCTACCTGTAAAATGTCCTTCGTTATCCACTTTGACGTCGACACTGGCGTTCCCCCACGGCGATAGCCAGGATTCCACGTGCTGATTGACCTGCTGGCTAAGCGCATCGCGGACTTTTCCCAACGCAAAAGCTCTCGCCTGCTCGCCAGTGTCCTGACCTTTATCAGTCATACTGGTTTCACCAAAATCTTTCACAATTTCAGCAAAATGTTTTTCACCGTCATGATTTTCCGCAGCCATTCCTAAGTCAGGAAGACCGTCACTGTCGTTATCAAAAGGATTTGCCGCTTGCTGTTTAAAAGAGGACTGTGCGCTAGCTATACCGCCTGCCAGCAGCAAGAGTAAACAAATTGCGATAATGCGGGGGACGAAACGGCTCAAAACGTCAGTAATTTCCAATAAAAATGAACAGCTACAGCTTTATAGAATAACGATTACTGGTAATTTTTCTTGTACTTTTGCATGCTTTATGACAAATCCTAAAAAATGTGTCGGATTGGTCAGACAGCACACAAGCTGTAAGATAGAAACTGAACATCTAATTCCCTGAATACAGGAGTAAATAATGCAAAGAATCGTGATCGTTGCCAATGGCGCCCCCTACGGGAGCGAATCCTTATTTAACAGCCTGCGGCTGGCCATTGCGCTACGAGAGCAGGAAAGCTACCTGGATCTGCGTCTATTCCTGATGTCTGATGCGGTCACTGCCGGATTGCGCGGACAAAAACCTGGGGAAGGCTATAACATTCAGCAAATGCTGGAGATCCTCACGGCGCAAAATGTGCCAGTGAAATTGTGCAAAACCTGCACCGATGGTCGTGGCATCAGCACACTTCCACTGATTGATGGAGTGGAAATTGGTACTCTGGTAGAACTGGCGCAATGGACGCTGCTTGCCGATAAAGTGCTCACATTTTAACGTAAGTATGGGGCGCTCAAGATAATAGAGATGCCCCTCTGCTAAAATGTTTTATCGGGCAAACCCGGGCCGTAACACACCATCCGGGAAATTTTCCGCCAGAAGTTTTTTCACCGACACCAGTAAATCACTCAGCCCGTCATCCTGCATCCCCAGTTTGTTAAGCGCTTGTTCCAGGGAAAACAAGTACTGTGCGTTGGTTCCCAATGGCCCACTCGCCGCAGCAATCAACGGGGCAATCACCTGAGCGCGGGTATCGGATTCATACTCAGGATGACGCGGGTCCATAATGAACACCAGCGCATTGACGGTGCGGCCATCGTCAAGATGAAGCTGACACCAGGACGGCAGATAGCAGCCAGTAATCATCTCACGCTTCCACAGTAAGGTCAGCTCCTGCTCCAGAGACTCATCCGGCAGACGATACGCGACGCCCGTGGTACGCCCGCCCTCTTTCAGTGCAAGCATCCTCCCCGGCTGGTGCGCAGTTCCCCGCCCGGCAGTAAGCCGCAAACAGAAAGCGCGATGCCACCCAACCAGCGTACCAGTGCACGACTCGGTAAACTCCAGCGCCGGATTCCACATTAATGATCCATAGCCGAAGATCCACACCGGTCCCTCATCAGGTCGACAAGCCAGCGTCGCCGCCAGTGAGGCCGCCCGTTGTTCTGCCGACCATAAGAGTGATTCTTCAATGGCACCAAATGCCGTTTTACAATCGGCATTCATCAAGAAATCACGCGTTATCACCTTACACCTCCGCCACTGCATACTTCCCTGCGACAACTTTTTGGTGTCTTCCGGACATTTTTACTGCTCATTTTGAAACCACTATTGGGACAATATGCAATCCACAGACCACTTGCAAGGCAACACCGCACGAATGGCTTTAACTTGCCGCTGAGTTTTACGATGTTTTATGCCATTTATCATCATCGCCTTTGGCATATTCATGTTTCACCGCAGCCCAGGCCACTTTATGCGCTGTCTCCTCGCGACTGGCATCATCACGCCGGTCTTCTTTATCTTTATATTGCTCCCAGGCGCTGTTGAATGCTTCTTTATAGATATCCTGGGCATGAGTGGGTAAAACGTGTTTTACGCTTTCCGGCAGGTCGCTTTTCGTTTTATACGGCATTGTTGACTCCTTTATTAAAATTGAACATTAAGTGTGGTCAACAATATCCCCTCTTGCCAAAACATAAGAATTCTCAGGTCAGACTCTTCTTAAGAGACGCGAATACAAACATTGTCTAAACACGTAGCTTATTTTTATGCTCCGAAGAGTAAAAAAACGACTACGGGGTAAAATTTCGTAAAATGTTACCGATATCCTGACACTTTCTGTTATTTTTCCTGCCTATTTATTACATTTCCGACAAATTCATCTGCAAAGGATAACCATAATGACAAATGCTCACGAGGCGGTAAAAACCCGCCACAAGGAGACTTCGCTTATTTTCCCGGTTCTGGCGCTGGTAGTGCTGTCCCTGTGGGGAAGCAGTCAAACACTACCAGTGGTTATTGGCATCAACCTTCTTGCTCTTATTGGTATTTTAAGCAGTGCTTTTAGTGTTGTCCGTCATGCGGACGTACTAGCCCATCGTCTGGGTGAACCTTACGGTTCGCTTATTCTTAGCCTTTCCGTCGTTATTCTTGAAGTCAGTTTGATTTCAGCCTTAATGGCGACCGGCGATGCAGCGCCGACGTTAATGCGAGATACGCTCTATTCAATCATTATGATTGTTACCGGCGGACTGGTTGGTTTTTCATTACTGCTGGGTGGCCGTAAATTTGCTACCCAATATATGAATCTGTTTGGTATTAAACAGTATTTAATTGCTCTGTTCCCATTAGCCATAATCGTGCTGGTATTTCCGATGGCGCTGCCTGCGGCGAATTTTTCGACCGGTCAGGCGTTACTTGTGGCATTAATTTCCGCAGCGATGTACGGCGTATTTTTGCTGATTCAGACCAAAACGCATCAAAGCCTGTTTGTCTATGAACATGAAGATGACAGCGATGATGACGATCCGCATCATGGCAAACCGTCTGCTCATAGCAGCCTGTGGCATGCCATCTGGTTAATTATCCATCTAATTGCCGTTATTGCGGTCACCAAAATGAACGCCAGCCCGCTAGAAACATTGCTCACCAGCATGAATGCGCCTGTGGCCTTTACCGGTTTCCTGGTAGCGCTATTGATTCTGTCGCCGGAAGGTTTAGGCGCGTTAAAAGCAGTTTTAAGCAACCAGGTCCAGCGCGCGATGAATCTGTTCTTTGGCTCGGTATTAGCGACTATTTCGCTTACCGTACCTGTTGTAACGCTTATCGCCTTTATGACGGGTAATGAATTGCAGTTTGCTCTGGGCGCACCAGAGATGGTGGTAATGGTAGCCTCTTTAGTACTGTGCCATATTTCATTTTCGACTGGCCGTACTAACGTACTCAACGGCGCGGCGCATCTGGCACTGTTTGCAGCTTATTTAATGACAATATTTGCCTGACATTTATATCTCCTCCGATGGCGGAAATCGGAGGAGATAATAAAAATTATCTGCTTATAGTATTTCTTCATTCTACCTGAACAGATCGTTAATCAGATTTGCGAGCCTGTACCACAACCTGCACGAAACCACTGCAACAGCTGATGAAAAGCCGGAACGCGTACAGCATTGCGCACATTTCAGGGATGAAGTGAATATAAATTGAGCCGTAGTATCCACACCAAGCCGGAGTTATCCGGTGAGGCGCAATGTTGTGGGGGCTTTATCCCTGGCGGCATTGGTTGCTGGAAAGAGAAAACCCCTGCACGTTGAGAGGTCAAACCTGACAACAGAACGGGGGCTAATCTTGAACCAGAACAATTCAAGAATAGCCGCGAAATGTTGTCATTACAACAAAAAG
Organism: Escherichia sp. E2562; assembly: GCF_005781075.1. NCBI lineage: Bacteria > Pseudomonadati > Pseudomonadota > Gammaproteobacteria > Enterobacterales > Enterobacteriaceae > Escherichia > Escherichia sp. E2562. The sequence goes on along the minus strand of NZ_VATM01000002.1, from coordinate 204,300 downwards.
GCGGTTATATGACGCTCGCGCAGTTTGCCGTGATTTTCTGGCACGACCTGGCAGCACCGATCCTTGCGGGAATTATTACCGCAGCGATTGTCAGCTGGTGGCGTAGCCGGAAGTAAGGTAAAACGAGCGTCAGGCTGCCGTAATGGCAATATGCGCCCGAAACCGGCCGCAGGGTTAACAGCCTGCGGCCTTTTTTGTATTTATCTCTTCCACAAGTAGACACTGGCAACCAGATCTGGAAGCTCATCCAGTGCACTCATGAAACGACTGCAACAGCTGATGAAAAGCCGGAACGCATACAGCATTGCAAACATTTCAGGGATGAAGTGAAGATGAATTGAGACGTAGTATCGACACCAAGCCGGAGTTATCCGGTGAGGCGCAATGTTGCGGGGGCTTTATCCCTGGTGGCATTGGTTGCTGGAAAGAGAAAACCCCCGCACGTTGAGAGGTCAAACCTGACAACAGAACGGGGGCTAATCTTGAAACCAGACACTTCAAGAATAGCCGCAAAATGTTGTCATTACAACAAGGCGGCTATATGACGCTCGCGCAGTTTGCCGTGATTTTCTGGCACGACCTGGCAGCACCGATCCTGGCGGGAATTATTACCGCAGCGATTGTTGGCTGGTGGCGTAGCCGGAAGTAAGGTGAAAACGGGCGTCAGGCTGCCGTGATGGCAATGTGCGCCCGAAACCGGTCGCAGGGGTAACAGCCTGCGGCCTTTTTTGTCTTCTTTGACCATGAAAAAAGCCCTATCGTATAACGATAAGGCTTTTGTTTTCAAAGCAGAAAAGATTACTTGCTGGTATCCAGTTCTTCGAAACCTTTAACCAGATCATCAATCGCTTTCATCTGCTTGAGGAACGGCTCCAGTTTAGCCAGCGGCAGCGCGGATGGACCGTCACATTTCGCATGTTCCGGATCCGGATGCGCTTCAATAAACAGACCAGCCAAACCTACAGCCATACCGGCACGTGCCAGTTCGGCAACCTGGGCGCGGCGACCACCAGAAGCTGCACCAAACGGATCGCGGCATTGCAGTGCGTGGGTAACGTCGAAAATTACCGGGGAGTTGCCAGAGACTTTCTTCATTATACTGAAGCCCAGCATATCAACGACCAGGTTGTCGTAACCGAAGTTAGCGCCACGGTCACAAAGAATCACTTTATCGTTGCCGCCTTCTTTGAATTTATCAACGATATTACCCATCTGGCCTGGGCTCACGAACTGTGGTTTCTTGACGTTAATTACCGCGCCAGTTTTCGCCATTGCTTCCACCAGGTCAGTCTGGCGAGCAAGAAACGCTGGCAACTGAATAACATCTACCACATCAGCAACAGGCTGTGCCTGGCTTGGCTCGTGAACGTCAGTGATAATTTTTACGCCAAATGTCTGTTTCAGTTCCTGGAAGATTTTCATCCCTTCTTCCAGTCCTGGTCCACGATAAGAGTGGATGGAGGAACGGTTGGCTTTGTCAAAAGAGGCTTTGAACACGTAAGGGATACCCAGTTTCTGGGTTACGGTTACGTAGTGTTCGCAAATGCGCATCGCCAGATCGCGAGATTCCAGCACGTTCATACCACCAAACAGCACGAACGGCAGGTCATTTGCTACGTTGATGTCGCCAATGCTAACCACTTTTTGTTTCATAGGATCGCCTTAATCTTAAGTAAAGTGTCGATTAATTAATGCAGCACAATATGTTTATGCGCGATGTTGTTAATTTGCGCACGTATCATTTCGCTGATCGGGTCTTCCGGACACTGTTCAACGAAATAATTTAAATCATTCAACGCAACGTGTTCGCAATCCAGTTGCGCGTAAATCAACCCACGATCGCGAATTTCATACGGATCTTCCGGGTTAAATTGTAATAAGGCCTCGCTGGTGCGTAATGCCAGTTCCATCTGATTTTCTTCCATCAGCGACGCTTTCAGCGTATCCAACAGTTTACGGATAACCTCAATGTTATCGGCTTCATCCAGGTCTTCATAAAACAGTTCCGCAGACGGGCTGATATTTCCCTTTAACCACACATCCAGCATATGTTCGCTTAATGATTCACCGTTAAAAGGGTTAATCAGCCAGATTTCTCCGTCCGGGCATTCTATGCGCAATATAAGCTGCGTTGGGAATATCACCGGCAATAGTGGCAAATCGAGACGATTAGCAACCCACAATAAAACGGCGCCTAACGATACCGCACTGCCCTGCCGATTTTTTAGCACTTGATCAAGCCATAATGCATCGGAAAGACGATAAACACCACGTGAGGCTTTAAACCCCCATTCGCCGTAAAACAGCGCGATTAATTTTTCCAGCTGCTCTTCTAATGGCAGAAGCTGGCTAATTTCTTCCTTCGCCAGACTAACGAGACGCTCCAGTTCGTCGTAGACATCTTGCGAGGGAAAATCGCGGCGGATTGCTTCGCAAGCCAGGATCATGCCTTCGCACAATGGTGCTTTATTAAATTCGAAATCAGCTAACGATCTCATGACTTACCCCAGTAACGGTACTTTTGTGGTGGCGAGTTTAATGATGATGTACAGCACCACCAGCGCCAGCGGGAAGGCAATAATGCGCGCCTGCTGACTGTGCATCCGACGATAATCGAGTGCAATAAAACCCAAAACGATATAAATGATAACTCCAAACAGCTTTTCAGTCAGCCATTCAGCCTGCCCGGAAAATGGCAGGATGTGCGCTTTAGCCATCAGCGCGATGCCGCTAAGCAATAACACCGTGTCGACAACCGGCGGCACAATGCGCGTCCAACGAGCGAATGCCAGCGGACGCTCCTGGTAACGTAGCCAGAATCGTAGGGTTAAGAGCCCAACAGAAAGCGCAATGCTAATGAGATGAACGCTAAGCAGCGTAGTAAAACTTAACATCGATAATAGCGACCGAGCGTTACACGCTCGTTATCACCATAGTCCCGACAGGTTTCGACTTCATGATATCCCGCGTGGATAAATGCCTGTCGCACAGCTTCGCCCTGCTGCCAGCCATGTTCCAGAAGCAGAAAACCGCCGGATGCCAGCGCGTTACGCGACTGTTCGATGATATGCACGATGTCTGCCATTCCGCTGTCTGCCGCAACCAGCGCAGTGAGTGGCTCAAAGCGAACATCGCCTTGTTGAAGATGTGGATCCTGCTCGTCGATATACGGCGGATTGCTGACAATCATCGTAAACTGCTGCCCGGCTAGCGCGCTAAACCAGTCGCTTTGCAGGATGTGGATATTTTTGATTGCCAGATTTTGCGCATTGCGCTTCGCAAGAGCGATAGCGTCAGGCATTCGGTCAACCGCCGTAACATCGCAATCCGGGCGTTCGCTGGCCAATGCCAGTGCAATTGCCCCTGTGCCAGTTCCAAGATCGAGAATGCGGCAAGGTTGTTCAGGCAATCGCGCCAGTGCCTGTTCCACCAGACATTCCGTATCCGGGCGCGGAATTAAGGTCGCTGGCGAAACAAATAACGGCAACGACCAGAACTCACGCACACCGGTTAAATGAGCAATAGGTTCACCGGCACGGCGACGGGCTAAAAGCGCGTCGAGTTGCTCACATTGCTCTTCAGTCAACTGCGTTTCACCAAAGGCGAGAATATAAGTGCGCCCCTTGCCGGTAACATGCTCCAGCAGGATTTCAGCATCGCGCCGCGGGCTTTCGCTCGCCTGAAGTTGGCTTATTGCTTCACGTAACCAGTGTTGATATTCCATTATTCCTGCTCGGACAACGCCGCCAGTTGGTCGGCCTGATGTTCCTGGACGATCGGTTCTATCAGCATATCCAGTTTACCTTCCATTACTTCATCCAGACGGTAGAGCGTCAGGTTGATGCGGTGATCGGTAACACGCCCCTGCGGGAAGTTATAGGTACGGTTACGATCGCTGCGATCGCCGCTACCCAGCAAGTTGCGACGGGTGGAAGCCTCTGCCTGCTGGCGTTTTGCCATTTCCGCCGCATGGATACGAGCACCGAGCACTGAAAGCGCCTTCGCTTTGTTTTTATGCTGCGAACGTTCGTCCTGACATTCAACAACAATACCGGTCGGCAAGTGAGTAATACGAATTGCCGAATCGGTGGTGTTGACGTGCTGACCACCTGCGCCTGAGGAACGGAAAGTATCGATACGCAAATCTGCCGGGTTGATATCCGGTAGTTCCGCTTCCGGCAGCTCTGGCATTACCGCTACGGTACAAGCAGAAGTATGAATACGCCCTTGCGATTCCGTCGCAGGAACACGCTGCACGCGATGGCCGCCAGATTCGAATTTCAAACGTCCATACACACCATCACCGCTAATTTTGGCGATGATCTCTTTATAACCGCCATGTTCACCCTCGCTGGCGCTCATGATTTCTACACGCCAGCGGCGGGCTTCGGCGTAGCGGCTGTACATACGGAACAGATCGCCAGCGAACAGCGCCGCTTCATCACCACCAGTTCCGGCACGCACTTCAAGGAAGGCGTTACGTTCGTCATCGGGATCTTTTGGCAGCAAAAGAACCTGTAACTGTTGCTCCAGTTGCTCGCTTTTTTCTTTAGCTTCACGCAGCTCATCCTGCGCCATCTCGCGCATTTCCGGATCGTCGAGCATCATCTGCGCGGTTTCAATATCTTCCTGAACCTGTTGCCAGTCGGTGAAACAGCGCGAAACATCACTTAACTGCGCATATTCACGTGATAATGCGCGAAAACGTTCCTGGTCGGCGATGGTTTGCGCATCACCCAGCAGTGCCTGAACTTCTTCATGGCGTTCATGCAGGGCTTCCAGTTTGGCAACGATAGAAGGCTTCATAGGCGTAAATGCACCCTGTAAAAAAGAAAATGATGTACTGCTACTCCAGCCCGAGGCTGTCGCGCAGAATATTCAGGCGTTCGTTATCCCCGTCACGGGCGGCCTGTTGAAGTGATTTCGTTGGCGCATGGATCAGGCGGTTAGTCAGTTTCCATGCCAGATCCTGCATTATGGCTTGCGCGTCGCCGCCCTGTTCCAGGGCCGCTAACGCTTTGGCGGTTAACTCATCGCGAACTTGTTCAGCCTGGCTGCGATAATCGCGAATGGTTTCGCTGGCGCTTTGTGCGCGTAGCCACGCCATAAATTCGCTGGTTTCCTGGGCGACGATAGTTTCCGCCTCAACTGCGGCGGCTTTACGTTGCGCCAGGTTGTGCGAAATAATGCTTTGCAGATCATCAACGCTGTAAAGGTAGGCATTCGCCAGTTTGCCAACTTCTGGCTCAACATCGCGTGGAACGGCAATATCGACCAGCAGCATCGGTTGGTTGCGACGACTTTTTAATGCGCGCTCCACCATGCCCTTACCGATAATCGGCAACGGGCTAGCGGTGGAACTGATGATGATATCGGCTTCACACAGACGCTCGTCGATATCGCTCAGGGCAATCACTTCCGCGCCGACTTCATCTGCCAGAATTTGGGCGCGTTCGCGAGTACGGTTGGCGATAATCATCTTCTGTACTTTGTGTTCGCGCAGATGACGCGCCACCAGCTCGATGGTTTCGCCCGCGCCAACCAGCAATACGGTCACCGTAGAGAGCGATTCAAAGATCTGCCGCGCCAGCGTACAAGCCGCAAATGCAACAGATACCGCACTGGCGCCAATATCCGTTTCAGTGCGAACGCGTTTCGCCACGGAGAAAGATTTCTGGAACATACGCTCCAGTTCGCTGGCCTTCATATGGCCTTTTTGCGAATCGGCAAAGGCTTTTTTTACCTGGCCGAGGATTTGCGGCTCGCCCAATACCAATGAGTCCAGGCCACTGGCAACACGCATTAAATGGCTGACCGCGTCGTTATCCTGATGCCAATAGAGGCTATTACGCAGATCTTCTTCGTTGAGATTATGGTAATCGCACAACCAGCGAATGAGCGCCTCTTGCAGGTTATCCTGCTCTTCAACGCTAAGATAAAGTTCTGTGCGGTTACACGTCGACAGCACCACGCCGCCCTGCACCATCGGCTGCGCAAGCAGGCTGTCCAGCGCCTGATCGAGCTTATCCGGCGAAAACGATACACGTTCTCGCAGCGATACAGGTGCCGTTTTATGGTTGATACCGAGTGCTAAAAGGGTCATGTCTGCGGGAAATAATACCAACGTTGATATGGTTAGTCTGCTCGCATCATACAGGATGCGCGGGATCAATAAAAGAGAGCGCCCCCTTTTGGAGTAATTGCCTAAACCCGTTAGATACTGGCAATTAAGACAACTTGAACATAGACGATGGCTGACGGTAACGCTAGCATTAAGGGTTATAACTGCAACGTATCTCAAGGACTTGTCATTATTATGCCCCTGCCCGATTTTCGCTTTATCCGCCTGCTACCGCTGGCTGCTCTCGTGCTCACGGCCTGTTCCGTTACGACGCCGAAAGGTCCGGGCAAAAGCCCGGATTCGCCACAGTGGCGTCAGCATCAGCAAGACGTGCGCAACCTGAATCAGTACCAGACACGCGGTGCGTTTGCCTATATTTCTGACCAACAAAAAGTGTATGCCCGTTTCTTCTGGCAGCAAACTGGCCAGGATCGCTACCGTCTGCTGCTGACTAACCCATTGGGCAGCACTGAGCTGGAGTTGAATGCCCAGCCGGGTAATGTGCAGTTAGTGGACAATAAAGGCCAGCGTTACACCGCCGATGACGCCGAAGAGATGATTGGCAAATTGACCGGAATGCCGATTCCGCTCAACAGTTTGCGCCAGTGGATTTTAGGTTTGCCAGGTGATGCAACCGACTACAAACTGGACGACCAGTACCGCCTGAGCGAAATTACCTATAGTCAGAACGGTAAAAAATGGAAAGTGGTATACGGCGGTTATGACACCAAAACGCAACCTGCGATGCCTGCCAACATGGAACTCACCGAAGGTGGTCAGCGCATCAAGTTAAAAATGGATAACTGGATAGTGAAATAATGCGGACTCAGTGGCCCTCTCCGGCAAAGCTTAATCTGTTTTTATACATTACCGGTCAGCGTGCGGACGGCTACCACACGCTGCAAACGCTGTTTCAGTTTCTGAATTACGGCGACACTATCAGCATTGAACTTCGCAACGATGGGGAAATCCGCCTGTTAACGCCAGTTGAAGGTGTGGAACACGAAGATAACCTGATTGTTCGCGCGGCACGGTTGTTGATGAAAGCAGCCGCCGCCAGTGGGCGTCTTCCGAAAGGAAGTGGTGCAGATATCAGTATTGACAAGCGTTTGCCTATGGGTGGTGGTCTGGGCGGTGGTTCATCCAATGCCGCAACAGTTCTGGTAGCTTTAAATCATCTGTGGCAATGCGGACTGAGTGTTGATGAGTTGGCAGAAATCGGGCTGACGCTGGGCGCAGATGTTCCGGTTTTTGTCCGTGGTCATGCTGCTTTTGCCGAAGGGGTCGGCGAAATATTAACGCCGGTGAATCCACCAGAGAAATGGTATCTGGTTGCGCACCCTGGCGTGAATATTCCTACACCAATGATTTTTAAAGATCCCGAACTCCCGCGCAACACGGCGAAAAGGTCAATAGAAACGTTGCTAAAATGTGAATTCAGCAATGATTGCGAGGTTATCGCAAGAAAACGTTTTCGCGAGGTTGATGCGGTGCTTTCCTGGCTGTTAGAATACGCCCCGTCGCGCCTGACTGGGACAGGGGCCTGTGTCTTTGCTGAATTTGATACAGAGTCTGAAGCCCGCCAGGTGCTAGAGCAAGCCCCGGAATGGCTCAATGGCTTTGTGGCGAAAGGTGTCAATCTTTCCCCATTGCACAGAGCCATGCTTTAAGCCGGGCAAGCTGAGTTTCGGTGACAACGTCACCTTGTTCCAGACGTTGCATCGCGCTCTTTAATACACCGCCTGGAAAGAATATTGCCTGGCCCGCACAGTTTTCGGCAGATTCTTTCCACCAATGGACGCATGCCTGAGGTTCTTCTCGTGCCTGATATGAAGCTTTTTGCTGGTAACGCCACCCCGGAACTAGCACAACGTATTGCCAACCGCCTGTACACTTCACTCGGCGACGCCGCTGTAGGTCGCTTTAGCGACGGCGAAGTCAGCGTACAAATTAACGAAAATGTACGCGGTGGTGATATTTTCATCATCCAGTCCACTTGTGCCCCTACTAACGACAACCTGATGGAATTAGTCGTGATGGTTGATGCCCTGCGTCGTGCTTCCGCAGGTCGTATCACCGCTGTTATCCCCTACTTTGGCTATGCGCGCCAGGACCGTCGCGTCCGTTCCGCTCGTGTACCAATCACTGCGAAAGTGGTTGCAGACTTCCTCTCCAGCGTCGGTGTTGACCGTGTGCTGACAGTGGATCTGCACGCTGAACAGATTCAGGGTTTCTTCGACGTTCCGGTTGATAACGTATTTGGTAGCCCGATCCTGCTGGAAGACATGCTGCAGCTGAATCTGGATAACCCGATTGTGGTTTCCCCGGACATCGGCGGCGTTGTGCGTGCCCGCGCTATCGCTAAGCTGCTGAACGATACCGATATGGCAATCATCGACAAACGTCGTCCGCGTGCGAACGTTTCCCAGGTGATGCATATCATCGGTGACGTTGCAGGTCGTGACTGCGTACTGGTCGATGATATGATCGACACTGGCGGTACGCTATGTAAAGCTGCTGAAGCTCTGAAAGAACGTGGTGCTAAGCGTGTATTTGCGTACGCGACTCACCCGATCTTCTCTGGCAACGCGGCGAACAACCTGCGTAACTCTGTAATTGATGAAGTCGTTGTCTGCGATACCATTCCGCTGAGCGATGAAATCAAATCACTGCCGAACGTGCGTACTCTGACCCTGTCAGGTATGCTGGCCGAAGCGATTCGTCGTATCAGCAACGAAGAATCGATCTCTGCCATGTTCGAACATTAATCGAACCCGGCTCAAAGACCCGCTGCGGCGGGTTTTTTTGTCTGTAATATCCATTTGTATGACCTATGCCTCCTTCACCTGCCATTTAGTTGACAGATGATGCGCTCACGGATGAAACATTATTGTGAACAAAATATTTTCCTCACATGTGATGCCTTTCCGCGCTCTGATCGACGCTTGCTGGAAAGAAAAATACACTGCCGCACGGTTTACCCGTGACCTGATTGCCGGGATAACCGTTGGGATTATTGCTATTCCTCTGGCGATGGCGTTGGCAATTGGCAGTGGTGTGGCTCCTCAATACGGTTTATATACCGCTGCCGTTGCGGGGATTGTCATAGCTCTGACGGGTGGGTCGCGCTTTAGCGTTTCCGGTCCGACTGCAGCATTTGTAGTAATTCTCTATCCCGTTTCGCAACAGTTTGGACTGGCAGGCCTGCTGGTTGCGACGTTGTTGTCGGGGATCTTTTTGATCCTGATGGGTCTGGCGCGCTTTGGTCGTCTGATTGAATATATTCCGGTTTCCGTCACCTTAGGTTTTACCTCGGGTATCGGGATCACCATCGGTACCATGCAGATTAAAGATTTTCTCGGTCTGCAAATGGCTCATGTCCCGGAACATTATCTACAAAAAGTCGGCGCATTATTTATGGCGCTGCCGACCATTAATGTGGGTGATGCTGCTATTGGTATCGTGACGCTTGGCATTCTGATTTTCTGGCCACGTTTGGGTATTCGTTTACCTGGTCACCTTCCGGCCTTGCTGGCTGGTTGCGCGGTGATGGGGATTGTTAACCTGCTTGGCGGACATGTTGCTACCATCGGATCGCAATTCCACTACGTTCTGGCCGATGGTTCTCAGGGTAACGGTATTCCGCAACTGCTGCCGCAACTGGTGCTGCCGTGGGACCTGCCTAATTCAGAATTCACGCTAACCTGGGATTCTATTCGCACTCTGCTGCCTGCGGCATTCTCAATGGCAATGCTCGGGGCAATCGAATCTCTGCTCTGCGCCGTCGTACTGGATGGTATGACCGGGACTAAGCACAAGGCGAATAGTGAACTGGTCGGTCAGGGGCTGGGGAATATCATCGCTCCATTCTTTGGTGGTATTACCGCTACTGCTGCCATCGCACGTTCTGCCGCTAACGTCCGTGCTGGGGCAACTTCCCCTATCTCGGCGGTGATCCACTCTATTCTGGTTATTCTCGCCCTGCTGGTACTGGCACCACTGCTCTCCTGGCTGCCGCTTTCCGCCATGGCTGCCCTGCTGTTGATGGTGGCGTGGAACATGAGTGAAGCGCACAAAGTGGTCGACTTGCTGCGTCATGCGCCGAAAGATGACATCATCGTCATGCTGCTGTGTATGTCACTGACCGTGCTGTTTGATATGGTTATTGCCATCAGCGTGGGGATTGTTCTGGCATCGTTGCTGTTTATGCGCCGTATCGCCCGTATGACTCGTCTGGCGCCGGTGGCAGTAGACGTTCCTGACGATGTGCTGGTCTTGCGTGTTATTGGCCCGCTGTTTTTCGCGGCGGCTGAAGGTCTGTTCACCGACCTGGAATCACGTCTGGAAGGAAAACGGGTTGTTATTCTGAAGTGGGATGCCGTTCCGGTGCTTGATGCCGGTGGTCTTGATGCGTTCCAGCGTTTTGTGAAGCGCCTGCCTGAAGGGTGTGAACTGCGCGTGTGTAACGTGGAATTCCAGCCTCTGCGTACAATGGCCCGATCCGGTATTCAACCGATTCCGGGACGTCTGGCGTTCTTCCCGAATCGCAGCGCAGCGATGGCTGATCTGTAAGAAAGGCATTAAATTGACCAGTCAGCGCAAACTGACTGGTCAGCAAACTACTTTAGTTGTTAGCTATGACGGCGATTATCGCTACGGCGGCAACGTTTGTCATAGTGGCGAACCCACCAGTAACGGTCGCACACCTGTTCATGCCCGCCAACACGGGCTCCCGCCAGCCAGAGAATGGCACCGACGAAAATACTCAGCACTGCACCGTGTGCGAAATACTGGGGCATATCAAACTGTGGTAATTGGTTGAGGATTGAATACCCCACGCCGACCACCATCACCACCAGACCCAACCCCATAAGCACGTTACCGAGTAACGAAGCGTTTTTGCGTTTCATGTGTCACCTCCGGAACTTTCTGGGTTGTAACAGGGAATACCCCTCTTCCTTATGTGTAAAGTATAGACAACACCCTGTGGCTTATGTGCGGGCGTGATCACAATTACAACCCTTATTTCAACAAAACTTTACAAATAACCGTCTGAACACCTTGACTTTCTAATAGTCGATACTGGCAATTATTATGTTATCTGCGTTTAACACGCTGTTTTTTGTCAAGCGGGGCCGCAACCAGTAAACTACGCGCCAGTTATGTACTCACTCAGGACAAAAAACGTGACGATTAAATTGATTGTCGGCCTGGCGAACCCCGGCGCTGAATACGCCACAACGCGACATAATGCTGGCGCCTGGTTCGTTGACTTACTGGCGGAGCGTTTACGCGCTCCCCTGCGCGAAGAGGCTAAATTCTTTGGTTATACCTCGCGAGTTACCCTCGGAGGCGAAGATGTCCGCCTGTTAGTCCCGACTACATTTATGAATCTCAGCGGCAAAGCCGTCGCCGCGATGGCCAGTTTTTTCCGCATTAATCCGGACGAAATTCTGGTCGCTCACGACGAACTGGATCTGCCTCCGGGCGTCGCCAAATTTAAATTGGGCGGTGGCCACGGTGGTCACAATGGACTGAAAGACATCATCAGTAAATTGGGTAATAACCCTAACTTTCACCGTTTACGCATCGGAATCGGTCATCCGGGCGATAAAAACAAAGTTGTCGGGTTTGTGTTAGGCAAACCACCTGTTAGTGAACAGAAGTTAATTGATGAAGCCATCGACGAAGCGGCGCGTTGTACTGAAATGTGGTTTACAGATGGTTTGACCAAAGCAACGAACCGATTGCACGCCTTTAAAGCGCAATAAGTCGTTGTCTGCGGCATTTTTGCCGAGTGCCGTGTATAATAGGCAAAGTTATTTCCATTTCTGCAATCTGTTTGTGATAACAGATTGATTATTAAGATATTAAGGTGATTTAAATCATGGGATTCAAATGCGGTATCGTCGGTTTGCCCAACGTCGGGAAATCTACCCTGTTCAACGCGCTGACCAAAGCCGGTATTGAAGCGGCCAACTTTCCATTCTGTACCATCGAGCCGAACACGGGCGTCGTACCAATGCCTGACCCTCGCCTGGATCAACTGGCTGAAATCGTAAAACCGCAGCGTACGCTTCCCACGACCATGGAATTTGTCGATATCGCCGGTCTGGTAAAAGGCGCGTCGAAAGGTGAAGGTCTGGGTAACCAGTTCCTGACCAACATTCGTGAAACCGAAGCGATCGGCCACGTTGTTCGCTGCTTTGAGAATGACAATATCATTCACGTTTCCGGCAAAGTTAACCCGGCGGACGATATTGAAGTTATCAACACCGAACTGGCACTGGCGGACCTCGACACCTGCGAACGTGCGATTCACCGCGTACAGAAGAAAGCCAAAGGTGGCGATAAAGACGCGAAAGCCGAGCTGGCGGTACTGGAAAAATGCCTGCCACAGCTGGAAAACGCAGGCATGCTGCGCGCGCTGGATTTAAGCGCTGAAGAGAAAGCGGCGATTCGCTACCTGAGCTTCCTGACGCTGAAACCAACGATGTACATCGCCAACGTCAACGAAGACGGTTTTGAAAACAACCCGTATCTTGACCAGGTGCGTGAAATCGCGGCGAAAGAAGGTTCTGTTGTGGTTCCGGTTTGTGCTGCTGTTGAAGCTGACATTGCCGAACTGGACGACGAAGAACGTGACGAGTTTATGCAGGAACTGGGACTGGAAGAACCAGGCCTGAACCGTGTGATCCGTGCCGGTTATAAACTGCTGAACCTGCAAACTTACTTCACCGCTGGGGTGAAAGAAGTACGCGCATGGACCATTCCGGTTGGTGCAACCGCGCCGCAGGCAGCTGGTAAAATCCACACCGATTTTGAAAAAGGCTTTATCCGCGCACAAACCATCTCGTTTGAAGATTTCATCACTTACAAAGGTGAACAAGGTGCGAAAGAAGCGGGCAAAATGCGTGCAGAAGGTAAAGACTACATCGTTAAAGATGGCGATGTGATGAACTTCCTGTTCAACGTCTAATTCCACGTAATATCCTGGCGGTTAATAACGAGCCATTATGTGAGTCGCACATAATGGCTTTTTTACGCCTGCTACGCTGCTTCTTTCAATTCTGAGTTACCGAAACCCATAATCAGACTCCTGGCAATATTAACAATGCGGCTTTTATGTGATAACAATCACAGTGCATTAACCGTTCAAGAGTTTGTCATGAAAAAAACATTTACCTTCAGTCTGTTAGCAATTGTCTTTGCGAGCCTGTTAAGTGCTTGTGTTCCTCACCATCATCACCGCCACAACGATGGCCCGCGTGGCCCTGCGGCTTCCGGTAAGCCAATGCCACCTTCAAATGGTGGGCCAAATCATGGCAGTCATGGTCGCTATTAATTAGCAAGTCATACGCGGGAGAGTGCCTACTTTCCCGCTATCCACGGCGCTTAAACTGACTCGCATCAATGCCGTATTGCTTCATTTTTCGCCACAGCGTAGTGCGACCAATCCCGAGTAAAACCGACATTTCCTGAATACGTCCGCCAGTAACCTGGGCCGCGTTAATAATCGCTTCTTTTTCAACTTCCGCGAATGACAGACTGGTAGAAAGGCGTGTAGCGCTGGCATCATCTGTCGCCTGTTCAGTAAACAGGTGTTCCGGCAAATCACTGACACGAATGCGTCCGTTTTCGCTACTCAGCGCAAGATTCTCGATGACGCTGTAAAGTTCAAAATCATTGCCAGGCCATGCGCAAGAAACCAGGCGAGTAAGCGCATCGTCATCAATTTTCAGACGCGTAGAGAAGCGTTTTTCAAGACTGCGTAATTTGTTATTCACCAGCGCCGGAATACTGTCGCGCCGCATCCGCAAAGGAGGGATGGTAATTTCAAATGCATGAAGCGCGTAATAAAGCTGGCGACTAAAGCGATTCTGCTCCACCAGCATCGCCAGATCCGCTGTTGTAGTGGCAATCACTTTGACATCAATGGGTATTAAACGCCGCGCATCCAGTCTTGTGATGACGCCTTGTTTGATGACCTGGAGCAACGCAGACTGTAACTCTGCCGCCAGATATTCAATCTTTTCAAGGAACAACGTGCCGCCATGTGCCAGTTCCAGCCGACTCAGACGACCATTTTCATTCTCCGTGCGATCGCCACCAATAAATTCTTCCGCCAGCGCCGCATCGCCATATAACTCGCAATTAACCGCGATATAGGGACCCGCCGCACGCTCGCTTTCATTGTGAATGGCCTGGCTTAACAGTGCTTTGCCAACGCCTTCTTCTCCACAGAGTAGCACCGGGAAACTGCTGCGCGCCGCCTGGCGGCCAAAATGGATCAACCGGCGGGTTTGCGGATCGTCCTGTGGCATATGAGCAAAGGTATGGCTGACTTTTCCTAATTGACTGGTCATCAACTGCCGCATCTGTTCTACCGGATGGAGCAACAGAATAAAGCTGGTCCCTTGCGTTTCAATTATCGGTTTAAGGGTAATGACCGCATCAATAAACTGGTGCTGACTTTCAAAAGTCGCTTCCACATGTTTGAGGGGATGAGCTTGCTTTATTGCCTGTTGCAATACGGTTGGTAGCGTTAATAGCTCAGTGATCGGCCTTCCCTGACTTGCCGTCGCGTCCAGACACAAAACACGCGCCGCCTGGGCATTGATAAATTGCAAATTACCCTGCTCATCCCAGCTAATCACGCCATCATCCATACTTTCCAGCAAGGCGTTAAGCTGATTTAAATGCCGGTTTGTTTCAGCCAGTAAACTGTCTGTCAGCAGTAAATTTCCTACCTCGCGCGCAATTGCCAGCGTCAACGGCAAATCGGCTGCGGTGGTTTGCTCAACCGGACATGCCAGCGCTATCGTTCCCGTTAATCGGCCCTTGCTGTCAAACAGTGGCGTTGCACAAAATGCCCAATCCCATAGCGCCAGCTTGAAATGTTGATCGGCCATCGTTTTCACTGCCTGACCGGAGATAGCCGCTAACGATAGCGCACAAGTACCAATAATTCCCTCTGCGCAATACGTGCCGTCATTGAATCCCAGGACACTAAGCTGGTGCAACGTTTGTGGATCGCCATAACGACTAAGGATGCAGGCGGTTTCATCAAGGATGAACAGTCCGCACGCCCGCGATTCCATATATTCCCAGGCATCTTCCAGTGCCGCTTGCCCGAGAGCCAGCATCGCTTCCTTACGCCGATAGATAGAAGCAAATGTCACGCCCCGAGCCTGATGCGGTACGCTCCATGACTCCTGTTTCATCAGCTTGCGGCATCGCTCCCAGGATGCTGCTATCAAGGGAGATACGCTCTGTTGCTGGTTGTTAAAACCGTCATTCATATTTGCTGCCCTTATGACAAAAAGGTGTTCCGCATCGCAAATTTACTTATCCAGGTTCGGCATTGTTCCGTTATGGAACATTTATTAAAGCATATGTTTCATTATGAAACATAATTTGGGTTAATTTTCTTTTCCCCTCCCTGATGCACAATGGATTTACCGGCAGTCAGTGGTCGCCGTGTCGTTGAACATCATCCATGCCCTACCCTAATTGCTGGAGCAAAATAATGAAAAAATTGATCAATGATGTGCAAGACGTACTGAACGAACAACTGGCGGGACTGGCGAAAGCGTATCCTTCGCTGGCACTGCATCAGGATCCGGTGTATGTCACCCGAGCCGATGCGCCAATTGCAGGGAAAGTGGCGTTATTGTCAGGCGGCGGCAGCGGACACGAACCCATGCACTGTGGTTATATTGGCCAGGGTATGCTCTCGGGGGCGTGTCCGGGCGAAATTTTCACCTCACCGACGCCCGATAAAATTTTTGAATGTGCCATGCAAATCGATGGTGGCGAAGGTGTACTGCTGATTATCAAAAATTATACCGGCGATATTCTTAACTTCGAGACAGCGACCGAATTACTGCACGATAGTGGCGTAAAAGTGACCACCGTGGTCATTGATGACGACGTTGCAGTAAAAGACAGTCTTTATACCGCCGGGCGGCGCGGCGTTGCCAATACAGTATTAATTGAAAAAATTGTTGGCGCAGCGGCAGAACGCGGTGACTCGCTGGAGGCTTGTGCACAACTGGGGCGTAAGTTGAACAATCAGGGCCACTCTATTGGTATCGCCCTCGGTGCCTGTACCGTTCCTGCTGCAGGCAAACCTTCTTTTACGCTGGCAGATAATGAAATGGAATTTGGTGTCGGCATTCATGGTGAGCCGGGTATTGACCGCCGCCCCTTCTCCTCTCTTGATCAAACTGTCGATGAAATGTTCGACACGCTGCTGGAAAATGGCACATACCACCGCACGCTGCGCTTCTGGGATTATCGACAAGGTAGCTGGCAGGAAGAGACGCAAACTAAACAACCGCTTCAGTCTGGCGATCGAGTGATTGCGCTGGTCAACAATCTTGGCGCGACACCGCTTTCTGAACTGTATGGCGTCTATAACCGCCTGACCACGCGTTGCCAGCAAGCTGGCTTGACTATCGAGCGCAATTTAATCGGCGCGTACTGCACCTCACTGGACATGACCGGTTTTTCCATCACCTTACTGAAAGTTGATGACGAAACGCTGGCGTTATGGGACGCCCCGGTCCACACCCCGGCGCTTAACTGGGGTAAATAAGGAGATAACCATGTCACTGAGCAGAACTCAAATTGTTACCTGGCTCACTCGCTGTGGAGAAATTTTCAGCAAAGAGAGCGATTATCTTACCGGGCTGGATCGTGAAATCGGCGACGCTGACCACGGTCTAAATATGAATCGTGGCTTTAGCAAAGTGGTGGAAAAACTCCCTGCCATCGCGGATAAAGACATCGGTTTCATTCTCAAGAATACCGGCATGACGTTGCTTTCCAGCGTCGGCGGTGCCAGCGGCCCACTGTTCGGTACGTTCTTTATCCGTGCGGCACAGGCCACTCAGGCACGTCAAAGCCTGACGTTGATAGAGCTTTATCAGATGTTCCGTGATGGCGCAGACGGCGTAATCAGTCGGGGGAAAGCAGAACCAGGCGATAAAACCATGTGCGATGTCTGGGGGCCGGTGGTTGAGTCGTTACGCCAGTCCAGTGAGCAAAACCTTTCTGTTCCGGCGGCGCTCGAAGCCGCCAGTCGCGTCGCGGAATCCGCCGCACAAAGCACGATTACGATGCAAGCCCGCAAAGGCCGCGCCAGTTATCTCGGTGAACGCAGTATTGGTCACCAGGATCCTGGTGCAACCTCCGTGATGTTTATGATGCAAATGTTGGCGTTAGCCGCAAAAGAGTAAGGAATTGGTGATGGTAAACCTGGTCATAGTTTCACATAGCGCCCGACTGGGAGAAGGTGTCGGTGAATTAGCTCGCCAGATGTTAATGGGCGATAGTTGTAAAATCGCCATTGCCGCAGGAATTGACGATCCGCAGAATCCCATCGGTACAGATGCCGTCAAAGTGATGGAAGCCATCGAATCCGTTGCCGATGCCGACCATGTGTTGGTCATGATGGATATGGGTAGTGCGTTATTGAGTGCAGAAACCGCACTGGAATTGCTGGCGCCAGAGATCGCCGCGAGAGTACGTTTGTGCGCTGCACCGTTGGTCGAAGGAACGTTAGCAGCCGCCGTCAGCGCAGCCTCGGGAGCGGATATCGACAAAGTCATCCATGACGCCATGCATGCGCTGGAAGCCAAACGAGAACAACTGGGTTTACCATCATCCGCTACTGAAATCTCCGACATATGCCCCTCGCACGATGAAGAAGCCCGTTCTCTGGCAGTGGTGATTAAAAACCGTAACGGACTTCACGTCCGTCCAGCCTCCCGACTGGTCTATACCTTATCGACATTTAATGCAGACATGTTGTTGGAGAAAAACGGTAAGTGCGTAACACCGGAGAGTATTAACCAGATTGCGCTGTTACAAGTCCGCTGTAACGATACGCTGCGCCTGATTGCAAAAGGGCCAGAGGCTGAAGAGGCGTTAGCCGCTTTTCGCCAGTTGGCTGAAGATAACTTTGGTGAAATGGAAGAGATAGCACCGCCAACTCTGCGTCCAGTTCCGCCTGTCACAGGCAAAGCCTTTTATTATCAACCGGTTTTATGCACAGTACAGGCGAAATCATCACTGAGCGTGGAAGAAGAACAGGAACGGTTACGCCAGGCAATTGACTTCACGTTGTTAGATCTGATGACGTTAACGGCAAAGGCAGAAGCAAGCGGGCTCGACGATATCGCAGCAATTTTTTCCGGCCACCATACACTATTAGACGATCCTGAACTGCGGGTAGCGGCAAGCGAACTCCTTCAGCATGAACATTGCACGGCGGAGTATGCCTGGCAGCAGGTTCTTAAAGAACTTAGCCAGCAATACCAGCAGATTGATGATGAATATTTGCAGGCTCGCTATATTGATGTGGACGATCTTCTGCATCGCACCCTGCTCCACCTGACACAGACAAAAGAAGAACTCCCTCAGTTTAGCGCGCCGACCATTTTACTGGCGGAGAACATTTATCCCTCCACGGTACTTCAACTGGATCCGACAGTCGTTAAGGGCATCTGCCTTAGTGCCGGAAGTCCGGTATCCCACAGCGCTCTAATTGCCCGTGAACTGGGTATTGGCTGGATTTGTCAGCAGGGAGAGAAGCTGTATTCGATTCAACCTGAAGAGACGCTAACGCTGGATGTAAAAGCACAATGCTTCAGGCATCAGAGTTAAATTAGATTTGTCTGTCAGTTCGCAGAAAAAGATTTCAATCATGCTCTTACGGCGATCCTGAACTAAGGTTTTCTGATACTTGAATACCGTTTTGTTCGGTATCGCCAAAGGAGAATGATTGATGAAACCACTTGTCCCTCGTCGCTCGCAGAAAGTGGCGTTAATACCTGCTGCCGTATTATTGTGTGCCACCGCGCTATCTGCACAGGCAGAAGAAACACCGGTGACGCCACAATCGCCTGATATTTTGTTAGGCCCTCTGTTTAACGATGTGCAAAACGCCAAACTTTTTCCTGATCAAAAAACTTTTGCCGATGCCATTCCTAACAGCGATCCATTAATGATCCTCGCAGACTACCGGATGCAGCAGAATCAGAGCGGGTTCGATCTGCGCCATTTCGTTAACGTCAATTTCACTCTGCCGAAAGAGGGAGAAAAATATGTGCCTCCAAAGGGGCAGTCACTGCGCGAACACATTGACGGACTTTGGCCGGTGTTAACCCGTTCTACCGAAAGTACCGAACAATGGGATTCTCTGTTGCCGTTGCCGAAACCCTATGTCGTGCCGGGAGGTCGTTTTCGCGAAGTGTATTACTGGGACAGTTACTTTACCATGCTGGGGCTTGCCGAAAGCGGTCACTGGGATAAAGTGGCGGACATGGTGGCCAACTTTGGTCATGAAATAGATACTTATGGGCATATTCCAAACGGTAACCGCAGCTATTATTTGAGCCGATCGCAGCCGCCCTTTTTTGCCTTGATGGTAGAGTTACTCGCGCAACATGAAGGTGACGACGCGTTGAAACAATATCTGCCGCAACTGCAAAAAGAGTACGCGTACTGGATGGACGGTATTGAAAACCTGCAGGCCGGGCAACAGGAAAAACGCGTTGTTAAACTCAAGGATGGCACTATTCTTAACCGCTATTGGGATGACCACGATACGCCACGCCCGGAGTCGTGGGTAGAAGATATTGCCACCGCCAAAAGTAATCCGAACCGCCCTGCCACTGAAATTTACCGCGATCTGCGTTCTGCCGCCGCGTCTGGCTGGGATTTCAGTTCACGCTGGATGGACAACCCGCAGCAGTTAAATACGTTACGCACCACCAGCATCGTACCGGTCGATCTCAATAGTCTGATGTATAAGATGGAGAAAATTCTCTCCCGCGCCAGTAAAGTCGCCGGGGATAACGCGATGGCCAGCCAATATGAAACGCTCGCCGATGCCCGTCAGAAAGGGATCGAAAAATACCTGTGGAACGATCAACATGGCTGGTATGCCGACTACGATCTGAAGAGCGATAAAGTACGCAATCAGTTAACTGCCGCCGCCCTGTTCCCGCTTTATGTCAATGCAGCGGCAAAAGATCGCGCGACCAAAATGGCTGCTGCCACTAAAACACATCTGTTGCAACCAGGCGGACTGAACACCACATCGGTTAAAAGTGGACAGCAATGGGATGCGCCAAATGGCTGGGCTCCCCTGCAATGGGTCGCGACAGAAGGGTTGCAAAACTACGGGCAGAACGAGGTGGCGATGGACATTAGCTGGCACTTCCTGACCAATGTTCAGCACACTTATGACCGGGAGAAGAAGCTGGTCGAGAAATATGATGTCAGTACCACCGGAACAGGTGGCGGCGGTGGCGAATACCCGTTGCAGGATGGCTTTGGCTGGACCAATGGCGTCACGCTGAAAATGCTCGATTTGATCTGCCCGAAAGAACAACCGTGTGACAACGTTCCGGCAACGCGTCCGACCGGTAAATCAACCACACAGCCGGTTAAACAAAAAGAAGCGGAACCTACGTCTTAACTTTGCTGTATATCGGGCAATGCCATTGCGCGCATAAAATTGGCATTGCTCTTTTTTTCCACGAAAAACCAAACATCGATTATTATACGATCTATGTCTTAATTTTCTTATATCAGAGAAGATATTAATTTTACATTATCAATTTATTAATCATTACTCTTCTATTTATATTTTTCCGCCACTCACGCATTCTCCCTGACAATTTTCTTGTTGAACAAAGCGTTGTTTAGCAAATAAGCAGATCATTCTGTTTCTTTAGACAAATCTTGACATCAAACATGATCTTTATCGATATATATGTAAATATATAGCGGTTTTAATTGTCAGGATATTACTTATGTCACTAACCAGACGGATGTTTACGCAGGCTCTTGCGTCTACCTTGTTCCTGCATCATCTGCCGTCCTTTGCACAATCAGTTAAATTCTGGGCCTCATTGACGCTTCCTGAAGCCAAAAAAATTACGCGTATTGTCAGTGCCGGTGCGCCTGCCGATCTGCTTTTGCTGGCTGTCGCGCCAGAAAAACTGGTCGGTTTTTCTTCTTTTGACTTTGCTCGCGAGGCGGCAATTCCATTAACTCCGGCAATACGTCATTTACCTAAACTTGGACGACTCGCCGGGCGCGCCAGTTCGCTTTCAATGGAAGGGCTTATGGCATTGCAGCCCGATTTGGTCGTTGATTGCGGCAATACGGATGAAACCTGGCTCTCCCAGGCACGGCAGGTTAGCGAACAGACACAAATCCCCTGGTTATTGCTTAATGGGAAACTGGAGCAATCGGCAGAACAGTTAACAACGCTGGGCAAAACATTAGGCGAAGAGCACCGCACCGCAGAACAAGCCAATCTCGCCAGCCGCTTCGTCGGTGAAGCTCAGGCATTCTCCACCTCACCCGCCGCTAACCTCCGCTTTTATGCTGCGCGCGGTCCCCGAGGGCTGGAAACGGGCTTACAGGGTTCGTTGCATACCGAGGCGGCGGAATTATTAGGTTTGCACAACGTCGCGCAAATAGCCGATCGCCATGGCCTGGCACAGGTTTCCATGGAAAATCTACTGCGCTGGCAGCCGGATATTATTCTGGTTCAGGATGCTGTGACTGCAAACTTTATCCGTAACGATCCTCTCTGGCAGGGCGTAAAAGCCGTTGCGGAACATCGCATCCTGTTTTTGAGTGGCTTGCCTTTCGGCTGGCTGGATGCCCCGCCGGGAATCAACCGTCTTCTGGGATTGCGCAGACTCCACGCCTGGCTGGATCCCGCAGTCAACAGCCAGTTTAAAAACGATATGCAACGTTACGCTCAACTGTTCTGGCATTGCCCATTAAGTGACGCCGACTATCAAAAAATGGTGGCGAGCTAATGAGAACCGCGAACGGATGTATTCTACTGCTGGCAGCTATCAGTATCACTTTTGCCGCCGTAAATGGGGCTTATCATCTCGATATGCAGCAACTGCTGGCGCTAATTCTTCGTCAAGAAGATATTCCTGTGCAGGAACAAATTGTCTTCTGGCAAATCCGCGTGCCGCGCATTCTGGCGGCGTTGTTACTGGGCGCTGCGCTGGCAGGCGCCGGAACCACCTATCAGGGGATGTTTCGTAATCCCTTAGTTTCACCGGATATTTTAGGCGTCTCCGCCGGTGCCGGACTTGGTGCCTGCGCTGCAATCCTGTGGGGATTATCGATAGCTTACATCCAACTCTATGCATTTTGCGGCGGTCTGCTGGTGGTCGCAGGCGTCTGGCTGATTACATGTCGGGTGACTCGTCACGATCCGGTGCTCACGCTGGTGCTGGTCGGCATTGCGTTAGGAACGCTGTGTGGAGCGGGGATATCGCTAATTAAAACGCTGGCCGATCCCTATACCCAGTTGCCCTCGATTACCTTCTGGCTACTCGGTGGCCTGTCTACGGTAACCTTACGCGACCTTTACTACGCGGCACCGCTCATTCTGGCTGGCACCGTTCCTCTGCTATTCCTCCGCTGGCGCATGAATTTACTCACGCTTTCTGATGACGAAGCCCGTTCGCTGGGGCTGAATGTTGCGCGTCTGCGATTAGGATTGATTGTCTGCGCCACACTAATCACCGCCAGCACGGTAGCAATAGCGGGCATTATTGGTTGGGTTGGTCTGGTCGTTCCGCACATTGCCCGCTTGTTGACCGGTCATAACCATCAGCAACAGTTGCCCATGGCAATGTGTACTGGCGCGATTCTGCTCCTGCTTACCGATACGCTGGCGCGCAGCATTGGGACAACAGAAATCCCGCTCGGCATTCTGACCGCTTTTGTTGGTGCACCGTTTTTCCTGCTTTTGTTGTTACGCGGAGGTCGCCAGTGACTTTGCTTGCCGTCCGTCATGCGTCTCTGGGTTACTCCCGCCATCCGGTGCTAAGTGACGTTTCCTTCGCCCTGTCGCAAGGAACAATTTGTTGTCTGCTTGGCGCCAATGGTTGCGGCAAAACCACACTCATGCGCTCCATTCTTGGCGTTATTCCGTTATTAAAGGGCGAGATCTTACTGGATAGCATCCCTGTTCAGACACTTAGCCATCGCCAGCGCGCGCAAGCAATTGCCTGGGTACCGCAGGCGCACGACGGTATTTTTGCTTTCAGTGTGCTGGATATGGTGTTGATGGGCCTGGCCCCCACCATGGGCGCTTTTTCCGTTCCCGGTAAGCAAGAACGCCTGAAAGCAACGGAACAACTGGAAAAGCTGGGTATTTTGCATCTGGCGACAAGACGCTGGAATACCCTTAGCGGTGGTGAACGCCAGCTGGCTTTAATCGCCCGTGCACTCGTCCAACAACCGCGCTTGTTGTTACTGGATGAGCCCGCCTCCAGCCTCGATTTCGGTCATCAGATCCAACTTCTGGACACGCTGGCGCAGCTAAAAAATAACGGCATGACAATGTTAATGTCGACTCACCATCCGCTCCATGCCAACGCCATTGCCGACAGCATTATTCAGGTAGAGCCAGATGGACGAGTAACACAAGGCTTACCGACCGAACAGTTAACAACGAACAAACTGGCGGCCCTGTATCGGGTTTCTGCCGACCAAATTCATCATCACCTCTCTGCAATTAGCCGCTAAGGAACAATCATGCTCATTGATGATATTGATTTTGCAGACCTTTATCTGCAGCAACTCAAACTGGCTCACCGCACAGAAAAAACGCCCGATCACTGGGATCAACGGGCGGAGAAAATGGCTGAAAATTGTGCCTCGCCAACGGACAGCTACCTGCAACAACTGATCGCTAAAATTGACCTGCAAGGCGCGCAGACCTTATTCGATATGGGCTGCGGACCAGGCACCGTATCGCTGGCGCTGGCTGACAAACTCACTACGATTTATGGCGTTGATTACAGTCAGGGGATGCTGAACGTTGCCGCCCGCCGCGCCGCCGCGCTGAAGGCAGACAATGTCCACTGGATCCAGCGCGCCTGGGAAGAGGACTGGAGTGACCTGCCACGCTGCGATATTGCCGTGGCTTCCCGATCCACACTGGTGGCTGATATGCGCCAGGCAATGAGCAAACTGAATAATCAGGCACGGCTGCGCGTCTACACCACCCATCTGGTCAGCACCTCGTTCGTCTCCCCGGCCATTCAGCGGGCGGCAGGTCGGGAAGTGATCGAATTACCCAACTATATCTTTGCGCTCAACGTCCTGTATCAAATGGGAATTTATGCTCACGTCGATTTTATCCGTGGACAAAATTGCCAACAGGATAACAGCACCTGGGAACGTTTTGAGCAGAACGTCAGCTGGAGTCTTGGCGCGCTTAACGACGATGAGCGTGAACGGTTATATCGCTGGTATCAACAACAAGATGCTCGTGCCCTCGCCCCTGCCAGCCGCGACTGGGCGCTCATCTGGTGGGATAGCGTGCCGCCGGAGGCACTGCGATGATCTTCATTTCTCAGGCACAAATCGATGCGTTACTTCTGGAAGATATCCAGGGCGGTGACCTGACCACGCGGGCATTAAATATTGGACACCAGCCTGGCTATATTGCGTTTTTTCACCGCCAGGGCGGCTGCGTCAGCGGCGTTTCTGTCGCGTGTAAGATGTTAACCACGCTGGGGTTAACCATTGATGACGCGGTCAGCGACGGTTCACAAGCGGATGCAGGTCAGCGGCTGATCCATGCTCACGGCGACGCTGCTGCACTTCATCAGGGATGGAAAGCGGTCCAGAACGTACTGGAGTGGAGTTGCGGCGTCTCAGAGTATCTCGCGCAAATGCTGGCGTTGCTTCGTGAACGTTATCCTGACGGCAATATCGCCTGCACCCGAAAAGCTATCCCTGGAACCCGGTTGCTGGCAACACAAGCTGTCATTGTCGCTGGCGGGCTGATTCACCGTGCCGGATGTGCGGAAACCATATTATTGTTCGCCAACCACCGTCATTTTCTTGCTGACAATCAGGACTGGTCGGGCGCAATCGCCCAGTTACGTCGCCACGCCCCCGAGAAGAAAATTGTTGTTGAAGCCGACACGTCTGAAGAGGCTATCGCCGCGTTACGTGCGCAACCAGACGTACTTCAGCTCGACAAATTTAGTCCGCAGCAGGCAACTGAAATTGTGCAAATAGCGCCGTCGCTGGCTCCCCACTGCACGCTGGCTCTGACCGGCGGAATTAATCTGACGACACTCAAAAATTACCTCGACTGCGGCATTCGCCTTTTTATTACTTCCGCGCCTTATTACGCGGCACCGGCTGACATCAAAGTCAGTCTGCAACCCGCAGCCTCTTTTTAATTCTTTGTTAAACGGAATTTATTCTATGAGACTCAAAAAACGTTATCTCTGCACAGCACTATCACTTGCCTTTACCCAGCAGGCCGTAGCGGCTCAGGAGAGCGACACGCTGACCGTATGGTCCAGTCCGGTATCATCGACGACGACCACCGTTCTCGATCACCCCACCATGAAGGCCCTAGATAAGCAGAATGTCGCTCAGGCATTAAGCGTCGTCCCTGGCGTAGTGCTGCAAAAGTCAGGCAGCCGCAACGAAGAACAGGTCAAAGTTCGTGGTTTTGATAGCCGTCAGGTACCGGTCTATTTCGACGGCGTGCCGATTTATGTTCCCTATGACGGCAACCTCGATCTGGCGCGGATTCTGACCAACAATCTGGGCGCGGTCGAAGTTTCCAAAGGGTATTCGTCGCTGCTTCAGGGGCCTAATCAGATGGGTGGTGCCATTAATATCACCACCCAGAAGCCAACGAAACCTCTGGAAGCAAATCTGGGATATCGCCAGGGATGGAGCCGTAGCCGGGACAATGCCTACGATATGCATGCTTCATTTGCCGCCAGCAGCGATCTGGGGTATTTGCAAGTCAGCGGTAGCCAGCTAAAGCAGGATTTTCTCGGCCTGCCGCATGGTGTAAATAACGATATTGCAGGCAAACACGGCAAGATGATTAACTCATCGGCTGATGATAAACGCGGCATTGTGAAGCTCGGTTTTACACCGCGTGAAAACGATGAATACACACTGACTTACATTAAGCAGGATGGTGAAAAAGATAACCCGCCATACAGCGGAAACAGTGGTCAGAAATCACGCTACTGGCAGTGGCCGGAGTATGACAAAGAAAGTTTTTACTATCAGGGAACGACCCAGCTAAACGAGCGTTTTACTTTGAAAAGTCGGCTGTATCGCGACACCTTTGAAAATACGCTGATGATGTACAACTCGCTGGCTGATTTGAAAAATAAAAAAGGCAGCTACAGCCATTATTCCGATTACAGCGACGGTGCCGGGTTACAACTGGCAGCCGATGTGCGTGAAAACGATCTGCTGTCGTTTGCCGTTAACTGGAAAGATGACGTACACCGGGAAAAAGGTGCGCCGCACGCCGCTTACGATCGCTATGAAGATCGCACCTGGTCGCTCGCCAGTGAATATCAATGGGCTGCCGCCGATAATGTCGATGTCGTGGCTGGAATCAGCTATGACTGGCGCGATAGCGTAGAAGCGAAAAAACATGAGAACGATGGCAGCATCACCCATTATGACGACAACAATCAGTCAGCTTTTAACTGGCAGGTGATGGGGAAATACCACTTTGCCAATGAAGACACGCTGGCGCTTTCGTACTATGACCGCACACGCTTTCCGACGCTGAAAGAACGCTATACCACGTCCAAACCAGCGTATAACCAGATAGCGATTGTTAACCCGCAGCTCAAGCCGGAACGCGCGCGCGGGGTAGATTTAACCTGGAATGGTGCCTTCACGCGCGACTGGGGATTTGAGGTCAGCGTTTACTATAATCGGGTGAGTGATGCCATCCTCTCGCACAATATCGATGCCGATACCATTCAAAACCAGAACAGCGGCACGGTGGATTACAGCGGTCTGGACGCCGGTATTAAGGGGAAAATCAGCAATATACTGGATGTAGGGTTGAGCTACGCCCTGATCCACGCTGACGCCAAACGCAAAGACATCGGCAAGATAACCGATCTGCCAACGCAGACAATGACCGCATGGATGACTCTCAAACCGTGGGAGCCGTTAAGCGTAACACTGTCGGAAGAGGCGCGTTCCTCCAGCTACAGCAACAGTGACGGTTCACAAAAAGCCGCCGGTTTTGCGGTGACCCACATTCGAGCCGATTACGCCTTAGGTCATGGCTTCAGCGTCAATGCGTCGGTCAATAACCTGTTTGATACCCAATATGCCTACAGTGAAGGGTTTATTGAAGAAGGTCGCAATTTCTGGGCAGGTGTCGAGTATACGTTCTGATGTGAAAGCGGATAGCGGCATCTGTATCGCTATCCGCCTTATGAAAATCTTATTCTCTTCGCAGGAGGCGGAATACGCCCAGAACGAGAATAGCTCCCACTACCGCCACCAGGAAGCTGTGCAGATTAAAACCGCTGATGGAGCCGCCAATGCCAAACATGGTCGCCAGCCAGCCGCCGACCACCGCACCGACTATCCCGAGAATACAGGTCAGGAAAAATCCACCACCATCACGCCCCGGCATGATTAGCTTGGCGATAATGCCGGCTATCAGGCCAAAAATAATCCAGGCAATAATTCCCATGTTCAGGCCCTCGTTTCTATGAACAGGACGCAAGAAATGCTTACGTCAACGCTCTAAGTATAGGCAAGGGTAAGTTTGATGTTGGGCGTCTGGCGGTTGATTTGCAGCCAATATGTAAAAAAATTCTCATTTGTATAAAGTTTTGTTAATCGCTACCGATAAACCAAAGACAGTTTGTCGGTCAGGAGTTTTTCCGCGTGAGTCACTACCATGAGCAGTTCCTGAAACAAAATCCTTTAGCAGTGTTGGGCGTTTTACGCGATTTGCATAAAGCCGCAATTCCCTTGCGTATCAGTTGGAGTGACGGTCAACTGATCAGCAAAATACTGGCAATAACCTCGGATAAGCTGGTGCTGGATTACGGCAGTCAAGCAGAAGACAACAATGCCGTGCTTAAGGCGCGGCACATTACCATTACCGCCGAAACTCAGGGTGCGAAAGTCGAGTTTACTGTTGAACAATTACAGCAAAGTGAATACCTGCAGCTTCCGGCCTTTATTACCGCACCACCTCCCGCGCTATGGTTTGTGCAGCGACGCAGATATTTCCGCATCTCCGCCCCGCTCCATCCGCCTTATTTTTGCCAGACCAAACTGGCGGATAACAGCACGTTACGTTTTCGCCTGTATGATTTGTCGTTAGGCGGCATGGGCGCATTACTGGAAACGGCAAAGCCTGCCGGATTGCAAGAAGGCATGCGCTTCGCACAGATTGAAGTCAACATGGGACAATGGGGCATTTTTCACTTTGATGCCCAGTTACTGACGATCAGCGAGCGTAAATTGATTGATGGTAAAAATGAAACCGTCTCCACTCCCCGTCTGAGCTTTCGTTTTCTTAACGTCAGCCCGACGGTGGAGCGGCAATTACAGCGAATTATTTTCTCACTGGAGCGGGAAGCCCGTGAGAAAGCGGACAAAGTACGCGACTGAGTTACATTGCGTCCAGAGCCTGCTCGAGTTTGTAGATATAGCGTGGAGCCTGCGGCGCGGGGTGATTTCTCGCGACGTGATCGAGGAACTCGTCAGCGTCCAGATCGTTGATTTTGCTGATCGCCTTTTTCCGATCTGAGGAGAAAGTCCGTAGCAGTGCGCCTGCCCCGTTAGCGTATGACACTACCAGCGCATATTGCAGTACTTTCGGATCTTCAATACCTGCCAGCGGGCCGGTTTCCAGAATATTCAGGTAAGCTGCCCCCATTGAGATATTACGCTCTGGATTTTTCAGCTCACTGGTCGTCGGCTCACCACTCCAGCCCATACGGCGATAAACATCGCGTCCGGACGTGGAGGCTTTTAACTGCATCAAACCAATGGCATTCGATTTACTCACCGCGTTCGGGTTACCGCCCGACTCGATAGCGATAATCGCCGTGATCAATTGTGGATCGACACCCCAGGCAGCACCGGCTTTCTGACTTATTGGCATCCACTTCATTGCACGTTGTACCGGAACTTTCGCGTTCCACGGAGGATTCGTATAGTCATGTTTTGATGAACAACCCGCTAATAACACAATCAAAAAGGCAAACCATCTCAATTTCACTTCATCTATCCTTATAGCCTGGAATCGCCGTTGAGGTGACAACGGCACACCTAAGCGGCATGATATACAATTCGTTTCTGTTGTCAGCAAGGAATTGCCATGTCTCAGTTTCACTTAATCGCCCCGTCGGGTTACTGCATTAATCAGCACGCCGCGCAGCGCGGTATTCAACGCCTGATGGATGCGGGTCATCAGGTCAATAACGTAGAGGTCATTGCCCGTCGCTGTGAGCGGTTTGCAGGTACGGAAACGGAGCGTCTGGCGGATATTAATTCCCTTGCAGGGCTGACATCACCCAACACTATCGTACTGTCGGTTCGCGGCGGTTACGGCGCCAGCCGCTTACTGGCGGATATTGACTGGCAGGCGCTGGTTGCTCGCCAACAACATAATCCGTTGCTGATCTGCGGGCATAGCGATTTCACAGCCATCCAGTGTGGACTGCTGACCCAGGGTAATGTCATCACCTTTAGCGGCCCGATGCTGGTGGCGAATTTTGGCGCGGAAGAGCTGAACGCCTTTACCGAGCACCATTTCTGGCTGGCATTACGCAATGAAACATTCACCATTGAATGGCAAGGGGAAGGCCCGACGTGTCGGACCGAAGGCACGTTGTGGGGAGGCAATCTCGCGATGCTGATTTCGCTGATTGGTACGCCGTGGATGCCGCAAATTGAGAACGGTATTCTGGTGCTGGAAGATATTAACGAGCACCCTTTCCGCGTCGAACGTATGCTGTTACAGCTCTATCATGCCGGAATTTTACCGCGTCAGAAGGCGATTATCCTCGGTAGCTTCAGTGGTAGCACGCCCAATAATTATGACGCGGGTTACAACCTGGAGTCGGTGTACGCGTTCTTGCGTTCCCGCCTGTCTATTCCACTCATAACTGGCCTCGATTTTGGTCATGAACAACGCACAGTTACGCTGCCGTTGGGCGCACATGCCATCCTTAATCACACCCAGGAAGGCACACAGTTGACGATTAGTGGTCATCCTGTTCTTAAAGTGTAAAAAAATCACGTTTCAGGGCTAAGTAAAACGCTGTTTCTGCCGCTAATATGGTAGGGTTTATATAAGAGACAGCGTAATCAGGAGTAACCGACCGTTGGATGCCACAACAATAATTAGCCTTTTCATCTTAGGATCCATCCTTGTCACCAGCAGTATTTTACTTAGTTCATTTTCTTCCCGTCTTGGCATTCCCATTCTGGTTATTTTTCTGGCGATCGGCATGCTGGCGGGGGTTGATGGCGTCGGCGGCATCCCGTTTGATAATTATCCTTTTGCTTACATGGTAAGTAACCTCGCGCTGGCGATTATTTTGCTCGATGGTGGGATGCGTACCCAGGCCAGTTCATTTCGCGTGGCGTTAGGTCCGGCGCTGTCACTGGCGACGGTGGGCGTGCTGATTACTTCTGGTTTAACCGGCATGATGGCGGCGTGGCTTTTTAATCTCAATTTGATTGAAGGCTTATTAATCGGCGCCATTGTCGGTTCCACGGATGCCGCTGCGGTATTTTCTCTGCTTGGCGGCAAGGGGCTTAACGAACGTGTTGGCTCGACGCTGGAAATAGAATCCGGCAGTAATGATCCGATGGCCGTGTTTCTGACCATTACCCTGATTGCGATGATCCAGCATCATGAGAGCAATATTAGCTGGATGTTCATTGTCGATATTCTGCAACAATTTGGTCTGGGCATTGTAATAGGTCTTGGTGGCGGTTATTTACTGCTGCAAATGATCAACCGCATCGCCCTGCCTGCCGGATTATATCCATTGCTGGCATTAAGCGGCGGTATTCTGATTTTCTCATTAACCACTGCGCTGGAAGGTAGCGGTATTCTGGCGGTGTATCTGTGCGGTTTTCTGCTGGGGAATCGCCCTATTCGCAACCGCTACGGCATTCTGCAGAATTTCGACGGCCTCGCCTGGCTGGCGCAAATCGCCATGTTCCTGGTGCTTGGGCTGTTGGTTAACCCAAGCGACTTACTGCCTATTGCCATTCCGGCGCTCATTTTGTCCGCATGGATGATTTTCTTCGCTCGTCCCCTTTCGGTATTTGCCGGATTGCTGCCGTTCCGTGGCTTCAATTTGCGCGAGCGCGTATTTATCAGTTGGGTCGGGCTGCGCGGCGCGGTGCCAATTATCCTGGCGGTGTTCCCGATGATGGCGGGCCTGGAGAATGCACGGCTGTTCTTTAATGTCGCCTTCTTCGTGGTTCTGGTTTCGCTGTTGTTACAGGGAACATCGCTCTCGTGGGCGGCGAAAAAAGCCAAAGTGGTGGTTCCGCCCGTCGGACGCCCGGTATCACGCGTTGGCCTTGATATTCATCCGGAAAACCCGTGGGAACAGTTTGTTTATCAGTTGAGTGCCGATAAATGGTGCGTGGGCGCGGCGCTGCGCGATCTGCATATGCCAAAAGAGACGCGTATTGCGGCACTATTTCGTGATAACCAATTACTTCATCCCACTGGCAGCACCCGACTGCGTGAAGGCGACGTCTTGTGCGTGATTGGTCGGGAACGCGATCTCCCAGCGCTCGGTAAACTGTTCAGCCAGTCACCGCCAGTCGCGCTGGATCAACGCTTCTTTGGTGACTTCATTCTTGAAGCCAGTGCCAAATATGCCGATGTGGCGCTGATATATGGTCTGGAAGACGGTCGGGAGTATCGCGATAAACAGCAAACGCTGGGGGAAATTGTCCAGCAATTGTTAGGCGCGGCTCCGGTTGTCGGTGATCAGGTGGAGTTTGCCGGGATGATCTGGACGGTGGCCGAGAAAGAAGATAATGAAGTGCTGAAGATTGGCGTTCGGGTAGCGGAGGAAGAAGCCGAATCTTAAGTTTGATCCGTCTTGTATCGCCGGATACGACGCTGGTCGCATCCGGCTACAACAAGTTACACCGTCACAACAGGCACACGTAACGCCAGCGCGCACATCAACTCATAGCCAACGGTTCCGGCAGCGGCGGCGACATCATCAATTTTGATCTCTTTGCCCCACAGCTCAACCGGTGTACCAATACCCGCCTGCGGGCAAGGCGTTAAATCGACCGCCAGCATATCCATCGAGACAGTCCCTACCGTCATGGTGCGTACGCCGTCGACTAAAACCGGCGTACCGGTTGGCGCATGACGCGGATAACCGTCAGCGTATCCGGCGGCAACAATGCCAATTCGCTGTTCATCGCGCGCGGTATAGCGACCGCCATAGCCCACACGATCTCCCGCTTTTAGCGTCTGGATACCAATAATCTCGCTGCTTAACGTCATTACCGGACGTAATCCGGTATTGGCGATATCGCGCCACTGACCGGACGGCGATGCACCATACAAAACAATCCCCGGACGCACCCAGTCAAAATGCGCTTCCGGATGCCACAGCGTCGCGGCCGAGTTAGACAACGAACGTCGACACTCAAGCCCTTCCGCCGACTGGTCAACACGCGCCATCGCCTCGGTAATCCCATCAGGATGCTCGGCCTCGGCAAAATGCGACATCAGGGTCATTTCGCCAACATTCGCCATCGCCCGCAGTTGCTGCCAGACGGTGGACACGCGATCGGGCAGGAAGCCCAGCCGATTCATTCCACTGTTCACTTTAAGATAAATATCCAGTGGTGCTTTTAGTCGCGCGTTTTGCAACGCTTTGAGCTGCCAGTTACTGTGAACGCAGGTAGTCAGGCGATACTGGTCATAAATCTCCAGATCCTGGGCGTGGAAAAAACCTTCCAACATGAGGATCGGCCCTTTCCAGCCGCGCTCACGTAGGGTAATGGCCTCTTCCAGATTAAGTAAGGCAAAGCCATCAGTCGCCCCGAGCGCACTCCAGATACGTTCAATACCATGCCCATACGCGTTCGCTTTTACCACCGACCAGACGCGCGCATGCGGCGCGGCCTGGCGGACAATGTTCAGATTCTGTTTTAATGCCTGTAGATCGAGGCTGGCCTGTATCGGTCTGGTCATCTCGATTCCTTAGCTGTGC
Organism: Escherichia sp. E2562; assembly: GCF_005781075.1. Taxonomy (NCBI): domain Bacteria; kingdom Pseudomonadati; phylum Pseudomonadota; class Gammaproteobacteria; order Enterobacterales; family Enterobacteriaceae; genus Escherichia; species Escherichia sp. E2562. The sequence goes on along the minus strand of NZ_VATM01000002.1, from coordinate 171,084 downwards.
GCGCCATGTAAATGGCCCGGGCGTGATGGCGTAAATCCACGGCTGTAGCGCGCTACGCTTAAATCCTCATACGGGATAGCGGGCGTGCGCCCCGAAAGCAGATCGCTTAACAACTGACCGGAACCGCAAGCCATCGTCCAGCCGAGCGTACCGTGACCGGTATTCAGCCACAGATTTTTAAAGCGTGAACGACCAACAATCGGCGTGCCGTCTGGCGTCATCGGGCGCAGACCGGTCCAGAAAGTAGCCTGCTCGACATGACCGCCGCGCGGATAGAGATCGCGAACGACCATTTCCAGCGTTTCACGACGCGGCTGTAACAGTTCAGTGTTAAAGCCAACAATTTCCGCCATTCCGCCAACGCGGATGCGGTTATCGAAACGGGTAATGGCGATTTTGTAGGTTTCATCCAGAATGGTGGATACCGGCGCGCCATCTTCCTGCGCTATCGGAATGGTCAGGGAATACCCCTTCAGCGGATATACAGGAATATCAACAATGCCTTTAAGCATCGCCGTCGAGTAAGAACCAAACGCCATCACATACGCATCGGCCTTAATCACTTCATCACCACACTTCACGCCATAGATTTGTTCGCCGTCACAAAGCAGCTGATCAACTGGCGTATTAAAGCGGAATTTAACCCCTGCCTGCTCCGCCATCCGCGCCAGATTCTGGGTAAACAGCTGGCAGTCTCCGGTTTCGTCATTGGGCAGTTGCAGACCGCCAGTCAGTTTGTGCGCCACTTCTGCCAGCGCGGGCTCCACCTCCGCCAGGCGGCTGGATTCCAGTAATTTGTACGGCACACCAGCATCTTCCAGCACGGCGATATCGCGAGTGGCATTTTCATACTGTTGTTCGGTACGGAACAGTTGCAGCGTCCCGCCCTGCCGACCTTCATACTGGATATTTGTCTCTGCGCGTAATGCTTTCAGGCAATCACGGCTGTATTCCGCCAGGCGCACCATCCGCCCTTTATTTTCCATATAGTGGCTGGTGTCGCAGTTACGTAACATTTGCCACATCCATTTCAACTGGAACTGCGTACCGTCGAGACGAACGACCAGCGGCGCATGGCGCTGAAACATCCATTTAATCGCTTTTAAAGGCACGCCTGGTGCTGCCCACGGCGCGGCATAGCCGGGGGAGATTTGCCCGGCATTCGCTGCGCTGGTTTCAAGAGCCGCCCCCGGTTCCCGATCAATGACGGTGACCTCATGTCCTGCCTGATTCAGATACCAGGCGCTGGCAACGCCTACCACACCACTTCCCAGTATGACAACTCGCATAGCCACTCCGATAACGGTAGATACAGTAAAAGAACAATAATCTAATTACATCTTGATAACTTAGTTGAAAATATTATTCAACATATGGTTTTTTTATGGTGAGCCAGCTCACATCTCCCTGACACAGCGGGAATATGCTGTCTTTGGCATCTCCTGCTGAACGTGCTTTTTATCCAGCAGAAAATTCCGTTGAGAAGCTAATTATTGGCACTCCGATAATAAGAAATCGCAAAGAAAAAAATTCTCCGGTGACGCGGTTTTTAACAGGTGTTCTATGCTTGAAATGAGGCGTTCCACACAGAGAACGCCGACAACAATGAGGTGCGCGTATGGCGACGATCGATTCTATGAATAAGGACACCACACGTTTGAGCGATGGACCCGACTGGACGTTCGACCTGCTGGATGTTTACCTTGCAGAGATAGACCGGGTGGCGAAACTCTATCGGCTGGATACCTACCCGCACCAGATTGAAGTGATCACTTCGGAACAGATGATGGATGCCTACTCCAGCGTCGGCATGCCGATTAACTATCCGCACTGGTCATTCGGTAAAAAGTTTATCGAAACCGAACGTCTGTATAAGCACGGTCAGCAAGGGCTGGCCTATGAAATTGTCATTAACTCTAACCCGTGCATCGCTTACCTGATGGAAGAGAACACCATTACCATGCAGGCGCTGGTGATGGCACACGCCTGCTATGGTCACAACTCTTTCTTCAAAAACAATTACCTGTTTCGCAGCTGGACTGACGCCAGTTCCATTGTCGATTACCTGATTTTTGCCCGTAAATATATTACCGAGTGCGAAGAGCGTTATGGCGTTGATGAAGTAGAAAAGCTGCTGGACTCCTGTCATGCCCTGATGAACTACGGTGTAGACCGTTACAAACGTCCGCAAAAAATCTCTCTCCAGGAGGAAAAAGCCCGGCAGAAAAGTCGCGAGGAGTATCTGCAAAGTCAGGTCAACATGCTGTGGCGTACCCTGCCGAAGCGCGAAGAAGAGAAAACAGTCGCCGAAGCGCGCCGCTATCCTTCCGAGCCGCAAGAAAACCTGCTTTATTTTATGGAGAAAAATGCCCCACTGCTGGAATCATGGCAGCGTGAAATCCTGCGCATCGTGCGAAAGGTGAGCCAGTATTTTTATCCGCAAAAACAGACCCAGGTGATGAATGAAGGCTGGGCGACCTTCTGGCACTACACCATCCTTAACCATCTATATGATGAAGGGAAAGTAACGGAACGTTTTATGCTGGAGTTTTTGCACAGCCACACCAATGTGGTCTTCCAGCCGCCCTATAACAGCCCGTGGTACAGCGGAATAAATCCGTATGCGCTTGGTTTCGCCATGTTCCAGGATATTAAACGGATTTGTCAGTCGCCGACGGAAGAAGACAAATACTGGTTCCCGGATATCGCCGGTTCTGACTGGCTGGAAACATTGCATTTTGCGATGCGTGATTTCAAAGATGAGAGTTTTATTAGCCAGTTCCTGTCACCGAAAGTGATGCGTGATTTCCGCTTCTTCACCGTGCTGGATGACGATCGCCATAATTATCTGGAGATTTCCGCTATTCATAATGAAGAAGGTTATCGGGAGATCCGTAACCGGTTATCGTCGCAATATAACTTAAGTAATCTGGAGCCAAATATTCAGATCTGGAACGTGGATTTACGCGGCGACCGTTCACTGACGCTGCGCTACATTCCGCATAACCGCGCTCCGCTGGACCGGGGGCGTAAAGAGGTGCTGAAGCATGTGCATCGCCTGTGGGGATTTGATGTGATGCTCGAACAGCAAAACGAAGACGGCAGCGTCGAGTTGCTGGAACGTTGCCCGCCGAGAATGGGTAATCTGTAAAAACAACAAAAAACCCCTCGTTTGAGGGGTTTGCTTTTTAAACGGAAGGGATTATCGCCCCTGAATGGCTAAATCACCTGGCAGATTTTTCTGCATCCGGTGCCATATCTCGCCACTCTCATGCCCATAGCGGCGCACTGTTTCGTAAACCTGATCATGCGCGCCTTCAGTGCACAATGCCGATAGCTTGTGATAGAAGCCCAGTGCCAGACTGCGCGCCTCCGGATTAGCGAAATAGTGACGACCAATTCGCGTATACAGCCCTTTCATCCCGTTAAGGATCAGACCGTAAATTGGGTTACCGGAAGCAAACGCCAGACCGCGGAAAATGTTGTAATCCAGGTCAGCAAAGGCGTCGGCGTGATCGGCCACTTCATTGGCGGTTGCCAACACTTCTTGCGCTTTATCAGGATGCTGACGAAACGCGGTGCGAATAAAAATGGTTGAAATATTGGTACGCACCGACAGCAAATTATCAATAAGCTGCGGCACACTTTCGTGATCCAGTCGCGCCAGCGTCTCAAGAATATTCAACCCGGAGGTTTCCCAGAAATTATTCACCTTCGTCGGTTTGCCGTGTTGAATAGTCAGCCAGCCGTCTCGCGCCAGGCGCTGCAACACTTCGCGTAACGTAGTACGCGTTACGCCAATTAATTCTGAAAGTTCACGTTCTGCGGGCAAAATAGTCCCGGGAGGGAAGCGGTTATTCCAGATACTTTCAATAATGTACTCTTCCGCGAAACCCGCCGGGCTTTGCGCCTTAATGACCATAGTGAGATTTCCATAACACAGCAAAACAAAGTTGCACTCATCATACCAGAGGGCTAATCACGCTGATAGCGGACAAAAAGAAGAAAAAAGGGATCAAGGCTTCATTTTCTGCATCTCTTTCTCCTTGATCATCAATACTTGCCTCACTCCTGCCCGACCGTTAAGCTTTGCGCTTAAACATAAAAACATCATTGATTATTACTAAGGTAAGGGAAACCATCATGGAAATCTCCTGGGGCCGCGCGTTATGGCGCAATTTTTTAGGCCAGTCACCCGACTGGTACAAACTTGCCCTCATCATTTTTTTAATTATTAACCCGCTCATTTTTCTCGTCAGTCCTTTTGTTGCTGGCTGGCTGCTGGTAGCGGAATTTATTTTCACGCTGGCAATGGCCCTGAAGTGCTATCCGCTACTGCCAGGCGGTCTGTTGGCTATCGAAGCCGTATTTATTGGCATGACCAGCGCAGGACATGTTCGGGAAGAGGTGGCTGCAAACCTTGAGGTTTTGCTGCTACTGATGTTTATGGTTGCGGGGATCTATTTTATGAAACAGCTATTGCTGTTCATTTTTACCCGCTTGCTGTTAAGCATTCGCTCCAAAATGCTGTTGTCGCTCTCTTTTTGCATTGCGGCAGCATTTCTCTCCGCGTTCCTTGATGCCTTAACCGTCGTGGCGGTGGTGATCAGCGTCGCTGTCGGTTTTTATGGTATTTATCACCGCGTAGCCTCTTCCCGCACGGAAGATACCGACCTGCAAGACGACAGCCATATCGACAAACATTACAAGGTGGTGCTGGAGCAGTTCCGTGCTTTTCTACGTAGCCTGATGATGCACGCGGGCGTCGGTACCGCATTAGGCGGCGTGATGACTATGGTAGGCGAACCGCAAAACCTGATTATCGCCAAAGCCGCTGGCTGGCATTTTGGCGATTTCTTTCTGCGCATGTCGCCGGTAACCGTTCCGGTCCTGATCGGCGGCATGTTAACCTGCCTGCTGGTGGAAAAAATGCGTTGGTTTGGCTACGGTGAAACACTGCCGGAGAAAGTCCGCGAAGTGCTGCAGCAGTTTGACGATCAAAGCCGCCAACAGCGTACCCGCCAGGATAAAGTTCGCCTGATTGTCCAGGCCGCCATCGGCGTCTGGCTGGTTATCGCGCTGGCACTACATCTGGCAGAAGTTGGCTTAATTGGTTTGTCTGTGATCATTCTGGCGACATCACTGACCGGTGTGACTGATGAACACGCTATCGGCAAAGCCTTCACCGAATCACTTCCGTTTACCGCATTGTTGACGGTCTTTTTCTCGGTAGTTGCGGTGATTATCGACCAGCAATTGTTCTCGCCAATTATTCATTTTGTCCTACAGGCATCGGAACACGCCCAGTTGTCACTGTTCTATATTTTCAACGGCCTGCTGTCATCCATTTCGGATAACGTCTTCGTGGGGACGATTTATATCAACGAAGCGAAGGCAGCTATGGAGAGTGGCGTTATCACCCTGAAGCAATACGAGCTGCTGGCGGTCGCTATTAACACCGGGACCAATCTGCCCTCCGTCGCTACACCGAACGGACAGGCTGCATTCTTGTTCCTGCTGACCTCCGCACTCGCGCCATTGATTCGCCTCTCTTATGGCCGCATGGTGTGGATGGCCCTGCCTTATACCCTCGTACTGACTCTCGTCGGACTGCTCTGCGTCGAGTTTACTCTTGCCCCTGTAACCGAATGGTTTATGCAAATGGGGTGGATAGCAACGCTTTGATAACAACTTACCGGGCATATTTATGCCCGGTTTGCCTTTTCGCCCGATAATTGTTCAATTACATCCTATTTTTACTCCCTCCTGGTGGCGCAACGAATGAATTGGTTTAAACTGCGCATTCGATGCATATTGCAGGGAAATTATTATGTTGCGATTTTTGAACCAATGTTCACAAGGCCGGGGTGCGTGGTTGTTAATGGCGTTAACCGCTCTGGCACTGGAACTGACGGCGCTGTGGTTCCAGCATGTGATGTTACTAAAACCTTGCGTGCTCTGTATTTATGAACGTTGTGCGTTATTTGGCGTTCTGGGCGCTGCACTCATTGGCGCCATCGCCCCGAAAACTCCGCTACGTTATGTAGCAATGATTATCTGGTTATACAGTGCGTTCCGCGGTGTGCAGTTAACTTACGAACACACTATGCTTCAACTCTATCCCTCACCGTTTGCGACCTGTGATTTCATGGTTCGCTTCCCGGACTGGCTGCCGCTGGATAAATGGGTGCCACAAGTGTTTGTCGCCTCTGGCGATTGTGCCGAGCGTCAGTGGGAATTTTTAGGTCTGGAAATGCCACAGTGGTTGCTCGGTATTTTTATCGCTTACCTGATTGTCGCGGTGCTGGTGGTGATTTCCCAGCCGTTTAAAGCGAAAAAACGTGATCTGTTTGGTCGCTAATCAATTCGGCGCTCCTGCGGGAGCGTCTTTTTCCTGCCGCTATGTTTATTTGACCCGCAGTAAATCAGAACTTCGCGTTGTATAACGAGGCGAAAGCATGGCACGCTTCATCTGCCATTGTTGCTGGATCCCCTGCCCGGCAAAATAGAGTGTTCCCCTGCCATCCTTAGCATTCAGCATATCCATTACCGCCATCAATTGTTCACTACCGGGACGCGGTGCGTTGTCATCGAACAAATTTAGCTGCGCCACTCCCTGACTGAAAAAATCGCCCAGCAGCACGCCCGCTTTTTGGTAGCGATGGCCCGCTTGCCAGATGATGTCCAGGCAGCGCGTAGCCGCGTTAATAATGTCTCTGCTGTCCTGGGTAGGCGTCAGCAGTTTTACCGACGCACTATTACCGTAATAGGATTCATTGAGCGCAAATGGCGACGTTTTAATAAACGTGGAGATAAACCGACAATATTGATGCTCACTGCGGAGTTTTTCTGCCGCCCGGGCGGCGTAACTACAAATGGCCTGCCGCATCGATTCATAATCCGTGATACGTTCGCCAAACGAGCGGGAACAGATAATTTCCTGCTTCGTCGGTGCAAACTCTTCCAGCTGCAAACAGGGTTCGCCGCGCAGTTCACGCACCGTTCTTTCGAGCACGACATTAAAATGTTTACGGATAAACCGGATATCAGTATCCGCCAAATCCAGAACGGTTTTGATACCCATCGCGTTCAATTTTTTGCTGATGCGCCGTCCAATTCCCCAGACTTCATCTACGGGTAAAGCGGCCATTAATTTACGCTGGCGTTCCAGATTGGATAAATCCACCACCCCACCGGTCTGCCGCTGCCATTTTTTTGCCGCATGATTGGCAAGTTTTGCCAGCGTTTTGGTCTGAGCGATACCCACCCCCACGGTGAGATGCGTTCGTTGCAGTACCGTTGCGCGAATTTCTCTGCCAAAGTCAGTGAGATCGCGGCAGTTACGTACCCCCGTCAAATCGCAGAACGCTTCATCAATACTGTAAATCTCCACGCGAGGAGATAGCTCTTCCAGCGTCGACATCACCCGATTGCTCATGTCTGCGTAAAGCTCATAATTGCTGCTAAAGCAGACAACGCCACAGCGACGAAACAGCTCTTTTTGTTTGAACCAGGGATCGCCCATTTTAACGCCCAGCGCCTTTGCCTCAGCGTTTCGGGCAATAACGCAACCGTCATTATTCGATAGCACAACCACCGGTTTACCCCATAAATCAGGGCGAAACACCGCTTCACAACTGGCATAAAACGAGTTCACATCGCAAAGGGCAAACATCAGCGCATCGCCTTTATTACATGGACAACTACGCCAAAGACATCCAGCGTATCCTCGCTGCCGAGGGTAATCGGCGAGTACGCGCTATTCATGGGAATAAGCTGTACCGTCGGGCGCAACTGCAATTTTTTCACCGTAAACTCGCCATCGACAGCAGCGATGACGATATCACCGTGGCTGGCGGTAATAGCGCTATCGACAATCAATAAATCACCGTCACTAATCCCACCGTCAATCATGGAGTCTCCGCTCGCTTTGACGAAGTAAGTCGCGCTGGGATGCTGAATAAGCAATTGATTCAGATCGATACGCTGTTCAACGTAATCCGCTGCCGGTGAAGGAAAGCCACACTGAACAAGATCGCTAAATAGCGGAAAAGTCACAATTTCGCGGAGATCCGCAGGCTTGATAAACAACATAATAATCTGCCTGAAGTTATACTGTTTTTATATACAGTAGTCTGTTCTTACCAGCAGATCAATACTGATTCAGGCTATCAATACCTGTCGCTGCGTAGGCTGATCCTTAAGGATTGCCGCCCCACTGTTAACCGTCTGAACGCGGTATGGATATGTCGGTAAGCATTACCTAAAAATACGGTTAATTTTATAGTTTAAACCTTTTTTAGTTATTAGTAAGATACCTGTGCTTCCAAAAAAGCTGGGAAATTCAACGACTCTTGGAAATTTTTGGACCTTGTCCCGCGGCTACAATCCGACAGCCGCGTTTCTTTTTACTATCTAACCCACCGTAAACCTACGGACCTTGCTCTACGGCTCATCCTGTACCCGTGTGATCCTGGCCATGTAATGAATGGATAGCAGTGACTTATCCGGTTACGACATCAACCAGTTCTTTGGTTTCATCACTTTGGACTCTGCCCACCACAATAAATCTGAGAAGATGGACAACGAGAGCAATAACACAGACCATAAATAAGCCTCAAAAAAAATAATAAAAGAAGCCATTTGTTTTATTAACAACGAGGATTTAATGATCAATAGAATTACAGATGTTTTAGTTAATGGGATATCTTCGATATTAAAATGATATAAAGAGTAGTTATTATTTTCCTGACACATTGTTCCCGGTGACGGCCTTCAAGATGGTCATTGATAATGATCAAGTCAATAATATCTTCCGATATTTATATTTTTATCGTGAAGCGTTTTTACTATAGCCCTAAAGTTTATCGATCAGCTAAAGATACGTTACCATGGATTAACAGTATGAATAGAGTTTTTTCAGCACGGCGTGATATTAATCACGCCTGAGTTGGATAATGAAAAGCAATATGACAGACAAAAAGTTAATGCAGGACTTTTCCATGAGTGGAGGGCGTTGCGTAACGTTGGATATTTACGCTCAGGAAGATGGGTATATTTATTATGTTGAAAATCATGGGGTAGTTCAGGATCTTGCTGTGGCCTATCCTGCTCAGGCAGTAGCATTCTACGGCGAATCCATCGCCTGATGGCGCTTCTTTGTCCACTGTCATTTGCATTATTGTAGAGTAAACATAGACTGGAATTGAACAATCTCACGTAATCAGAATCACCCATTCTCAATTTCAACCGCCAGTGCATAGCGCTAAATAAAGCTAACAATATAAAATGACTTTATGAATTTTTCACATATTCTACAAGCATATTCACGAGTATTTTATATCAACCACCTGTAGCTCGGATATATAACGACGTCGTTTGATGTCCGAATTTACCGTCTTTCATTTTATACCCACCAGAACACCTGAGTAGAATAAGCATGCATGTTCAGGCAGTCTAATTAATGTGTCCATTGGTTACGGCATTTAAATTATTGTCATACCGTAGATTATCTTTTTTCGCGTGCTGCAATTTACTTAGAAACAGCGATGACGCTCTCACTTTTTAGCTCGAAAATTTTTTGCAGGATTCAGGATTAATACGTCAGCCCACCAGTACAAAATATTTCATACTTCCAATATACCGCCAGCCCAAACTTCATCGTGGCACTCTGGCGACACGTCTGGGAAATCGGTTCATTTCTTCCCGGGTAGCAAATCTCTAATACACTGTGCGCCAGACCTTGTTATTGATGACCAGAAAACCGCAAGGACCATTTTCGCGGCGGTTTGACTGATGCGGATTATTGCGCCCAGTCAGGTTTATTTAAGATATGGTCCTGCCAGTCAATCACTTCCGACTCTTTCACCGCGATATGGCGCACTGAAATGCGTTCGCCATGCATGGCTGCTTTTGAACCGGTAAGTAGCGGATGCCACGCAGGTAAATCTTTACCCTCCGCCAACAAGCGATAAGCACAAGTCATCGGTAGCCATTCGAACGTGGGCAGATTTTCACGAGTTAATTTAATGCAGTCGGGTTCAAACTCGAAGCGGCGTTCGTAGTTCCGACATTGACAGGTTTTAATATTGAGCTGACGGCAGGCAACGTTAGTGAAGTAGATTTCGTCGGTGTCCTCATCCATCAGTTTATGCAGGCAGCACTGACCACAACCATCACACAACGACTCCCATTCTGCATCGCTCATTTCGTCCAGGGTTTTACTTTGCCAGAAAGGTATATCGCTCATCAGGTGTTCCACCATTACGTTAAAACGCACCTTATAACCAGTCTGGCACGGCGATGCAAGCTTTGCCGCCCCTTTCAGGCGGCAAAAGTATTACAAAACGCGAGTTGTCAAAGAATGACCGCCGAAAGTAACCGTCAATTCATCGCCACTGTGCAGCGGACCAACACCATCAGGCGTGCCTGTCAGCACAACGTCACCGGCCTTAAGGGTAAAAAACTTGCTCATATAAGCAATCAGTGGAACGATTTTGTGGATCATGTCCGCAGTCGTACCTTGTTGGCGTTGTTCGCCGTTTACACTTAGACCCAGCGACGTATTTTGTGGATCACCGCTGAACTCTGCTGCAGGAATAAACCCGGAAAGTGGACACGAGTTATCAAACCCTTTGGCCTTTTCCCACGGCTGTCCGGCTTTCTTCATTTTTCCCTGAACATCACGTAATGTCAGATCGAGCGCCACACCGTAACCTGCAATAGCTTTGCGCACATGCTCTTCCGTGGCCTGACGTAGCGTCGCGCCAATCAACACCGCCAGTTCAACTTCATGATGAACCGAGCCGAAATTAGAGGGGATAGCCAGGGGCTGGCGCAGATCACACAGTGCCGTTTCAGGTTTAATAAACAACACGGGCTCTTCGGGCACTTCACTCCCCATCTCTTTAATATGTTTGGCATAGTTACTGCCAACACAGACGACCTTACTCACCGGATAATCCAGCAGCGCACCTTGCCAGTTGTGATGTTGATACATAACGTTCCTCTCACTTCATCGTGGTTCTTAAAACCCGCTCCAACGAATATGATGCCACCGCCGGATATCGGTTATTTGTCAGTACTGTCTGTATTTTTCGCCATCACAGAAAGATGTTGTTTAAGCAAATCCTCAGGTGGTGGTGGTAACTGGAGATAATAACCTTGCTCGGCTAATGCCTGTTTAACTTTCTCAATATCGGCATTTACCAGTTTTTTCCGCCCATCCAATGGCAGAATCATCGCGAGTTGAGGTTGGCCAAACCCTTTCATCAGCTCCTCTGGAACACGCGAAAAATCGTCTTTTTTTTCGACATATAAATAGGTCTGGTCACGTTTGCTACTTCGATAGATCACACAAAACATAATTTTACTCTGAATAAATGTGGGGGTGACTTGCCTCAATATAATCCAGACTATAACATGCCTGATAGTCTTCGTAATATCATCGCTCGCTGATGATGATAATTAGCTAATTGAGTAAGGCCAGGATGTCAAACACGCCAATCGAGCTTAAAGGTAGCAACTTCACCTTATCCGTGGTTCATCTGCATGAGGCAGAGCCTAAGATTATTCATCAAGCGCTGGAAGACAAAATCGCTCAGGCCCCGGCATTTTTAAAACATGCACCCGTCGTACTCAATGTCAGTGGCCTCGAAGAACGGGTCAACTGGTCAGCAATGCACAAAGCTATCTCAGCAACTGGCTTGCGGATAATTGGCGTCAGCGGTTGCAAAAATGCGAAACTGAAAGCTGAAATAGAAAAGATGGGGCTACCAATCCTGACTGAAGGAAAGGAAAAAGCGCCACGTTCAGCTCCCGTTCCCCAGGCTCCAGCGCAAAATACGATCCCGGACACAAAAACACGTTTAATAGATACTCCTGTACGTTCCGGTCAGCGCATTTATGCTCCACAATGTGATTTGATTGTTACAAGTAATGTAAGTGCAGGAGCAGAATTGATCGCAGATGGTAACATTCATATCTATGGCATGATGCGCGGTCGTGCGCTGGCCGGGGCAAGTGGTGACCGGGAAGCGCAAATATTTTGTACTAACCTGATGGCCGAACTAGTATCTATTGCTGGTGAATACTGGCTGAGTGATAAAATCCCAGTAGAATTTTATGGCAAAGCGGCACGGCTGCAATTAGTCGAAAACGCTTTGACCGTTCAATCGTTAAATTGATCCCTTTTTAACAAGGAATTTTTATGGCACGCATTATTGTTGTTACTTCGGGGAAAGGGGGCGTTGGAAAGACCACCTCCAGCGCGGCCATCGCCACTGGTTTGGCCCAGAAGGGAAAGAAAACTGTCGTGATCGATTTTGATATCGGCTTGCGTAACCTCGACCTGATTATGGGTTGTGAGCGTCGGGTCGTGTACGATTTCGTCAACGTCATTCAGGGCGATGCAACGCTAAATCAGGCGCTAATTAAGGATAAGCGTACTGATAACCTCTACATTCTCCCGGCATCGCAAACTCGCGATAAAGATGCCCTCACCCGCGAAGGGGTGGCCAAAGTTCTTGATGACCTAAAAGCGATGGACTTTGAGTTTATCGTTTGTGACTCACCGGCGGGTATTGAAACCGGTGCATTAATGGCTCTTTATTTCGCTGATGAAGCCATTATTACCACGAACCCGGAAGTCTCATCAGTTCGTGACTCTGACCGTATTTTAGGTATTCTGGCGTCGAAATCACGTCGCGCAGAAAACGGCGAAGAACCCATTAAAGAGCACCTGCTGTTAACGCGCTATAACCCTGGTCGCGTGCACAAAGGAGACATGCTGAGTATGGAAGACGTGCTGGAAATCCTGCGCATCAAACTCGTCGGTGTGATCCCAGAGGATCAATCCGTATTGCGCGCCTCTAACCAGGGTGAACCGGTCATTCTCGACATCAATGCCGATGCGGGTAAAGCCTACGCAGATACCGTAGAACGCCTGTTGGGTGAAGAACGCCCTTTCCGCTTCATTGAAGAAGAGAAGAAAGGCTTCCTCAAACGCTTGTTCGGAGGATAAGTTATGGCATTACTCGATTTCTTTCTCTCACGGAAGAAAAACACGGCCAACATTGCAAAAGAACGACTGCAGATTATTGTTGCTGAACGTCGTCGCAGCGATGCAGAACCACACTATCTGCCGCAGTTGCGTAAAGATATTCTTGATGTCATTTGTAAATACGTACAAATTGATCCCGAGATGGTAACCGTACAACTCGAGCAAAAGGATGGCGATATTTCCATTCTTGAGCTTAACGTGACCTTACCAGAAGCAGAAGAGCTGAAATAAGCTGTATTAGCTCAAACCTGATCTGACAGTTACCGGTTGTTTATACTGGTATCTGTCAGATTGCATTTGGTCTAAATTTTGTTCTCCCCTTCTATTGTCAGCTCAAATCGCCGCTAATTCACACTATTGCCACCAGAGCGAAATTACTTACCCTGCCTTTTTTGAAAAATATTTTTTACATTTAAATCACACAACAATATTGATATTTCAGATCGCATAACCTTTACAATACCATGTTAACACCTGATGACATTTCTTGAAGAAAATATTTCAAATCAATGAGTTAATCCTTATTTAAGATTATTCCCATTCAAGCATAAAACACAATTACTATTATACCATTCGCGCTCATTTTGAATTATCTGAATAATAGCGAGCGTTCTTTAGTTAAGTGAATATTAATTAAAGACGAAATTATTGTGTGTGCAACTTACTTAATACCGGACATCTAAGTTGAAGAAAAAAATACTCGCCTTCGGGCTTATCTCAGCATTGTTCTGCTCCGCACCAGCAATGGCGGATATGAATCGCACCACGAAAGGTGCGCTGTTAGGTGCAGGCGTAGGTTTACTGACTGGCAATGGCGTTAATGGTGTGCTGAAAGGCGCTGCTGTGGGCGCTGGTGTTGGTGCAGTAACTGAAAAAGGTCGTGACGGTAAAAATGCCCGCAAAGGTGCGAAAGTGGGTGCTGCCGTTGGTGCAGTCACTGGCGTGTTGACCGGCAATGGTCTGGAAGGCGCGATTAAAGGTGCTGTAGTTGGCGGCACAGGTGGTGCCATTCTGGGTAAAATGAAATAAGGAATGATGATGAAAAAATTTGCATTACTGGCTGGTCTGTTTGTTTTCGCACCAATGAGCTGGGCGCAGGACTACAATATTAAGAACGGTTTGCCAGCAGAAACCTATATTACTTGTGCTGAAGCCAACGAAATGGCAAAAACTGACAGCGCACAGGTTGCAGAAATTGTGGCTGTAATGGGTAACGCCAGCGTTACGAGCCGTGATTTAAAGATCGAGCAATCTCCGGAACTCAGTGCCAAAGTGGTAGAAAAACTGAACCAAGTTTGTGCTAAAGATCCGCAAATGCTGTTAATTACCGCCATTGATGACACCATGCGTGCCATTGGCAAAAAATAATCATTAATGCAGTACCGCGCCGATTGATTCGGCGCGTTTTTTTAGCAGGCGAAGGAATCAGAACTTATATTTAAATCCCACCATAACTGCGGTGTCATTGTAGCCATTATCACCGAGTTGAACGCCAACATTTCCTCAGACGCTGGCCGCTGGATTCAGATTGCCATTTACGCCAAGTTTAATTTCCCCCAGATTACGCGCACTGCCAGCAACTCATTTAGCCGTTTTCTGACAGTGATAACAGAAGGATTAATGCTGATCCCTATGGCTAACGAGTTTTTCCCTTAACCGATTAACCACATTGATCGCCAACCAAACCAACGCATTTAGCAAATTTATAGTAACAAGCACTTCTCCCAGCCAGGTGCTGGGTTTGGCAAAAAGGATAACCAGGAAAGTGATTAGCATAAATGCAATGGAGAAAATGATATATAAAGTAAAATAATCCAGATTATTACTCTTGTTCATGCTACTGATGGTAATCCTGTCAAAAATTTCAGACAATTATAGCAAACAAAATAATGAACAATAGTAACAAGACGAAACGAGCTAATTAGCTGTCTATAATTACGTCACCTCACGCTCAAGCGATCATTTCTCACTCAACCACCACTTTCACCTTCGGTTTTGAGAGAATAATTTTGACCAGCTCAATATATGTCACCGGTTTATAGAAATAGTATCCCTGTTGGAACGTGATGTTGTTTTGGTTCAGGTAATCGAGCTGCTCCTTCGTCTCAACACCTTCAGCGACAATACTGATAGAAAGTTTGCGCGCCAGATCCAGCACGCAGTCCAGGATCCGGGTGGAATCGGGATCTGCGTTGACCCGCCCGACGAAGCTGTGATCAATCTTAATATAATCAATATGTAGATCATGGAGATAAGAAAGCCCCGAGTATCCAGTACCAAAATCATCCAGTGCGATGACAAAACCATTTTCATGCAAAATGTTTAGTCGCTGGACCAGACTTTCATCAACATGCAAAGGCTCACGCTCAGTGACTTCAAGCACGAGATTCAAATCACGGCGCGTGAAGCTGTCCTTGTATTTCAGGCATTCTTCAACAAATGTCGGCGAAATAATATGCGAGGCGCTGAAATTTATCCCAACGTGAAAACCTTCTGGCAGTTTACTTTCGATCGCATTCATTTGTTTGGCGACCTGGCTCATCAAACTTTGGGTGAGCGGAACTATCAACCCTGATTTTTCAGCAAGAGGAATGAAAGCCGCAGGAGAGATATATCCTCCCCGAGGGTGTTTCCAGCGGGCAAGGACTTCCACGCCGCGTAACGTCCCTTCCAGCCCATTTACCACTGGTTGATAAAAAGGCACAATTTCACCGTTATGTATTGCCCGCCGCAGGATCTCTTCCGGTGTCGCGCTTTTGTTGAAATATTTATCAAGCAGGAAGACAACGGCGCAGGAAATCAACAAAATGAATATCAAAATCCCCAGACCTTTATCGATAAGTCTGCTAAAGCTAAATAGAGGCGGCTGGTTATAAATAATACTGAAATGATATTTTGTGGAACTGACTCGTCCAGAAAAATGATTTTTACCATTGAGAGCTGTCACATCTCCCGACGGGCCAATAATGCTACCGCCAACGAGTAAAGTATATTTCGCCCCCTTCAACGGCACATTGAGCGCGCCACGAATATGTTGATCGCTAATAGTCACCAAAACTCGGGTATCTGCGAACTGATTCTGATAAAGCAAAATGGGCATTTTATTAACAGTATCGATTGCCGGAGCTAGCAGTAAATTGCTTTCAGGAATCACGGGTATACGTGATAGCAGTACGCGGTTCCCCGGCAATGAAGTACACCAGACCGCATCTTGTTTGAGAATGATGATCGTACGCAGATGTGGCTTGAGCGCTGCTTCTGTACCTAGTTGATATTGTTCATCCAGATCACACCCTTTTCTGGCTATTTCCCGTACCGTTTGAATCGCCTGTGACGCTTCCTCAAGTATATAATTGATATTGTTTGCGGCATATCTCGCCCCTGCCAGGCTCTCCGCTTTTGCGGAATACCAGAGCTGGATGTTCAAAATAGAGACGCCGGTAATAAACAGGCAAACCGCAGCGAGGATAGGGATAAGTGTATTGCGCATCTGCGTGTCCCTGACAACAGGTTAATAGAGGGGGTTGACATTCATTCGCTCAATCTGGCGTCTACAGAGAGCATGGTCGAGAGAATCAGAAATATCCACGCATCAGATGAAATTTTGCCCAACATGCCGCAAGTCTTTCAATGATTGATGAAAAACTAATGTTAGCGCTGATCAATAGGTCTTTAAGCAGACAAGAGGCATGGGGTAATAATTCGGGAGCAAAAATATAGGTTGAGCACGTTTCTGTTTAGCTTTAAGCTTCGCCTTTATACATATGTGAATCAATAGGTTGAATGCATTTCTGTACCAACAATTCCAGCTTTTTCAGCGTTTGTATCGCCGTTGAGTCAAGTCCATAACATTTCAATTCTTCTGCCGAGTGAAATCTAACGTTGACCTGACCTCCGGGCAACTGGCGAAGGAGTACCCTGAAAGGTAAATCCAGAGCGAGGTCTGGATGTTCCAACATCAAAGGCGTTCCCTTTTCAGGATTACCAAATACCAGAACAGTCGTTGGCGGCATTACAAGACCTGCATTACTGGCAGCTTTCGCGTGGTCAAACTCGCCAAATAAAACCAGACCATTATTTGATACCGCCTTAAGAAGACGTGTTCTGGTATGCTCGAAGTCAAATGCACTATTGAATTGAATCATAACGTTTTTACCATTAACACAATAATCAATGTGAACGATGAGACAACCGTAATATAAATACAAAATATTATAACCTGAGCTTGCTCATATTTTTGAACATCATAGAAATAACATTTTCTGATGAGTCCCTTTAATCAACCAGAATTAAAACAATCACAATATCCACCATGCTTATAAAATCATCCTATAGTAACAAGATAATGTAGACTCTGATTCCATAAAGCACTCCCTTCCTAAACCCTGTAGCTACAAATTGTAAAGATTAATTTACTCTGTTTATATTTTGACTATCTGGTTATATCTCAGTGGATATGTAAAATTAATAACAGCTGGTGATCATTCAGTAGTTGACTATAGAAAATTCACCAGCCGGTCACAGACACGCATCTTTACAGGGCGTGTCTGCATTTTTTGTTATGATGTATTGTGATGTATATAGTAGTACTGGTGAATTATGAGCAATCTGAATCCATGCCTGGCGTGTGGTGCCTGTTGTGCATTTTTCCGCGTCTCTTTTTACTGGGCCGAAGCAGATGATGCAGGCGGCACTATCCCGGCTCATCTTACTGAGCAAATATCCCCTTACCACCGATGTATGAGCGGTACTAACCAGAAGGATCCACGTTGTGTCGCCCTGGCAGGAACGCCTGGAAAAAACGCATGTTGCACCATATACAAGAATCGCTCATCGACATGTCGAGAATTCGCCATGTCTGGCGAGGATGGGAAGATTAATGAGGCATGTAATCGCGCCCGCGCAAAATATGGGCTACCGCCAATTTAAAAAGCACTTTTCATTTTTAATGGGCGCTATAAAACTGCGTATCCATGATTATATTCTGATGTAACATGCCCATTGCCCGAGTATCAAGAATACAATGCCATATGTTCCTGGTACCGGGCAACGTTTTGGTGAAAACTGACATTTTAAAAATTCAGTTCTTGATGATCATTCTTGATATTTTACGTAACAATCAACAGGCATTACATTCTGATATTTCGACTGTAAACCATTATGTTTTTCGCGCAATTCCCACCCATCGAATGATCCTTTGCCGTTAATCATGAGATAGTTAAAATCAGTAATTTCGATTAGTCTTATTTTTTAGATGAGAGTCTTTTTATATGCTTTTAAACATTCTTTAAGAATAAGAAATCTGCCATAAAGACAGATTTCTTTAATTTATAATTAGAGATTTGCAACGTTATGATATACTTTTTGAACATCGTCGTCATCTTCGAGGGCATCAATAAGTCCTTCAAAGATTTCTAAATCTTCTGGTGAAAGCTCAACTTCTGATTGAGCAATCATTTCTAATTCTGTTGTTGAGAACTCAGTAATTCCAGCTGCTTTTAGAGCTGCAATTCCTTTATGAAGGTCTGTAGGCTCAGTATAAATAACGATGTTTCCTTCTTCTTCGGTCACATCACGGACATCCACTTCAGCTTCAAGCAAAATTTCAAAAATACGGTCAGGGTCAGTTCCTTCAAATACAATCACGCCAGTATTGTCAAACATATAGCTGACAGAACCAGCTGCTCCGATATTCCCGCCTTTTTTATTGAAAATTGTACGAACGTTAGCAATCGTACGGTTAACGTTTGAAGTCAACGTTTCAGCGATAATCATTGAACCACTGGGTCCAAAGCCTTCATAACGTCCTTGTACGAACGTTTCGTCTCCGCCACCTTTGGCTTTATCAATAGCTTTATCAATAACGTGTTTTGGAACTTGCGCCTGCTTCGCGCGTTCAATAACGAACTTTAAAGAAGTGTTTAATTCTGGGTCTGGTTCACCTTGTTTAGCCGCAGCATAGATTTCCACACCGAATTTTGCATATACTTTAGACGTTGCCCCGTCTTTAGCCGTTTTTTTAGCTACGATATTGGCCCATTTACGTCCCACTGGAATAATCTCCTCGAAATTTATTTACATCAATAACAGGTTGATAACCTGCGATTTTCGTCATATTATATCATAACATGAAAAAATTCGTCTATGAGAATTAGAAATAAGATAAATGTATAGCGACAGTTTAATTCTCCATTATTTAAATAATGTTACCAGATTATTTTTCGGATTTAGTTTTAGCTTTTTGCTCTTAATTATTGAAACGCTATAATAACACCCAAGACAAGAATAATGTGATAATCCCGACTAATCATCTGGAAACCGTTTTTAAAACAAATCCATTCTTAATCAACTGATATTTAATGATAAATTTCATTTAATTGTTCTTTTATTAATTGAAATCAGCCCTTTCCCAACCATTTGATATAATTGATATTATCCTTCATTTTAGGAAGTTTTTTTACTATCACTTATATCAAAATAACGTTTCTTTTCACCAACGATTAAGAGGAACTTTTAATGATTACGGTTGAGCTATGAGCGAAAAGCGGACGTTACCGACACCCGCCGATCTTCACTAATGTAGCACTCCAAATGAATATATACCTTAAATCAGGTTCAACTTCGTTACTACATATGAAAAATAATGTGTTGATATATAAATTATTTTTTCTTATGTTAATTCATTCCAACCTGGGCTCAAGCACTCTTTCTTAACAACGAAAGGCCATAAAATGAATATCGAAGCATTTGCTTTTGGCACCACCAACTGGGGTGAAGTCGAAAAAACAGAACATCCCGGGGAAACAGGCATGGCCTACTGGCGCACACAATTTTTTGGTCACAAGCCGAACCAAATCCGTGTGCGAATGGTTGAATATACCCCAGGTTACCTGGCGAATCATTGGTGCAGTAAAGGTCATATCCTTTTATGCATGGAGGGAGAACTCGAAACACTGCTCGCAGATGGCCGCAAATTCACTTTAACTGCGGGGATGAGTTATCAGGTTGGTGATAACGCAGAGCCACATCAGTCCAGAACGGAGACAGGAGCAAAACTCTTTATTGTGGACTAAAGGATTCGTCGTTGTTGCGATTGCGACATCCGATTCTGGCACAGAATTGGAACCTGGCAGTAGAACAACCATCTGACCATCCCCCAACTACCTGGGGGTTTTGATAACTTATTTTGATAACCGTTAGCATCCTGACAAAAATAACGGGAGCGTTACGCTCCCGTTAATGGATTTAATAAATTACCAAATTACATATTCTTGATGATCGCATCACCAAACTCTGAACATTTCAGCAGCTTAGCGCCTTCCATCAGACGTTCGAAGTCATAGGTTACGGTCTTCGCGTTGATTGCGCCTTCCATACCTTTAACAATCAGGTCTGCGGCTTCAGTCCAGCCCATATGGCGCAGCATCATCTCCGCGGAGAGAATAATAGAGCCTGGGTTTACTTTGTCCTGACCGGCATATTTCGGCGCAGTACCGTGGGTGGCTTCAAACAGGGCGCATTCGTCACCGATGTTTGCGCCAGGGGCAATACCGATACCGCCAACCTGCGCTGCCAGGGCGTCAGAAATGTAGTCACCGTTCAGGTTCATACAGGCGATAACATCATATTCAGCCGGACGCAGCAGGATCTGTTGCAGGAATGCATCAGCAATCACGTCTTTAATGACGATCTCTTTGCCGGTATTCGGGTTTTTAACTTTCAGCCACGGGCCGCCGTCAATCAGTTCACCGCCAAACTCTTCACGCGCCAACTGGTAGCCCCAGTCTTTAAACGCGCCTTCGGTGAACTTCATGATGTTGCCTTTGTGCACCAGGGTCACGGAGTCACGATCGTTAGCAATTGCGTATTCGATCGCGGCACGAACCAGACGTTTGGTGCCTTCTTCAGAACATGGCTTAATACCGATACCACAATGTTCCGGGAAGCGAATTTTCTTCACGCCCATCTCTTCACGCAGGAATTTAATCACTTTCTCAGCGTCGGCTGAGTCAGCTTTCCATTCGATACCCGCATAAATATCTTCCGAGTTTTCACGGAAGATAACCATATCGGTCAGTTCAGGGTGTTTAACCGGGCTTGGGGTGCCCTGATAGTAACGTACCGGACGCAGGCAGATGTAGAGATCAAGTTCCTGGCGCAGGGCAACGTTGAGAGAACGAATACCGCCACCAACCGGAGTGGTCAGTGGGCCTTTAATAGCAACGCGATATTCACGAATCAGATCAAGGGTTTCAGCAGGCAGCCAGACATCCTGACCATAAACCTGTGTGGATTTTTCACCGGTGTAAATTTCCATCCAGGAGATTTTACGCTCGCCTTTATAGGCTTTCTCGACTGCAGCGTCGACCACTTTCAGCATGGCTGGGGTTACATCTACACCGATTCCATCACCTTCAATGTAAGGGATAATCGGATTTTCAGGAACGTTGAGTTTGCCGTTTTGCAGGGTGATCTTCTTGCCTTGTGCCGGAACAACTACTTTACTTTCCATTCACCTCTCCTTCGAGCGCTACTGGTTTGCTCGTCTGCCACCACGTTGCATATGCGTTTGCGTCCTGCGATACGGATGCTTTAGAGCAATTTTTTGTTAATGATTTGTAATTGGCTTGTCAATACTACCCTATTGTTTGCCGTCATGAAAGATGCGCGTTATTAGGCTATAATGCGGCAAT
Source organism: Escherichia sp. E2562 (assembly GCF_005781075.1). Taxonomy (NCBI): domain Bacteria; kingdom Pseudomonadati; phylum Pseudomonadota; class Gammaproteobacteria; order Enterobacterales; family Enterobacteriaceae; genus Escherichia; species Escherichia sp. E2562. Next base: position 149,331 of record NZ_VATM01000002.1, on the reverse strand, counting down.
TCATAATCTCTGAAAATACCATGCAAAAAACTTCTTTTAGAAATCACCAGGTTAAGCGATTCAGCTCGCAACGCACTAACAAACGCAAACCAGAAAACCAGCCCACGCGTGTGATCCTGTTTAATAAACCTTACGATGTCCTGCCACAGTTCACCGATGAAGCTGGGCGCAAAACATTAAAAGAATTCATCCCGGTTCAGGGTGTTTATGCGGCGGGTCGTCTCGACAGAGATAGCGAAGGGTTATTGGTGCTGACCAATAATGGTGCACTACAGGCTCGTTTAACTCAGCCGGGCAAACGCACCGGGAAAATCTATTATGTGCAGGTGGAAGGCATTCCCACACAAGACGCTCTTGAAGCCTTGCGCAATGGCGTAACCTTAAATGATGGCCCTACCCTGCCCGCAGGCGTGGAGTTGGTTGAAGAACCAGAGTGGTTATGGCCACGTAATCCGCCAATTCGTGAACGTAAAAGTATTCCCACCAGCTGGCTGAAGATTACTTTATATGAAGGACGTAATCGCCAGGTGCGCCGCATGACCGCCCATGTCGGTTTCCCTACGCTGCGACTGATTCGTTATGCCATGGGCAATTACACACTGGATAATCTCGCTAACGGCGAATGGCGAGAAGCAACAGAATAAGGATGCACAATGTTTAAACCGCACGTTACCGTCGCCTGCGTGGTACACGCAGAGGGCAAATTTTTAGTTGTTGAAGAGACGATTAACGGTAAAGCGTTATGGAACCAACCGGCGGGACATCTGGAGGCGGATGAGACGCTAGTAGAAGCGGCTGCGCGTGAGCTGTGGGAAGAAACCGGCATCAGCGCGCGACCGCAACACTTCATCCGCATGCATCAGTGGATTGCGCCAGATAAAACGCCGTTTTTGCGTTTCCTGTTTGCCATTGAACTTGAGCAAATATGCCCGACCCAGCCTCATGACAGCGATATCGACTGCTGCCGTTGGGTCAGCGCCGAAGAAATTTTACAGGCGTCAAATCTACGTTCGCCACTGGTGGCGGAAAGTATTCGTTGTTATCAAAGCGGGCAACGCTATCCGCTGGAGATGATTGGCGATTTTAACTGGCCTTTTACAAAGGGTGTCATCTAAAAGGCTGCGTGATAGAATACGCCGCCTTGAAGTTCAATGTCGTGAGTAATCCAATGTCTGAAACCGCAAAAAAAGTGATCGTCGGCATGTCCGGCGGTGTCGATTCCTCCGTTTCTGCCTGGCTGTTGCAACAACAGGGATATCAGGTCGAAGGCCTGTTTATGAAGAACTGGGAAGAAGACGACGGTGAGGAATATTGCACAGCGGCAGCGGATCTGGCTGATGCCCAGGCGGTCTGCGATAAGCTCGGCATTGAACTGCACACCGTCAACTTTGCTGCCGAATACTGGGACAACGTCTTCGAACTGTTCCTTGCCGAATATAAAGCCGGTCGCACGCCGAATCCGGATATTCTGTGCAACAAAGAGATCAAATTTAAAGCCTTCCTCGAATTTGCCGCCGAAGATTTAGGTGCCGATTATATCGCTACCGGTCATTACGTTCGTCGTGCAGATGTCGATGGCAAGAGCCGCCTGCTGCGTGGTCTGGACAGCAATAAAGACCAGAGCTACTTCCTTTATACGCTCAGCCATGAGCAAATTGCGCAAAGCCTGTTCCCGGTCGGCGAACTGGAAAAACCGCAGGTGCGTAAGATTGCTGAAGATCTTGGTCTGGTCACCGCGAAGAAAAAAGACTCTACCGGCATTTGCTTCATTGGCGAACGTAAATTCCGCGAGTTCCTGGGCCGTTATCTCCCGGCGCAACCGGGCAAAATCATTACCGTCGATGGCGATGAAATTGGTGAGCACCAGGGGCTGATGTATCACACCCTCGGTCAGCGTAAAGGTCTGGGTATCGGTGGCACTAAAGAAGGCACCGAAGAACCGTGGTATGTGGTCGATAAAGACGTCGAAAACAACATTCTGATTGTTGCGCAGGGCCATGAACACCCGCGTCTGATGTCTGTCGGTCTGATTGCCCAGCAGCTACACTGGGTCGATCGCGAACCGTTCACCGGCACTATGCGTTGCACGGTAAAAACCCGCTATCGCCAGACCGACATTCCGTGCACCGTCAAGGCGCTGGACGACGATCGCATTGAAGTGATTTTCGATGAGCCAGTTGCCGCCGTGACGCCGGGCCAGTCTGCCGTCTTCTATAACGGTGAAGTGTGCCTCGGTGGCGGTATCATTGAGCAGCGTCTGCCGCTGCCGGTCTGATTATTGTCTTTAATTACAACAAGGAAGCAGTGAACGTGGCAAAGAATTACTATGACATCACCCTCGCCCTGGCCGGTATTTGTCAGTCGGCACGCCTGGTGCAACAACTCGCTCACCAGGGGCATTGTGATGCCGATGCGCTACACGTCTCACTCAACAGTATTATTGATATGAACCCCAGCTCGACGCTGGCGGTTTTTGGCGGCAGTGAAGCCAACCTGCGCGTCGGGCTGGAAACCCTGCTCGGCGTGCTCAATGCCAGCAGTCGTCAGGGCTTAAACGCTGAGCTAACCCGCTACACGCTAAGCCTGATGGTGCTTGAGCGCAAACTTTCCTCAGCGAAAGGTGCGCTCGACACTCTGGGCAACCGGATCAACGGCCTGCAACGCCAACTCGAACACTTCGATTTACAGTCCGAAACGCTGATGAGCGCGATGGCCGCCATCTATGTTGATGTGATAAGCCCGCTTGGCCCGCGCATTCAGGTCACCGGCTCCCCTGCCGTACTGCAAAGCCCACAGGTGCAGGCGAAAGTTCGCGCAACCCTGCTGGCAGGCATTCGCGCCGCCGTGCTCTGGCACCAGGTTGGCGGCGGACGTCTGCAACTGATGTTTTCTCGTAATCGCCTGACCACTCAGGCAAAACAAATTCTTGCTCATTTAACCCCGGAGTTGTGATCTATGGAATTATCCTCACTGACCGCCGTTTCCCCTGTCGATGGACGCTACGGCGATAAAGTCAGCGCGCTGCGCGGGATTTTCAGCGAATACGGTTTGCTGAAATTCCGTGTACAAGTTGAAGTACGTTGGCTGCAAAAACTGGCCGCGCACGCAGCGATCAAGGAAGTTCCTGCTTTTGCTGCCGACGCAATCGGTTACCTTGATGCAATCGTCGCTAATTTCAGTGAAGAAGATGCATCGCGAATCAAAACCATCGAGCGTACCACTAACCACGACGTTAAAGCGGTTGAGTATTTCCTGAAAGAAAAAGTGGCGGAGATCCCGGAACTGCACGCGGTTTCTGAATTCATTCACTTTGCCTGTACTTCGGAAGATATCAATAACCTCTCCCACGCGTTGATGCTGAAAACTGCGCGTGATGAAGTGATCCTGCCATACTGGCGTCAACTGATTGACGGCATTAAAGATCTCGCCGTTCAGTATCGCGATATCCCGCTGCTGTCCCGTACCCACGGTCAGCCAGCCACGCCGTCAACCATCGGTAAAGAGATGGCTAACGTCGCCTACCGTATGGAGCGCCAGTACCGCCAGCTTAACCAGGTGGAGATCCTCGGCAAAATCAACGGCGCGGTCGGTAACTATAACGCCCACATCGCCGCTTACCCGGAAGTTGACTGGCATCAGTTCAGCGAAGAGTTCGTCACCTCGCTGGGTATTCAGTGGAACCCGTACACTACCCAAATCGAACCGCACGACTACATCGCCGAGCTGTTTGATTGCGTTGCGCGCTTTAACACCATTCTGATCGACTTCGACCGTGACGTCTGGGGTTATATCGCCCTTAACCACTTCAAACAAAAAACCATTGCTGGTGAGATTGGTTCTTCCACCATGCCGCATAAAGTTAACCCGATCGACTTCGAAAACTCCGAAGGCAATCTGGGGCTTTCCAACGCGGTATTGCAGCACCTGGCAAGCAAACTGCCGGTTTCCCGCTGGCAGCGTGACCTGACCGACTCCACCGTGCTGCGTAACCTCGGCGTGGGTATCGGTTATGCGCTGATTGCTTACCAGTCCACCCTGAAAGGTGTGAGCAAACTGGAAGTGAACCGTGATCATCTACTGGATGAACTGGATCACAACTGGGAAGTGTTGGCAGAACCGATCCAGACGGTAATGCGCCGTTACGGGATTGAGAAGCCATACGAGAAGCTGAAAGAGCTGACTCGCGGTAAACGCGTTGACGCCGAAGGCATGAAGCAATTTATCGACGGTCTGGCGCTGCCAGAAGAAGAAAAAGCACGCCTGAAAGCGATGACGCCGGCTAACTATATTGGTCGTGCCATCACTATGGTTGATGAGCTGAAATAAGCCTCGTATCAGTGCCGGATGGTGATGCCGTCCGGCCTGTTTATTAAGATAATCCGCTTTTCTATTTACACCTCCCTTCCCCACTGGTTTATTTAATGTTTACCCCCACAACCACATAATCGCGTTACACTATTTTTATAATTAAGACAGGGAGAAATAAAAATGCGCGTACTGGTTGTCGAAGACAATGCGTTGTTACGTCACCATCTTAAAGTTCAGATTCAGGACGCGGGTCATCAGGTCGATGACGCAGAAGATGCCAAAGAAGCCGATTATTATCTCAACGAACATTTACCGGATATTGCGATTGTCGATCTCGGTTTGCCTGACGAAGATGGTTTGTCGCTGATCCGTCGCTGGCGTAGTAATGATGTTTCACTGCCAATTCTTGTATTAACCGCCCGTGAAAGCTGGCAGGACAAAGTTGAAGTATTAAGCGCCGGTGCTGATGATTACGTGACTAAACCCTTTCATATTGAAGAGGTGATGGCACGAATGCAGGCATTAATGCGGCGTAATAGCGGCCTGGCTTCACAGGTTATTTCGCTGCCGCCGTTTCAGGTTGATCTCTCCCGTCGCGAATTATCCATTAGTGACGAAGTCATCAAACTGACCGCATTTGAATACACCATTATGGAAACCTTGATCCGTAACAACGGCAAAGTGGTCAGTAAAGATTCATTGATGCTACAGCTCTACCCGGATGCCGAACTGCGGGAAAGTCATACCATTGATGTTCTGATGGGCAGACTGCGCAAAAAAATTCAGGCGCAATACCCGCACGAGGTGATTACCACTGTTCGCGGCCAGGGTTATCTTTTCGAATTGCGCTGATGAAAAAATTACTGCGTGTTTTTTTCCCGCTCTCGCTGCGGGTACGTTTTCTGTTGGCGACGGCCGCGGTAGTACTAGTGCTTTCACTTTCCTACGGTATGGTTGCCCTGATCGGTTATAGCGTTAGTTTCGATAAAACGACGTTTCGTCTGTTACGCGGCGAGAGCAATTTATTCTATACACTGGCGAAATGGGAAAACAATAAGCTACACGTTGAACTGCCGGAAAATATTGACAAGCAAAGTCCCACGATGTCTCTGATTTATGACGAGAACGGCAAACTATTGTGGGCGCAGCGTGACGTTCCCTGGCTGATGAAAATGATCCAGCCTGACTGGCTGAAATCCAATGGTTTTCACGAAATAGAGGCTGACGTGAACGATACCAGCCTGCTACTGAGTAACGATCTCTCTATTCAGCAGCAGTTGCAGGAAGTTCGGGAAGACGACGACGATGCAGAAATGACCCACTCGGTAGCCGTTAATGTCTATCCGGCAACGGCGCGAATGCCAAAACTCACCATTGTGGTGGTCGATACCATTCCCGTAGAGCTTAAAAGTTCCTATACGGTATGGAGCTGGTTTCTCTATGTACTCCTGGCCAACCTGTTGTTAGTGATCCCGTTACTGTGGATCGCCGCCTGGTGGAGCTTACGCCCTATTGAAGCCCTGGCGCGAGAAGTCCGCGAACTGGAAGAACACCACCGTGAACTGCTCAACCCTACAACAACGAGAGAACTGACCAGCCTGGTGGGTAACCTGAACCGACTTTTAAAAAGCGAGCGTGAGCGTTACGACAAATACCGCACTACGCTCACTGACCTGACTCACAGCCTGAAAACGCCTCTGGCGGTGCTACAAAGTACGCTACGTTCTTTGCGAAGTGAAAAGATGAACGTCAGTGAGGCGGAACCGGTGATGCTGGAACAAATTAGCCGTATCTCGCAACAAATTGGTTACTACCTACACCGAGCCAGTATGCGTGGAGGGACATTACTTAGCCGCGAACTACATCCAGTGGCCCCGTTGTTGGACAATCTCACATCGGCACTGAATAAAGTTTATCAGCGTAAAGGCGTCAATATTTCCCTCGATATCTCGCCAGAAATTAGCTTTGTCGGTGAGCAGAACGATTTTGTTGAGGTAATGGGCAATGTACTGGATAACGCCTGTAAGTATTGCCTCGAGTTTGTCGAAATCTCCGCAAGGCAAACTGACAAACATCTCTACATCGTGGTCGAAGATGATGGACCGGGGATCCCGCAAAGCAAGCGTGAGGTGATTTTCGACCGTGGTCAGCGTGTTGATACCTTACGCCCCGGGCAAGGCGTGGGGCTGGCGGTCGCTCGTGAAATTACTGAACAGTACGACGGAAGAATCATCGCCGGAGAGAGCATGCTCGGCGGTGCGCGAATGGAGGTGATTTTTGGTCGCCAGCATTCCTTGCCAAAAGATGAATAAATATGTCCTTTGTTCACGCATTACAGTACGCATCCGTTATAATCGGTTGCAGATACCCGCCTATGGACGCTTAACATGGAATACCAACTCACCCTTAATTGGCCCGATTTTCTTGAACGCCACTGGCAGAAACGTCCCGTGGTGCTAAAACGCGGCTTTAATAATTTTATTGACCCTATTTCTCCCGACGAGCTGGCGGGCCTGGCGATGGAAAGTGAAGTCGACAGTCGGCTGGTCAGTCATCAGGATGGCAAATGGCAGGTCAGTCACGGGCCATTCGAAAGCTACGACCATCTGGGCGAAACCAACTGGTCATTGCTGGTCCAGGCGGTTGATCACTGGCATGAACCGGCCGCCGCGCTGATGCGTCCGTTCCGTGAATTACCGGACTGGCGCATTGACGATCTGATGATCTCGTTTTCCGTGCCTGGCGGCGGCGTCGGTCCGCATCTCGATCAGTACGATGTATTTATTATTCAGGGTACAGGTCGCCGTCGCTGGCGGGTAGGTGAAAAACTGCACATGAGGCAGCACTGCCCTCACCCGGATCTGTTACAGGTTGATCCGTTTGAAGCGATTATTGATGAAGAGCTGGAGCCAGGCGATATTCTTTATATTCCGCCTGGGTTCCCGCACGAAGGCTACGCGCTGGAAAATGCGATGAACTATTCCGTTGGTTTTCGTGCGCCGAATACGCGGGAACTGATCAGCGGATTTGCCGATTACGTGCTGCAACGTGAGCTGGGCGGTAATTACTACAGCGATCCGGATGTCCCTCCTCGCGATCATCCGGCAGACGTTCTGCCGCAGGAGATGGATAAACTGCGTGAGATGATGCTTGAGTTGATCAACCAGCCAGAACACTTTAAGCAGTGGTTTGGCGAGTTTATTTCGCAGTCGCGTCATGAACTGGATATCGCTCCGCCAGAGCCACCGTATCAACCGGATGAAATCTACGACGCGCTGAAACAAGGTGATGTACTGGTGCGTCTGGGTGGTCTGCGCGTCTTGCGCATTGGCGACGATGTTTATGCTAATGGTGAGAAAATTGATTCCCCGCACCGTCCGGCGCTGGAGGCACTCGCCAGCAACATTGCACTGACCGCCGAGAATTTTGGCGACGCACTGGAAGATCCGTCATTCCTCGCGATGCTCGCGGCGCTGGTCAATAGCGGGTATTGGTTCTTCGAAGGGTAAATTTGAATTGAAGCCGGATGCGGCATCATATGCCGCATCCAATTTCGCTTACTTCCGTTTCGCCGTTAACTCGGCAATACGCACAATCACTTGCACCGCTTTTTCCATTCCTTCCAGAGTGACAAACTCATGTTTACCATGATAGTTATAACCGCCGGTAAACAGATTTGGACACGGTAATCCCATAAACGACAACTGCGCACCGTCAGTACCACCACGGATCGGTTTCAGGTCTGGTTCAATATCGCAATCGCGCATCGCCTGCTGGGCAATATCAAGAATATGCGGATGCTCAACGACTTTCTCGCGCATGTTGTAGTAACTGTCTTCAATCACCAGTTCAATGTAGCAATCCGGGTGTAACCCTTTGCCCACTTTCTTGGCAATTTCCATCATTTTACGTTTACGCGCTTCAAACTGTTTACGGTCGAAATCACGGATGATGTAGTGCATATCGGCGCGCTCAACAGTGCCTTTCATGCTTGTCAGGTGATAGAAGCCTTCATAACCTTCCGTAGCTTCCGGGCTTTCATCTGCCGGTACTTCCGCATGAATGCGTGCCGCCAGCGACAGCGCATTCACCATCACACCTTTTGCCGTACCTGGGTGAACATTGTTGCCGACGATTTTGATATTCACCGAAGCAGCGTTGAAGTTTTCAAACTCCAGTTCACCTACGCCACCACCATCTACGGTGTAAGCCCAGCGGGCATCAAAGGCTTCAACATCAAAATGTTTCGCCCCTTTGCCCACTTCTTCATCTGGCGTAAAGGCAACACGAATATCGCCATGCGGAATATTTTTCTGCTGCAATACCGCCAGCGCGGTCATGATTTCTGCAATACCTGCTTTGTCGTCAGCACCCAACAATGTTTTACCGTCAGTGGTGATCAGCGTATGTCCCAGCAGTTGATGCAGTACCGGGAACATGACCGGTGACAGGACTTCGTCGCCGACGCCCAACGCAATGTCGCCGCCACGATAGTTTTCAACAATCTGCGGATTCACATTTTTACCGCTGCAATCCGGTGAGGTATCCACATGAGAAATAAAGCCAATCGCCGGAATATCGCCAGGAACGTTAGCCGGTAGCGTCGCCATCAACGTTCCTTTCTCACTTAAGGTCACATTGATAAGACCCATTTCTTCCAGCTGATCTTTCAGCAGATGCAATAATTTCCACTGGCCTTCCGTGCTGGGAACTTGTCTCACCCCCGCTTTTGATTGGGTATCGAGAGACACGTAGTTCAAAAAACGCTCAAGTAGTTTATCCATGTAGTCACCCTCACTTTTCGTGACAACATTATTAAGAAGCAGGAAAAGACAAATATTGCGTCAGGTCACTTTTACCCCCGCAATCGGGAATATTTATCAACATTACCTTAATGAATATAAAGCTAAGCCAGTAATTCACAACAAGGATTGGCGATCCAAGTAGTTTGCCGTAGAATTACGGCCCTCTTTAAGAGTCACCAAGGTGGTTAACCACAAACCCCGCTTCGGTAAGCCATCCGTTGCGTTTACATGGGACAGAGTAAAAAATTGAATAAACAACCGAGTTCGCTTTCACCGCTGGTGCAATTGGCGGGAATTCGCAAATGCTTTGATGGTAAAGAGGTCATTCCCCAGCTGGATCTGACTATCAACAATGGCGAGTTCCTCACGCTGCTTGGCCCTTCTGGCTGCGGTAAAACAACCGTTCTTCGCCTGATTGCGGGTCTGGAAACTGTTGATTCTGGACGCATCATGCTGGATAACGAGGACATCACCCACGTTCCGGCGGAAAACCGCTATGTGAACACCGTTTTCCAAAGCTACGCGCTATTCCCCCACATGACCGTATTCGAAAATGTGGCCTTTGGTTTGCGTATGCAAAAAACCCCTGCTGCTGAAATTACGCCTCGCGTGATGGAAGCTTTGCGGATGGTGCAACTGGAAAGCTTCGCTCAACGCAAACCGCATCAACTCTCAGGCGGTCAACAGCAACGCGTCGCCATTGCCCGCGCGGTGGTTAACAAGCCTCGCCTGCTGCTGCTTGATGAGTCGCTCTCTGCGCTGGATTACAAACTGCGCAAGCAAATGCAGAACGAGCTGAAAGCGTTACAGCGTAAGCTTGGCATTACCTTCGTCTTTGTCACTCACGATCAGGAAGAAGCACTCACCATGTCAGACAGGATTGTGGTGATGCGCGAGGGTCGTATTGAGCAAGATGGTACACCGCGCGAAATTTACGAAGAGCCGAAGAATTTATTTGTTGCCGGATTCATTGGCGAAATCAATATGTTCAACGCTACTGTCATCGAACGTCTCGACGAGCAGCGCGTGCGGGCTAACGTTGAAGGTCGCGAGTGTAATATCTACGTTAACTTCGCCGTTGAACCGGGGCAAAAACTGCATGTTCTGCTGCGCCCGGAAGACTTACGTGTTGAAGAGATTAACGACGACAACCATGCTGAAGGGCTGATTGGATACGTTCGTGAGCGTAACTACAAAGGCATGACGCTGGAGTCGGTTGTTGAACTGGAAAATGGCAAGATGGTGATGGTCAGCGAATTCTTCAATGAAGACGATCCTGACTTTGACCACTCTCTCGACCAAAAAATGGCCATTAATTGGGTAGAAAGCTGGGAGGTCGTACTGGCTGATGAAGAACACAAGTAAGTTCCAGAATGTAGTGATTGTCACTATTGTCGGTTGGCTTGTGTTGTTTGTCTTTATGCCCAACCTGATGATCATTGGCACCAGCTTTTTGACCCGCGACGACGCCAGTTTCGTCAAAATGGTCTTTACGCTGGAAAACTACGCACGTCTGCTCGATCCGCTCTATTTTGAAGTGCTATTGCACTCGCTGAATATGGCGCTGATCGCCACCCTCGCCTGCCTGGTTCTGGGCTATCCGTTTGCCTGGTTTCTGGCGAAGCTGCCGCACAAGGTGCGTCCGCTGCTGCTGTTTCTGCTGATTGTTCCCTTCTGGACCAACTCACTGATTCGCATCTACGGGCTGAAAATTTTCCTCAGCACCAAAGGCTATCTCAACGAGTTTTTGCTCTGGCTGGGCGTTATCGACACACCAATTCGTATCATGTTCACGCCCAGTGCGGTGATTATCGGTCTGGTTTACATTCTGCTGCCGTTTATGGTGATGCCGCTGTACTCCAGTATCGAAAAACTGGATAAGCCGTTGCTGGAGGCGGCGCGCGATCTCGGTGCCAGCAAGTTACAGACTTTTATCCGCATCATTATTCCACTGACGATGCCGGGAATTATTGCCGGATGTCTGCTGGTGATGCTGCCAGCGATGGGCCTGTTCTATGTGTCCGACCTGATGGGCGGTGCGAAAAACCTGCTGATCGGTAACGTCATCAAGGTCCAGTTCCTTAATATTCGTGACTGGCCGTTTGGTGCAGCCACCAGCATTACGCTGACTATCGTAATGGGCCTGATGTTGCTGGTTTACTGGCGCGCTTCTCGTTTGCTGAATAAGAAGGTGGAACTCGAATGATCGGTCGACTGCTTCGCGGCGGTTTTATGACCGCTATCTACGCGTACCTGTATATCCCAATCATTATTTTGATTGTGAACTCCTTCAACAGCTCGCGCTTTGGCATCAACTGGCAGGGTTTTACCACCAAATGGTATAGCCTGCTGATGAACAACGACAGTCTGTTACAGGCAGCGCAGCATTCACTGACGATGGCGGTGTTTTCGGCGACGTTTGCCACGCTTATCGGTTCACTGACGGCCGTTGCGCTGTACCGCTATCGCTTTCGCGGTAAGTCGTTCGTTAGCGGAATGCTGTTTGTGGTGATGATGTCGCCAGATATCGTGATGGCGATTTCTCTGCTGGTGCTGTTTATGCTGCTGGGTATTCAGCTTGGCTTCTGGTCGCTGCTGTTCTCGCATATCACCTTCTGCCTACCGTTTGTGGTGGTGACGGTGTATTCGCGCCTGAAAGGTTTTGACGTGCGAATGCTGGAAGCGGCGAAAGATCTCGGTGCCAGTGAATTTACCATTCTGCGAAAAATCATCCTGCCACTGGCAATGCCAGCGGTGGCGGCGGGCTGGGTGTTAAGCTTTACCCTGTCGATGGACGATGTGGTGGTTTCTTCGTTCGTCACCGGACCAAGCTATGAAATTCTGCCGTTAAAAATTTATTCGATGGTCAAAGTCGGCGTATCGCCGGAAGTTAACGCGCTGGCAACCATATTACTGGTGCTGTCGCTGGTGATGGTTATTGCCAGCCAGCTTATTGCTCGTGATAAAACGAAAGGTAACACAGGGGACGTTAAATGAAAAAATGGTCACGCCACCTGCTCGCGGCGGGTGCTCTGGCACTGGGCATGAGCGCCGCTCACGCTGATGACAACAACACACTGTATTTCTACAACTGGACCGAGTACGTGCCGCCTGGACTGCTTGAACAGTTCACCAAAGAAACCGGTATTAAGGTTATCTATTCGACTTACGAGTCGAACGAAACCATGTACGCCAAGCTGAAAACGTACAAAGACGGTGCCTATGACCTGGTGGTTCCTTCAACCTATTACGTTGATAAAATGCGTAAAGAAGGGATGATCCAGAAGATCGACAAGTCGAAGTTAACAAACTTTGGCAACCTCGATCCTGAAATGCTCAACAAGCCGTTTGATCCGAATAACGACTACTCCATTCCGTATATCTGGGGTGCGACGGCGATTGGCGTTAACGGTGATGCGGTGGATCCGAAATCTGTCACCAGCTGGGCCGATCTGTGGAAGCCTGAGTACAAAGGCAGCCTGCTGCTGACCGACGATGCCCGTGAAGTGTTCCAGATGGCGCTGCGTAAGCTGGGCTACTCCGGTAACACCACCGATCCGAAAGAGATTGAAGCTGCGTATAACGAGCTGAAAAAACTGATGCCAAACGTCGCGGCGTTTAACTCCGATAACCCGGCAAACCCGTACATGGAAGGCGAAGTTAACCTCGGCATGATCTGGAACGGCTCTGCTTTCGTTGCTCGCCAGGCGGGTACGCCTATTGACGTGGTGTGGCCGAAAGAAGGCGGCATTTTCTGGATGGACAGCCTGGCGATTCCGGCAAATGCCAAAAACAAAGAAGGCGCGCTGAAACTGATCAACTTCCTGCTGCGCCCGGATGTGGCAAAACAGGTTGCCGAAACTATCGGTTATCCAACGCCAAACCTCGCCGCGCGCAAACTGTTAAGCCCGGAAATAGCAAACGACAAGACGCTCTACCCGGATGCTGAAACCATTAAAAATGGCGAATGGCAGAGTGACGTTGGCCCAGCCAGTAGCATTTATGAAGAGTATTATCAGAAGCTGAAAGCAGGACGTTAATTCAGCAAGCGGGCGGTGGTATTACCGCCCGTTTTTTATTTAGCAAGGAAGTAACTAATGAGTCAGGAATAATGTATCGCTGCTATAGACGAGTTAAAGGAAAAGAGGCCGGAAAAGTGCGCGTGTATTATGCCAAATGCGGCGAGAACGCCTTATCCGGCCTACAAACCCCACAAATTCAATTAATTGTGGTCCGCTCGTAGGCCTGATAAGCGTAGCGCATCAGCCAATTACTCCTGATTTATAATCCCTTCAGCAACTTCTCAACAAACTCTGGTACCACCTGGCTTGCCGGGCCGTAATATTTCTCGGCAAATTCATTACCGACCTGACTCGGTTCGAGATTGAGTTCAACCGTATGCGCGCCATGCAGCTTCGCTTCGTGAACAAACCCAGCCGCCGGATAAACATGCCCGGATGTGCCAATAGCAATGAAAATGTCGGCCATCGACAACGCCATATAAATTTCATCCATGCCGAGTGGCATTTCGCCAAACCACACTACGTGTGGGCGCAGCGGAGCCGGGAACTGGCAGCAATGACATTTGTCTTCTGGCGTGACGTCTCCGGTCCAGTCGAGAACCTGACCGCTTTGCGAACAACGTACTTTCAGCAATTCCCCATGCATATGAATCACATTGGTATTACCTGCGCGTTCATGCAGATTATCGATATTCTGCGTCACCAGCAAAAAGCGATCGCCGAGGGCGTCTTGCAGTTTAGCCAGAGCAAGATGTGCAGCGTTAGGCTGAATTTCTGGCTGCTGTAGTTGACGGCGACGGGCGTTATAAAACGCTTGCACCAGTTCAGGATCGCGATCAAAACCTTCCGGTGTAGCCACATCTTCAACCCGATGTTCTTCCCACAGGCCATCTGCTGCGCGAAAGGTACGAATACCTGATTCCGCAGAAATTCCTGCCCCTGTCAGTACGAGTACTCTTGGTTTTTCCATTGCTTCCGGCACCACTTTATCTCTGAAAAAAATACGCTGACGCAAACGCTCGTGCAGGCGGCGTTTATTTTTACGAAAACGACTTAACCGATGACCCCGACGCGACAACATAGCAACCTCTGTTGATTAATCGGTTAGATGTAGGAAGGCCGCACCACGCATTCCTCCTGCATCCCCGTGACGCGCGCGTTCAATGCGCGGAACACGAGCTACAGGTAAGAGATGACGAGGCAGCCTGTCCGCCAGTTGCGTTGTGATTGCCGGGAAATTCGATAAGCCACCGCCAATGACCAGCAAATCAGGGTCAACAATGGTCAGGATATTTCCCAGACAAACCGCTAATAAATCCAGATAACGCTCAACGTGCGCCCTTGCCTGCTCATCGCCTTGCTCATAAAGCGCAATAATTTCGGGAGCCTGCAACGGTTGATGATAATAGTGTTGATACAGCCACGCAAAACCGCGACCAGACAGATAATTTTCAATGCAACCGTGCTGACCACAGCCGCAGCGACGTAACGGGAAATCCAGCCCCATCATGGTTAACGCATCGACGGGAAGGCGCATATGCCCAAATTCACCCGTAATATAGCTTTTACCCGTTACCGGTTTACCGTTGAATACCAGTCCACCGCCAACGCCAGTCCCCAGGATCAGTCCCATCACCAGTGGATATTGGGTAAATTCATCGTCCCAGGCTTCAGAAAGGGCAAAGCAGTTGGCGTCGTTATTAAGGCGCACATCGCGTTCAAGGCGGGTGCTCAGATCGGCACGCAGCGGTTTACCGCTGGCGGCGGGGACATTGGCGGCATACAGCGTGCCATCTTCTGTTTCCGGCATTCCCGGAATACCGATGCCGACAGAACCTTTACAGCCAAAACGTTGATCGGCTTCAGCCACCAGTTCGCACACTGCATCTAAAAATGCGTCATAGCTGTCACGCGGTGTCGGCACCCGCTTTTCCCACTGCAACTGCCGACCGCTATCAAACACGCCTAGCGCAATTTTCGTTCCACCAATATCAAACCCGTAATACATTCCCGCTCCTTGTTTTAATGTACTGCCTTTACTGGCCGCTAAGGACTCGCGCAGGGTCAATATTACTGGCGCGTCGCGCCGGATACCAACTTGCCAAAAGACTCAGCAACAATGCTGTGACCAGTACGTAGAAGACGTCCAGCCAGTGCAATTCCGATGGCAGGAAGTCAATAAAATAGATATCGCTGGAGAGGAACTGATGACCAATCAGCTTTTCAATCCACTCAATAATAGGGGTAAGTTGCAGTGAAACCACTACGCCGATAATCACACCACAGAGGCTGCCGAACAGCCCTGCCAGCAATCCATACCAGACAAAGATGGCGCGAATTAAACCGTCTTTCGCCCCCAGCGTTCTTAAAACTGCGATATCGCCACTCTTGTCTTTCACCGCCATCACTAAGGTGGAGACGATGTTGAAACAGGCCACGCCAATCACCAGTACCATCGCCAGATACATAATGGCGCGGATCATCTGGATATCGCGATACATATAGCCGTAAGTACCAATCCAGCTTTTAATATAAACATAGCTGTTGGTTACTTCACCCGCGTCACGTACCAGTTTGTTAGCGTTAAAAACATCCGTCATTTTAAGGGCAATGCCTGACACACTGGAACCCATATCAAGATATTGTTGGGCATCCGCCAGCGGGATCATGGCAAAACTGTGATCGAGTTGGCCACTCAACTGCAAAATACCCGCAACGTGCAAACGCACACGTTTCGGCTGCATCAGCTTATGCTCGGGATTCGAGTTTGGGATCATGATCGACACCCAATCCCCCTGCTTCACTTTCAGCGCATCCGCCACGCCTTTGCCGATGATAATTTGCTGTTCGCCCGCTTTAAAATTGTTCCAGGCATCGCCCTGGACAAATGATGGCAGCGCGCTCAGACGCTGTTCCTGTTGCGGATCAACGCCTTTAACCTGCAGAGCGCGCAGATTCGCGCCACTCTCCACCAGCCCGGTGAAATTGATATACGGCGCAGCGGCGGCAATACCCGGCACTTTCTGCACTTTATCCAGTGCTTCCTGCCAGTTAGTCCACGGCTGATCTACCGCCTCAATTTCACCGTGCGGTACCACAGCAAGAATGCGGTTGTTCAGTTCGCGTTCAAAGCCATTCATCGCGCTTAAGCCGACGATCAATACCGCCACGCCAAGTGCAATGCCAATGGTAGAAATGACGGAGATCAGCGACACCATGCCGCCGCGCCGCCGTCCGCGACTAAAACGCAGGCCAATTAATAACGATAAAGGCATCGCCATTACTCCGCCCCCATCAGGCTTAGTTCCGCCGTCAGACGACCATCACGCATCTCCAGTTGGCGGCTCATGCGTTTCGCCAGTTGCAGGTCGTGAGTAACCACCAGGAACGCGGTGCCCTGCAAGCGATTCAACTCCCCAAGCAACTGGAAGATGCTGTCTGCGTTACGCGCGTCAAGGTTACCGGTAGGTTCATCCGCCAGCACCAGGCGCGGGTTATTGACCAGCGCACGGGCAATCGCCACACGCTGGCGCTCACCGCCGGAAAGCTCTGACGGGCGGTGATTCGCACGATGCTCCAGCCCCACCGCTTTTAACATTTCCAACGCTCGACTGTTGATTTCAGCGGGCTTTTTCTTGCCAATCAGCAGCGGCATAGCCACGTTTTCCAGGGCGGTAAAGTCCGGCAGCAAGTGGTGAAACTGATAAATAAAGCCCAGCTTCTGGTTGCGCAGTTCTGCTTTCGCCGCCGAAGACAGTTTGCTCATTGGCTGACCATTAAAAATCACATCGCCGGAGGTTGGCGTATCCAGCCCGCCTAACAGGTGCAGCAAGGTACTTTTACCAGAACCAGAGCTACCGACGATCGCCATCATTTCACCTTCGCCCACGCTGAAACTGACATTGTGCAGCACATCGGTTTGCACACTGCCTTCCTGATAGCGTTTGCACAGGTTGTCGCATTGCAACAGGATCTTATTCATAACGTAAAGCCTCAGCGGGTTGAGTGGCGGCAGCGCGCCAGGAAGGGTAAAGCGTAGACAACAGCGCGATAGCCATCGCCACCAGCGCAATAACAATGACCTGTAAAGGTTCGATAGCCACCGGCAGCGCTGCACCATCAAGCAGGACGCCGATTATCGGCATCAGATTATTCAACTGGCTGGCAAGCAGTGCGCCAAGCGCAGCTCCGAGGATTGCACCGATAATCCCGGCGCTGGCCCCTTGCACCATAAAGACCATCATGATTTGTCGCGGAGTTAAGCCTTGCGTTTGCAGGATCGCTACTTCGCCCTGCTTCTCCATCACCATTAGCCCCAGCGAGGTAATAATGTTAAACGCCGCAACGGCGACAATCAGGCTCAGCAGCAAGCCCATCATATTTTTTTCCATACGCACGGCCTGGAACAGCTCGCCTTTGCGATCGCGCCAGTCCTGCCATTTGCTGCCTTCTGGCAGTTTTTGCTGACTTAATGAGTCGACTTTCAGCGGCTCATCCAGCCACAAACGCCAGCCGGTAATATTGCCTGCCGGATAACGCATCAGACGCGAGGCATCCTCAATATTCACCAGCATTTCATAGCCATCGACTTCACTGTTGGCGGCGAAAGTGCCAATCACATTGAACAGGCGCTGACTTGGAATACGCCCCATTGGCGTGAACTGACTGGCAGATGGCACCATCACGCGAATTTGATCACCGCGATTAACGCCCAACTGTGAGGCCAGCTGTTCACCGAGGATGACATTATATTTCCCCGACTCGAGGTCAGTTTGTTTCACATTGACCAGATACGGCGTTAGTGGATCTTTTTGCGCCGGGTCGATACCCAGCATCACCCCGACCGCCACGCTGCGCGCGCTTTGCAGTACCACATCACCGGTAGTGATAGGTGCGACGCGATTAACGCCGTCCAGTTTGACTGCCGTTTCCGGGAGTTGCTGCGGGTTAAGAGAGCCATGCTCAGAAGAGAGAATTGCCTGTGGCATCAGGCCAAGGATGTTGTTTTGCAGCTCGCGCTCAAAGCCGTTCATCACTGACAATACTGTGACCAGTGCCATCACCCCGAGGGTAATGCCGATGGTAGAAAGCCAGGAGACGAAACGACCGAAGCGATCCGCTGCACGCCCACGCATGTAACGCAGGCCAATAAATAGAGCGACAGGTTGGTACATGAAATCCGTCTGGTTGCTGTTAGCAAAGACACGAGTATATAAGCGAAAGCGAGATGGGTAAACGTCTGAACTGTAAGTGATCGTCAGGGCTAATCTGAAAAGTACCAGCAAATCAATCGGCTAAAGGGCCTCATTTTCTCATCGGCCTTGTGGCCTGATCTTTATCTGAAAAATAACCAAATACAGACAGATACGCATTACACCACGCGACTCGCCCCGCAGGATCAACAGCATGTTAAATAAAAAGAGCGTGTTGTCCTGATGAAACAAAAAGAGCTATGGATTAACCAGATCAAAGGGTTATGTATTTGTCTGGTGGTAATTTATCACTCGGTCATTACCTTTTATCCGCATCTGACCACTTTCCAGCATCCGTTATCGGAAGTCCTGAGCAAATGCTGGATCTATTTCAATCTTTACCTTGCGCCCTTTCGTATGCCGGTTTTTTTCTTTATTTCCGGCTACTTGATTCGCCGCTATATCGACAGCGTACCCTGGGGAAATTGTCTCGATAAACGCATCTGGAATATCTTCTGGGTGCTGGCGCTTTGGGGCGTGGTGCAGTGGATGGCGTTAAGTGCGCTGAACCCGTGGCTGGCGCCTGAGCGCGATTTAAGCAATGCCTCCAATGCCGCGTATGCCGATTCCACCGGTGAGTTCCTGCACGGGATGATCACCGCCAGCACCAGCTTGTGGTATCTGTATGCTTTAATTGTCTATTTCGTGATATGTAAAATTTTTAACCGCCTGGCACTGCCGTTATTCGTTCTGTTTGTGCTGATGAGTGTGGCGGTTAATTTCGTTCCCACGCCATGGTGGGGAATGAACAGTGTGATCCGCAATTTGCCTTATTACAGCCTTGGTGCATGGTTTGGCGCAACATTAATGACCTGTGTTAAAGAGGTGCCGTTGCGCCGCCATCTGCTGATGGCTTCTTTGCTGGCTGTTCTGGCGGTTGCTGCCTGGTTGTTTAATATCTCGCTGCTGTTGTCGCTGGTATCGATTGTAGTGATCATGAAACTGTTTTATCAGTACGAGCAGCGTTTCGGTATGCGTTCCTCCAGCCTACTGAATGTGATTGGTTCTAACACCATTGCCATCTACACCACCCATCGCATTCTGGTAGAGATATTCAGCTTAAGTCTGATTCCGCAAATGAATGCAGCCCGCTGG
This sequence comes from Escherichia sp. E2562, assembly GCF_005781075.1. Taxonomy (NCBI): domain Bacteria; kingdom Pseudomonadati; phylum Pseudomonadota; class Gammaproteobacteria; order Enterobacterales; family Enterobacteriaceae; genus Escherichia; species Escherichia sp. E2562. Next base: position 129,849 of record NZ_VATM01000002.1, on the reverse strand, counting down.
TCGCCGCAACTCGAACTAACGCTCCTGCTGGTTTATCCTTTTGTCAGTTTGTTGATTTGTACTGTTGCTGGATTACTGGTGCGAAAATTTTCACAACGCGCATTCAGCGACCTGTTGTTCTCCCCGCCTTCTCTACCTGCCACCAGTTACTCCCGTTAAACCATCGCCCCTGCCGGGGCGATTCGATTTGCTAAACCATCTCGATTACGGATAATGAACAGCATTGCTTATCAGAGATAGGCCCCCATATGTTGGGGCATATCCTAACGAGACTCTGACAACCGTTATGCCTGAACAATATCGTTATACGCTGCCCGTCAAAGCGGGTGAGCAGCGTCTGCTGGGCGAGTTAACTGGCGCTGCCTGCGCGACGCTGGTGGCGGAAATTGCCGAACGTCACGCCGGTCCGGTGGTACTCATTGCACCAGATATGCAAAATGCTCTGCGTTTGCATGATGAGATCAGCCAGTTCACCGATCAGATGGTGATGAATCTGGCGGACTGGGAAACACTCCCTTACGACAGTTTTTCACCTCATCAGGACATTATCTCCTCGCGCCTTTCCACCCTTTACCAGCTACCGACGATGCAGCGTGGCGTACTGATTGTTCCGGTGAATACGCTTATGCAGCGCGTTTGCCCGCACAGTTTTCTCCACGGTCATGCGCTGGTGATGAAAAAAGGTCAGCGCCTGTCACGAGATGCATTACGAACCCAACTGGACAGCGCAGGTTATCGCCATGTTGATCAGGTGATGGAGCACGGCGAATACGCCACGCGCGGCGCGTTGTTGGATCTCTTCCCGATGGGCAGCGAGCTACCTTATCGTCTTGATTTCTTTGATGATGAAATCGACAGCCTGCGTGTATTTGACGTCGATAGCCAGCGCACGCTGGAAGAAGTTGAAGCCATCAACCTGCTGCCCGCACACGAATTCCCGACCGATAAAGCGGCGATTGAACTGTTCCGCAGCCAGTGGCGCGATACCTTCGAAGTGAAGCGCGATCCAGAACATATTTACCAGCAAGTGAGTAAAGGCACATTGCCTGCCGGGATCGAGTACTGGCAGCCGCTATTCTTCAGCGAACCGCTGCCGCCACTGTTCAGTTATTTCCCTGCCAATACATTGCTGGTGAATACTGGCGATCTGGAAAACAGTGCCGAACGTTTCCAGGCTGACACGCTGGCGCGTTTTGAAAGCCGTGGCGTCGATCCAATGCGACCGCTGTTACCGCCACAATCGCTCTGGCTGCGGGTGGACGAGCTCTTTTCAGAGCTGAAAAACTGGCCCCGCGTGCAGCTAAAAGCTGAACATTTACCGACAAAAGCAGCGAATGCCAATTTAGGCTTCGAGAAGCTGCCAGACCTGGCCGTTCAGGCGCAACAAAAAGCGCCGCTGGATGCGCTGCGTAAGTTCCTCGAGTCTTTCGACGGTCCGGTGGTGTTCTCGGTAGAAAGTGAAGGTCGCCGTGAAGCGCTGGGTGAACTGCTCGCGCGAATTAAAATTGCCCCGCAACGCATTATGCGTCTTGATGAAGCCAGCGACCGTGGGCGTTATTTGATGATTGGCGCTGCCGAACATGGTTTTGTCGATACGGTGCGTAATCTGGCGCTGATCTGCGAAAGCGATCTGCTCGGTGAACGCGTTGCCCGTCGTCGTCAGGATTCTCGCCGTGCCATCAACCCCGATACACTGATCCGCAACCTTGCGGAATTGCATATTGGTCAGCCAGTGGTCCATCTGGAGCACGGCGTCGGGCGCTATGCCGGAATGACCACGCTGGAAGCCGGCGGCATTACTGGCGAGTATTTGATGCTCACCTACGCCAACGACGCCAAACTGTATGTTCCGGTGTCGTCACTGCATCTGATTAGCCGTTACGCAGGTGGCGCGGAAGAAAACGCCCCGCTGCATAAACTTGGCGGCGATGCGTGGTCACGCGCGCGGCAGAAAGCGGCGGAAAAAGTGCGTGATGTGGCGGCGGAATTGCTGGATATCTACGCGCAACGCGCCGCCAAAGAGGGCTTCGCGTTTAAGCACGATCGTGAGCAATATCAATTGTTCTGCGACAGCTTCCCGTTTGAAACCACGCCGGATCAGGCGCAAGCCATTAATGCTGTGCTTAGCGACATGTGTCAGCCGCTGGCAATGGATCGTCTGGTGTGCGGCGATGTTGGCTTTGGTAAAACAGAAGTCGCGATGCGCGCCGCTTTCCTGGCGGTAGAGAATCACAAGCAGGTGGCGGTGTTGGTGCCAACCACTCTTCTCGCGCAACAGCATTACGACAACTTCCGCGACCGTTTCGCCAACTGGCCGGTACGCATCGAAATGATCTCCCGTTTCCGCAGCGCCAAAGAGCAGACGCAAATCCTTGCGGAAGTGGCGGAAGGGAAAATCGATATTCTGATCGGTACGCACAAACTGCTGCAAAATGACGTCAAGTTTAAAGATTTAGGCTTGCTGATTGTCGATGAAGAACACCGCTTCGGGGTGCGTCATAAAGAGCGCATTAAAGCGATGCGGGCGAACGTGGATATTCTGACGCTTACCGCTACGCCAATCCCACGTACGCTGAATATGGCGATGAGCGGAATGCGTGACCTGTCGATTATCGCCACGCCACCCGCCCGTCGTCTGGCTGTTAAAACGTTTGTCCGCGAGTATGACAGTCTGGTGGTCAGAGAGGCGATTCTGCGTGAAATTTTGCGCGGGGGGCAGGTTTATTATCTCTACAATGATGTGGAAAACATCCAGAAAGCCGCCGAACGGCTGGCGGAACTGGTGCCTGAAGCGCGGATTGCCATCGGTCACGGGCAGATGCGTGAGCGTGAACTGGAACGGGTGATGAATGATTTCCATCATCAACGTTTCAACGTGCTGGTTTGTACCACCATCATCGAAACCGGAATCGACATCCCGACTGCCAACACCATTATCATTGAACGCGCGGATCACTTCGGTCTGGCGCAGCTACACCAGTTGCGCGGTCGCGTCGGACGTTCGCATCATCAGGCATATGCATGGCTGCTGACGCCGCATCCGAAAGCGATGACTACCGATGCGCAAAAACGTCTTGAAGCGATTGCCTCGCTGGAAGATCTCGGGGCAGGCTTTGCGCTGGCAACGCACGATCTGGAGATCCGCGGCGCGGGTGAATTGCTTGGCGAAGAACAGAGCGGCTCGATGGAAACCATCGGTTTCTCGCTGTATATGGAGTTGCTGGAAAACGCCGTCGATGCACTGAAAGCCGGACGCGAGCCGTCGCTGGAAGATCTCACCAGCCAGCAAACAGAAGTCGAGCTGCGGATGCCGTCGCTATTGCCAGATGATTTCATCCCTGACGTGAATACGCGTTTGTCGTTCTATAAACGTATTGCCAGCGCCAAAACGGAAAACGAACTGGAAGAGATCAAAGTCGAGCTTATCGATCGCTTCGGCCTGCTGCCGGATCCGGCGCGTACCCTGCTGGATATTGCCCGTCTGCGCCAGCAAGCGCAGAAACTGGGGATCAGGAAGCTGGAAGGTAATGAGAAAGGCGGCGTGATCGAATTTGCCGAGAAGAATCACGTGAATCCAGCCTGGCTGATTGGTTTGCTGCAAAAACAGCCGCAGCATTATCGCCTTGATGGCCCGACGCGCCTGAAGTTTATTCAGGATTTGAGCGAGCGGAAAACGCGTATCGAATGGGTTCGCCAGTTTATGCGTGAACTGGAAGAGAACGCGATCGCTTAATGGTGATATCGGGGGCGTTTCTGCGCCCCCATCTGTAACATTTACAAATTCTTTGCACTTCCCTGCACTATCCGACACTGTCACCATCCATAATTCAGGCTTATCTTTTTATTACAATAACCTTATATTTATTATGGATTTTTGGTGATGATCAAAACGCGTTTTTCTCGCTGGCTGACGTTTTTTACGTTCGCTGCTGCCGTGGTGCTGGCACTACCGGCAAAAGCCAATACCTGGCCGCTGCCGCCAGCGGGCAGTCGTCTGGTTGGCGAAAATAAATTTCATGTGGTGGAAAATGACGGTGGTTCGCTGGAAGCCATCGCCAAAAAATATAACGTCGGCTTTCTCGCTCTGTTACAGGCTAACCCCGGCGTTGATCCTTACGTGCCACGCGCGGGTAGCGTGTTAACGATTCCGTTGCAAACTCTACTACCAGACGCGCCGCGCGAAGGCATTGTGATCAACATTGCGGAGCTGCGTCTCTATTACTACCCGCCGGGTAAAAATTCGGTAACCGTGTATCCAATAGGTATTGGTCAGTTAGGTGGTGACACGCTGACACCGACAATGGTGACCACCGTTTCAGACAAACGTGCAAACCCAACCTGGACGCCTACAGCGAATATTCGCGCCCGTTATAAAGCACAGGGAATTGAGTTGCCTGCGGTAGTTCCGGCTGGGCCGGATAACCCAATGGGCCATCATGCGATTCGTCTGACGGCCTATGGCGGCGTTTATTTGCTTCACGGTACGAACGCCGATTTCGGCATTGGCATGCGGGTAAGTTCTGGCTGTATTCGTCTACGGGATGACGATATCAAAACACTCTTTAGCCAGGTCACCCCAGGCACCAAAGTGAATATCATCAACACGCCGATAAAAGTCTCTGCCGAACCAAACGGTGCGCGTCTGGTTGAAGTGCATCAGCCGCTGTCAGAGAAGATTGATGACGATCCGCAGCTATTGCCGATTACGCTGAATAGCGCAATGCAATCATTTAAAGATGCAGCACAAACTGATGCTGAAGTGATGCAGCATGTGATGGATGTCCGTTCCGGAATGCCGGTAGATGTGCGCCGCCATCAACTGAGCCCACAATCGCTGTAACTCCCGGATAAAAAAATCCCCGCGGCACAGTATGTCGCGGGGAAAAAAGCAGCAATAGCGGGCATTAATGAGGGTTAATGCTTATTTATAAATGACGGCCGTTCCGTGGAGGGTATTCGGACCGGTTACTGAAGTAATACGGAAAGATTTTGCGCCCATCTCATCCGCTTTTTGTGCCAGCTGTTCTTCCAGCGATCCCAGATTTGTCCCCGCGTTAGCACTAATTGTACCCACTTTTTGTTGGCCTTCTGGTGTTGCCTGAACTTCGACAGCAGCAAAGCTGGTAAATGACATGGAACTTAAAATCGCCGCAGCGATGAGGGTTTTTACGTTTTTCATAATAGTGGCCTTATGCAGGTGAATGGCGTCGCAAGAAATTACTTAACGATCGATAACTAAATGATAGATGTGATCCAGATCACATACAAGAAGTTTTTTATAACAATCATTAATTAAATTAAAAAACTTTAAATTTCAGTTAAATGGAGAGTTTTGATTTTTCTATTTTCTGGACTGGTGAAGGGAGGTGATTATTTTTATAATAACCATTCATTCACAGCCACCAGGTACAATGGCATCATGGCAACAGACTCAACACATTGTGTAAAAAAAAGCCGTGGCCGCCCAAAAGTGTTCGACAGGGACGCCGCGCTTGATAAGGCCATGAAATTGTTCTGGCAGCACGGTTATGAAGCGACTTCCCTTGCGGACCTCGTTGAAGCGACCGGAGCCAAAGCGCCAACGCTCTACGCGGAATTTACCAACAAAGAGGGGTTATTTCGCGCCGTACTCGACCGTTATATCGATCGCTTTGCCGCTAAGCATGAAGCGCAGTTGTTTTGTGAAGAAAAAAGCGTGGAGTCTGCACTGGCGGACTATTTTGCTGCCGTCGCCAGCTGCTTTACCAGCAAAGACACCCCTGCGGGTTGCTTTATGATTAACAACTGCACCACGCTTTCAGCGGATTCGGGCGATATTGCTCATACGGTGAAATCACGTCACGCAATGCAAGAACGCACCTTGCAGCAGTTTTTAAGTCAACGCCAGGCACGCGGGGAAATTCCCGCCCACTGTGACGTAACGCATCTTGCGGAATTTCTTAATTGTATTATTCAGGGGATGTCGATAAGCGCCCGTGAAGGCGCATCGCTGGAAAAACTGATGCTGATTGCCCGGACAACGCTGCGTGTATGGCCTGAACTGGTGAAGTAAGACGCAAAAAAAAGCCCCTCAGCCTGAGCGAATGAGGGGCTAAATTGCAGAGTACAGCCTTGTTATACTTTGTTATTCAGAACCAGTTGCCCATTGTTATCTAATGGGATTTGCGTACCCGGATCGCTGTTCATCCGAATTTTGCCCTGCTGATCGCCAATCTTATAGGTCACATCATAACCGAGCATTTTTTCTGACTTGTCATACACCGTTTTACAACGCTGCTGCGTGGCAGTGTAAGTATCGCTTTCCTGGAGAGAGCCCTGGATCTGGTTACCGGCATATCCACCGCCCAGCACCCCCACAACAGTGGCGACATCTTTACCGCGACCACCACCAAACTGATGCCCTATCACCCCGCCAGCGACGGCCCCGAGGACCGAACCAGCAATGCGGTTTTCATCCTGTACCGGTCGGCGATGGGTCACCGTGACATTGCGGCACTCCTGGCGCGGTGTTTTAACCGTTTCCTTGATTGGGGTTGCAGAAACAACCTGAGCGTATTGCGGGCCACGTTCAAACACGTTCAGACTGGCCACTGCCGCTACGCCAAGCGCAGCCGCTACACCAATCCCGATACCCGCCAACATTGATTTATTCACGGGAACACCTCCTTCTTTGCAGTTATGACAATCATGCAAGCGAAGGGGAAAAGCAGCTATCAGACAGAAGATGAAAAGCGTGGGAATAGCAGGAAAAGCTGAAGGATTCAGAGAAGTCTGAAAGGATGCCTGAACGACGCGGCTACCGATCGCACTGTTCCTCAAGGGCGGATGAGGCGTTTACGCCACATCCGCCAGTGTACGCCGATTAATGCAACTTCAAACGCGGACGGATAACGCGGTTGATACTGCCCACCAGCATCATTAATCCGGTTTTAAAGTAGCCATGCAGCGCAATCTGATGCATTCGGTATAGCGAGATGTATACAAAGCGCGCAATTCGTCCTTCAATCATCATTGAACCGCGCGTCAGGTTACCCATCAGGCTACCGACGGTGGAGAAGTTGGACAGCGATACCAGCGAACCGTGATCCTTATACTGATAATTTTTCAGCGGTTTACCGTTCATCTGCGCCAGAATGTTGTTCATTGCGCAGGTCGCCATCTGATGTGCGGCCTGAGCGCGCGGCGGTACAAAGCCCCCTTCCGGACGCGGGCATGACGCACAGTCGCCAATAGCGTAAATGTCTGGATCGCGCGTGGTTTGCAGCGTCGGTTCCACCACCAGTTGGTTGATACGGTTGGTTTCAAGACCACCAATATCTTTCAGGAAATCTGGTGCTTTTATCCCGGCAGCCCACACCATCAGATCGGCCTGAATATATTCACCATCTTTAGTGTGCAAACCGCCTTCATCGGCACTGGTAACCATAGTTTGCGTCAGCACGCGAACGCCCAGTTTCGTTAACTCATTGTGAGCCGCAGCAGAGATACGCGGCGGTAACGCTGGCAAAATTCGCTCTCCCGCTTCCACCAGAGTAACGTTCAGGGCTTCGTTGGTCAGCCCTTTGTAACCGTAACTGTGCAGTTGTTTCACGGCATTGTGCAATTCGGCAGAGAGCTCTACGCCGGTCGCGCCGCCGCCAACAATCGCAATATTCACTTTGCCATTGGCGCCCAGGTTAGCAGAAAACTTCAGGAACAGATTCAGCATCTCCTGATGGAAACGACGTGCCTGATGCGGGTTATCAAGGAAAATGCAGTTCTCTTTTACGCCCGGCGTGTTGAAATCGTTAGAGGTGCTACCCAGCGCCATCACCAGCGTGTCGTAAGCAATTTTCCGCTCTGGAACTAACAATTCACCTTTTTCGTCGCGCAGTTCAGCAATGGTGATTGTTTTCGCTTCACGATCGATATCAACCACAGACCCCAGCTGAAACTGGAAACCATGATTACGCGCATGGGCCAGATAGCTCAGCGCATCAACGCCTTCATCGAGCGATCCGGTCGCCACTTCGTGCAGCAACGGTTTCCACAGGTGACTGTGGTTACGATCGACCAATGTAATTTTGGCTTTTTTCTTGCGCCCCAGCTTATCTCCAAGCTGTGTTGCCATTTCCAGCCCACCAGCACCGCCGCCGACAATCACAATTTTTTTCAATGGCGTAGTCAACGTGACCCCCTTAAATTTATTAACCAATTGTTAACTAATGGTTATTAACATAGCTATTAATTAACAACAGGTTACAGCAATGAAAATGTTCTTCGCTATTGAGAATAACATGAATGGTGCATTGGTCATACCAAAATTGATGTTAATCAAGTTTTGTTGCTGAAAAGATAGGCGGTTTTACCTGTTGAGATCAAAAAACAGAGTTTATTGTTTATTATTCGAGCTAATTCAGGAGAGTGATGCGTATATGGAGGGCGTTTGGTAGGCCTGATAAGACGCGAACGGCGTCGCATCAGGCACATTGCCAGTGTCGGATGCGGCGTGAACGCCTTATCCGACCTACAGAATCCGGGGCCGCATCAGGTACCGACAAGGTTACCTGATGCGACGATGCCAATTAACCGAGGGTTTTGAATGCTTTAATGCGCTGCAAATACGGAGAGATATTTTTGAATTTGTGTGTCTGCTCTTCGTCCCAGACAATCTCGTAATAATGATGCAACTCTTCAGATGTCCGCTGACTGTTAAGCGCTTCATCGTGACGCGACAAAATCACCAGGCAACGATCGCGATTCTTCTCACGGAAGTTGGTCACACACTTGGTGGCAATATCGGCATACTCTTCCGGGCGATCAATCTTCCCTTCCATGTTCTCATAAGGGAACAAATTGGGATTGAAGATCACCTGGCGAATATCACAGAGAAAACCAATCCGCTCTGCCCAATAACCGCCCAGACCAACACCACAAATGAGCGGGCGCTCGTCGACGTTCAGTTGCAGCATTTTGTCCACTTCTTTGAGCAAATGCTGCATATCATGTTTCGGATGCCGCGTACTGTAGCTTATTAGCCGTACATCCGGGTCAATAAACTGCAATTGTAAGACTTTCTCGTGGTTACCCGGACTGTTAGAGTCAAAACCGTGCAAATAGATAATCATCGCTTCCTCACATAAGCCAGGGTTAATGACCTGCCTTCTCTTCCTGCCAGCGTTCATGTAACTGATTCAGACGGGCGCTGATCTCTTTCCAGCGAGCCGAGTCCATCAGTTCCTGTCGCGAAAATGAACCTTTATGATACAAACGTGTAACACGTTCTGCCTTGATCGGTGACAGATTATCTAACACGCTGACGGCCCCTTTACGATTATTGCAGACCAGGATCATATCGCAACCTGCATCCAGTGATGCCTGTCCACGCTCGGCATAACTGCCCATAATCGCGGCACCTTCCATCGATAAATCGTCAGAGAAAATCACGCCGTCAAACCCCAGCTCCTGACGTAAAACAGTTTTCAGCCAGTGGGGAGAACCGCTCGCCGGACGCGGATCAACATCGCTGTAGATCACATGCGCGGGCATAATGGCATCGAGTTTATTTTCGCAAATTAACGTACTGAAAACCGACATATCTTTGGCACGAATTTCCGCTTGCGGGCGGGGGTCGCACGGCGTCTCTTTGTGTGAATCTGCAGTTACGGCACCGTGACCAGGAAAATGTTTACCGGTGGTTTTCATTCCGGCTTCATGCATCCCATCAATAAACCGACTGGCGATTGCCAGGGCTTTTTCTGGGTCGGCATGATAAGAACGTTCACCAATCGCCGCGCTGATATGTCCTACGTCCAGCACTGGCGCAAAGCTGATATCAATATCCATAGCTATCATTTCGCTGGCCATCAGCCAACCTGCCTCTTGCGCCAGTTTGCCCCCCTCTTCCATTCCTAACAGCGCAGCGAATGATTGCGCTGCCGGTAAGCGGGTAAAACCGTCACGAAAACGCTGCACACGTCCACCTTCCTGATCCACCGCCACCACCAGGTGATTGCGTGAAGCTGCGCGGATCTGGCGTACCAGTTCGCGCAACTGTGCTGGATCATGATAGTTACGTGTAAAGAGAATCAGCCCTCCCACCAGCGGATGCGCTAGTATTTCGCGCTCTTCCGCGTCCAGTTCATAACCTTCAACATCCAACATTACTGGACCCACACTGCTCTCCTTATTGTTTTATTGATAGCTGCCGCCAGGTGTCATTGGCCAGCCTGATAAATTGTTGATCGCCGGTTTGTTGCCAGCGGTACTCAAACCACCCTGCTTTCAGCATCAGTAACCAGGGAAACCAGCGCCTGACCTGATGCCACAAATGCGCCGAATTAATATTCGCCCGCACGGCATAGTCATTAACTAATTGCCGGTGCTGCTCACTATTTTCCACCCACACCGCCGCCAGTTCCAGAGCGATATCGCCATCACCGGCATACTCCCAGTCGATGAGTTTTAGCCCTGACGAGGTATAGACTAAGTTCCCTGCATGAACATCCATATGCAACGGACTTAATCGTAACGGTTGTGGTTCGCGCGCTTTACGCAGACGTTTTAACAGTCGCAACCATCCCGCTGTTCGCCGCGCCGGATCGCTTCGCTGCCAGTACCGTTCCAGTAACGGCAGCAGGGTTATTCGCCAGCCAAAACGCGGTTGTTGATGCAGATAATACAGCAAGCCTGCCAGTTCGTCGGTATCCGGCAATTGCGTTTTTACCTCGCCGGGCAAATAGTCGACCGCCATCCAGCCACGGAGATAGAGACGTGGCTTCGGTGCAAGGTATGCCGGTAATCTTGATAACGCCCGGTACTGGCGCAGAAACACGGACTGCGGCGCATCAGGATCGTGAGTCTGACGCACAACAAAACGCTGATCCTGATGTTCAATGAGAAAACTCCCGCCGCTAAGTCCACTGTTAAACGTCGCGACGGGGTGATACTGCGGGAAATAGCGCGACAATAACTCGTCGCGCGTGATGGGATTATTGTTGCTGAACGGCACCTTTACCTGACCAGATAATTTCGCCCGTCTGCACCAGCATCAACTGCATTTGCAGGGTCGGAGCGTTAACGTTGCCAGAGGCGCTGGAGTACAGCACGTAATGAGCCCCCACGTTGCGAGCAATACCAATGGCTTTACTACGGGTGCCTAAGCTATCCTGCGGCGACAAACCTAACTGCTGCTTGGCCATCGAAAGCTGCTGGGCGGAAACGAGGGTAAATTTACCGTTATTAGCCAGTGCATTGCGCAGCGTTTCTGTCGCTTCCCCGGTATTCAAAGAACCATTGGTGCGGTTATTGACGCTATCAACCAGCAAGACGCTGCCTGCGGTCACGCCATCGGCCCCAAGCATCTTACCGACCATCGGCTGCATTGCGCCATTCCAGTCATAATGACGAATATGCGGCGCAGGCGGTGCGGTTTGGTCTTCGTGCTCAATTGGCCCTGGCTGCTCCGGGATCGTCGGCACTGATGGCACTGTGGGTACTGGCTGTTGCGGCTCAGCCGGTTGCTCCGGCGCAGGTTTTACCTCTTCTACCGGTGCGGGTTCACGTGGCCCCACACACCCGGCGAGAAACATCGCCAGCGCGGTGATTAAGGCGTAGCGACTCATTTTTGTCATCAAGATTCACCCCTTACAAATAAAGATAAAGTCTGACTTTGTGCGCTCCAAGAAAATTGGCGCTGCCGTACAGAGTCACCGCTGAACGTGCGGGAATGGTGACGCTGCGCGGCGTTTCCAGAGGGTGCATCTCAAGCCCCCTGGCGTCATACCAGTAAAAACGATAATGAACGGTAACGGGTTCTTGCCTTTCGTTATAAAGCGTCGAGGATGCTGAAGGCTGAATATCAGACGTTGAAAGAACGGGCTTTTCTGCGCTAATGCCCGCTGCCAGCAAAGATGACTCCATCACCAGTGACTGTTCATCATTCACCGGGATTTCCGGATGTGAACGACAACCGACCAGCAATAGCAACGCCAAAGACGCCAGTCCAAAGCATCCTTTTCTCATCGTTACAGGCCTTTATGCGCCAGCATTGGCCCCAACGGACGGCCACCCAGCAGGTGCATATGAATGTGATAGACCTCTTGTCCGCCATGACGGTTGGTGTTCATGATCAAACGATAGCCGTCTTCGGCAATACCCTCTTGCTCGGCGATTTTTGCCGCTACGGTGATCATACGCCCCAACGCCTGCTCATGCTCGGCAGACACGTCGTTCACGGTAGGGATAAGGATATTTGGAATGATCAGAATATGCGTTGGCGCTTGCGGCGAAATATCGCGAAACGCCGTTACCAGCTCATCCTGGTAGACGATATCGGAGGGGATCTCACGACGAATAATTTTGCTGAAAATAGTTTCTTCTGCCACGACATTTTCCTTTTTCAAATTGCCATGCGTTGCGCCATGCTACGCCGCGCTACACTGCGAGTATAGAGTATGGTCGAGTTAAACCTGCTCTTTCAACCTTAAGCCACGATTTATAAGCAAAAAATCGTTTTACTGCCGTATACATCGCCATTATTCCCATTTTTGCCTATGAATGGGCCGAAAACACCTTTTCTCTTTGGTTTAGATAATAACAGGGATATCGGCGACAAGGCCCTTCCTGCTACCACCAGCATTGCTTTGACAGTTTCCTTCCACTGCCGGGCAAAATTGCTATGCGCAAGTGGAACTGTTCGCCTGTTATCAGGCAACCCCAAACGTCTCATTGCTGGAAATAATCTGCTCGACAAAACCTACGATATCAACGTGAAAGGAACTATCGCCCCGGGCGCAACACGCAATTTAATGATGACCGGTCTGATTAGCGGCTGTAAAAAAGGCAGCCATTCGGCTGCCTCAGTCTCCCCAACGTCTTACGGATTAGTTGTTGCGGATGTACTCATCCATTTCGGTTTTCAGGTTATCGGATTTCGTACCGAAAATCGCCTGAACACCGGAACCAGCAACCACTACGCCCGCTGCGCCCAGTTTCTTCAGGCCAGCCTGATCCACTTTGGACACATCAGCGACGCTAACACGCAGACGGGTAATACATGCGTCAAGGTTAGTGATGTTTTCTTTACCACCAAATGCAGCAACCAGAGCCGGTGCCATTTCGCTGGTGCCGGTAGCTTTCGCATCTTCAGTTGCGTCTTCACGGCCCGGGGTTTTCAGATCCAGAGCTTTAATCAGCACGCGGAAGATGGTGTAGTAAACAATCGCATAACCGATACCGACAATCGGGAACAGCCACAGCTTGCTGCTGTTACCAGACAGGACGATGAAGTCGATCAGACCGTGCGAGAACGATGTACCATCGCGCATACCCAGCAGGATACAGATCGGGAATGCCAGACCTGCCAGAATCGCGTGGATGATGTACAGGATCGGCGCTACGAACATGAAGGAGAACTCGATTGGCTCGGTAATACCGGTCAGGAACGAGGTCAACGCCGCGGAGATCATGATACCGCCCACTTTAGCGCGGTTTTCTGGTTTAGCAGAGTGCCAGATAGCAATCGCGGCAGCCGGCAGACCGTACATTTTGAACAGGAAGCCGCCAGACAGTTTACCCGCAGTCGGGTCACCCGCCATATAACGCGGAATGTCACCGTGGAATACCTGACCTGCGGCGTTGGTGTATTCACCAATCTGCATCTGGAAAGGTACGTTCCAGATGTGGTGCAGACCAAACGGTACCAGGCAGCGTTCGATGAAGCCGTAGATACCAAACGCAACTACCGGGTTCTGGTAAGCAGCCCACTGGGAGAAGGTCTGAATGGCGGAACCAATTGGCGGCCAAATAAAGGACAGCACAACGCCAGTAAAGATGGCAGCCAGGCCAGAAATGATCGGCACAAAGCGTTTACCGGCAAAGAAGCCAAGATACTCAGGCAGCTTAATACGGTAGAAACGGTTAAACATGTACGCTGCGATCGCACCGGAGATGATCCCCCCGAGTACGCCCGTATCCGCCAGGTGTTTAGCGGCAATTTCTTCAGCAGGTAAATGCAGTACCAGCGGCGCAACCACGGCCATGGTTTTTACCATGATGCCGTAGGCAACAACTGCGGCCAGCGCGGATACGCCATCGTTATTGGTAAAGCCGAGGGCGACACCAATTGCAAAAATCAGTGGCATGTTTGCAAAAACGGAACCGCCCGCTTCTGCCATAACATGCGATACAACGGCGGGCAGCCAGCTGAAATTCGCGGAACCGACGCCAAGCAGAATACCTGCGATAGGCAGTACGGATACCGGCAGCATCAGCGATTTACCGACCTTTTGCAGGTTAGCAAATGCATTCTTAAACATAATTGAGAGTGCTCCTGAGTATGGGTGCTTTTAACGTTCTCACGCGTGGCAAGGGGGGGAGAACCTTGCCGTGTACAGGGCGTCTAAGCGCCCTTTATTTATTACACAGAGTAAAATAATTCATTATCGATTTGTTTGACGGCTATCACGTTTCAACTTCGGACCTTTAGCGAAGTTGCACATATTGACAAAATAAATGCCATAATGCATCAAACATGGTTATTCACCGCCCAATTTGCGGCGGTGAACTTTACTCGTTTTAGTAATTAATTACGAGCCTTAAAATAAATTCATTTAACGGATGGATTGAAGGCGGGAAGCGTCGATGTGAAACAGGCGGGCGAAGTTATCGGTGGTTACCTGCGCTAGCTCTTCAACGGCAACACCTTTCAACACAGCCATGTATTCAGCAACATCACGAACCATTGCAGGTTGATTCTCTTTTCCTCGATGCGGCACAGGTGCCAGATAAGGCGCGTCAGTTTCGACCAGTAACCGGTCGAGCGGCACATAACGCGCGGCATCACGTAGTTGTTCTGCATTACGGAAGGTCACAATGCCGGAGAAGGAGATGTAAAATCCAAGATCCAGTAATTTGCCTGCCGTTTCTCTGTCCTCTGTAAAACAGTGTAGTACGCCACCGCAATCCGTCACCTTTTCTTCGCGCAGAATTGCCAGCGTATCGGCGCGGGCGTCACGCGTATGGACGATAACCGGCTTGTTCAGTTCACGACCAATCTGGATATGGTGGATGAAAGACTCTTGCTGACGCACTTTAGTTTCCGGCGTGTAATAATAATCCAGCCCGGTTTCCCCGAGAGCAACAACGCCCTCTTCCGCCGCCAGGCGGCGCAAATCTTCCACATCATAGGGATCGTTCTGGTTGAGCGGATGCACGCCGCAAGAAAATACGACGTTGTCACGTTCACCTACCAGATCCCGCATATGCAGATAACCCGGTAATGTCGTGGCGACCGCCAGACAAAATTTCACATCGCGCGCAGCGGCTTTCGCCAGAACGTCATCCACGTCCTTATGCAAAGATTCATAATCCAGACCATCGAGATGGCAGTGTGAGTCGACTAAAAACATGATGTCTCTCTTAAAGATGAGGAACCGGTAGCACAACGCCCGGTTGCAGGTAATGCTCAATACGCAGTAAAAGATCGGTGATGAGAAGCTCGCGGTTTACGCCAGTGACAGAAATTAACTGCTCACGAGTGTGACAAACATCCCCCAGTATAGCCTGCAGGCGCGCGGGAGAAAGCTGGTTTGCCAGCGCAGCAACAACGCCCGGCACATCAACATTGGTAACCTGCGAAGCGCCATACTTGCGCTTGAGCGCGTCCATCATCAGGGTTGCCAGCCAGTGCAGACGCGCCGGAGCTTGTTCATGATTAAGTGTCGGCAACAGGGAATACCAGTCGCCAGATTGCACACTGTGAGCCAACGCCTGGCAAAGTGTTTCGCGGGCCTGCCAGGTATCTCCCTGAAACAACGCCAACGCCGCTCCTGGCGAACCGGCGCTTAAGCGCAGTGCGGCAAGTAACGCATCCTGTGACATTGTCACTTCACGTGAAAGCCAGGTCACGGCGTACTGTTCTGGCGGTGGTGCGAGGTAATGTAGCCGACAACGACTACGTAATGTCGCCAGTAAACGTTCAAGCTCCCGGGTAGCAAGGAAAAACCAGGTTTCTGCCGGCGGCTCTTCCAGTGTTTTTAGCAAAGCGTTCGCCGCAGCGTCGGTCAGCAAGGCGGCATCGGTTATCCAGACAACCTTAGCACCGCCTAAACGCGCGTGCTCATTCAGTTTTTCGGTGACTTCACGCACCGCATCAATGCCCAGCGCGTTCTTCCCTTTTTCGGGAGCAAGGGTGTAATAGTCGGGATGCGTTCCCGCCTGCATCAACTGACATCCACGACAGTGGCCGCAGCTTTTATGCCCCTCTGGTTGTTGGCACAGGAGATAACGGCTTAAAGCGTAGATTAAGGCATCATCGCCCATGCCTGGTAACGCCTGAATGAGTAGCGCATGGTGACCCCTTCCGGCCTGATAGCTGGCTACCAGTTTCTCGAAATCGGGTCTTAACCACGGATACCATCTCATGCGTTATGTTCCTTAACCCAGTGAGTCACGGTGGTGCGAATCGCCTCCATTACTGATTCCAGTGGCTGAGTGGCATCTATGGTGTAAATGCTTTTATCCTGTGCCGCCAGTTCAAGATAGCGAGCGCGAGTACGATTAAAGAAATCGAATGACTCTTGCTCAATGCGATCCAGTTCGCCACGCGCACGGGCGCGTTTTAGCCCCACTTCTGGGGTCACATCAAGATAAAGCGTCAAGTCAGGGCGAAAATCCCCCAGAACAGCATCACGCAGCGTTGCCAGCATATGCTGGTCAATGCCACGACCGCCGCCCTGATACGCCTGAGTGGAGAGATCGTGCCGATCGCCAATCACCCAGGTGCCTTTCGCCAGCGCCGGTTTGATGACAGTTTCCACCAGCTGAACGCGCGCGGCATAAAACATCAGTACTTCGGCTTTATCGGTAATGACTTCATCGCCTACCGATTTGATATCCAGCACCAGGCTTCTTAATTTTTCCGCCAGCTGCGTACCGCCGGGTTCTCGAGTGAAAACCATGTCGCGGATCCCCAGTTGCTCAAGCGTCTCAACCACCACGTTTCGCGCGGTGGTTTTGCCTGCGCCTTCCAGCCCTTCAATGACGATATACTTACTGCGCATTTTTTTCCTTAAGCACTTTCAGGTAATCCTGCACAGACTTGTTATGACTGGCAAGATTGGTGTTAAACGTGTGACCGCCTTTACCATCGGCCACAAAATAGAGATACGGCGTTTTCGCCGGATGCGCAGCAGCCTTCAGCGAATCCGCCCCCGGCGTAGCAATCGCGCCTGGCGGCAGACCAGTAATGGTGTAGGTGTTATACGCTGTCGGCGTTTCCAGATCTGCACGAGAAAGTTTGCCATTATAACTCTCTCCCATCCCGTAAATCACCGTCGGGTCGGTTTGCAGGCGCATGCCGATACGTAAACGGTTGATAAATACTGAGGCAACCTGATCGCGCTCACTGGCAACGGCGGTTTCTTTTTCGATTATCGACGCCATCGTTACCAACTGGTTTTTATCTTTATACGGCAGACCATCCGCTCGTCCATCCCAGGCGCTATCGACCGCTTTCACCATTTTCTTGTGCGCTCGTTTGAGTAACGCGACATCAGTGGTATTAGCGGTATACATCCAGGTGTCTGGCCAAAACCAGCCTTCAATCCACTCCGGATTATCAAGTTCCAGGGCCTGCGCCACGGTAGCGTATTTATCGTCGCTTAACGTGTGCGTGATATAGGGTGCCTCACGCAATTGTTTGAGGTAGTCGCTCAGACGCATCCCTTCTACCAGGCGTAGCGGAAACTGCGCTTCTTTCCCGCTTTTCAGCAATTGCAGCATTTCGCGCACGGTCATCTGCGGCGTAAAGCGATAAGTCCCGGCTTTGAAATGGGAAAGGTCCGGCTCAATACGCAGCAACCACTGAAAGACGCGGGGGCGATTGATGATTTTATCGGCATACAATTGTTCACCGAGAGCCATTCTTCCGGTTCCAGGTTTCAGGGTGAATATCGTCTCTTCTTTAATAAGTAATTTGCTGTCGGCAAGATGGTGAACCTTCCAGACGCCCACACCAGCGGCGATACCCAGTACCATCAGCAATAACAGGATAATCAAAAACACTTTTTTCATGACTAATTCGGGTGCTCACAAAGTGGGGCTAAATATTCATATAGCGTTGTTGACGAAAAGAAGACATCATCACAGGCACACACAGGTATAACTGGCATCAGCGCATTACAAACCATCACTTCATCTGCCTGCATCACGTCTTCCAACGAGGCTTGCACTTCGGCAATCTGATAGGAGGATTGTGCCAGTAAACGGATACAGAATTGTCGCATAATACCGTTAACTCCAGCCTGATCCAGACGCGGCGTGTAGACCACGTTGCCTTTACGCCAGAACAAATTAGCTGCACAGCATTCCGTAACCCACCCTTCACTGTCAAGAACCAGCGCCTCGTCGGCGTTTGTCTGCTCAAGATGAGAGCGAATCAACACTTGCTCAAGACGATTAAGATGTTTAATTCCCGCAAGATGAGGATTGCGTCCCAGGCGTACCGGGCTTAGTGCCAGCAGCATTCCCTCTTTGCGTAAGCGGTCGTAATGCGTTGGGTAAGCCATAACTGAGAGCATGCGCGTTGCCGGTCCGCTGTTTAACGTACTGTAACCTCGCCCACCACTGCCACGACTGATCACCACTTTCAGCACGCCATTTTGCTGCTCTGCCGCCAGAGTCGCCATCTCGTGCTCAAGCTGCGTCCAGAAGTCACAAACGATCATTAATCGCTGACAGGCTTCCTGTAGTCGCGTCATGTGCGCGGATAATAAGCTGACTTTACCGTCGATAATTCTGGCTGTCGTGAAACAGCCATCGCCAAACTGTATGGCCCGATCGTTTGCTGCCAGCGAATCCTGTTTATGACCGTTAATTAAGAACATACCGGCTCCTTATAATAGGATTGTAAGTGTGGCAGCATGTTCACTGCGGAACAAGCCTGAATAAAATCTAAGAAAAAAGGCCCGCAAGCGGACCTTTTATGTAGGTGGAAAATGGCGACTTAGATCTTTTTGAAGATCAAAGAACCATTGGTGCCACCAAAGCCGAAGGAGTTACACAGGGTGTATTCCATTCCGCTGACCTGACGCGCTTCATGCGGCACAAAATCCAGATCGCAACCTTCATCCGGGTTATCCAGGTTGATGGTCGGCGGAACAGCCTGATCGCGCAGCGCCAGGATGGAGTAGATGGACTCTACTGCACCTGCTGCACCTAACAGGTGACCGGTCATGGATTTCGTGGAGCTTACCAGCACACGGCTTGCAGCTTCACCGAAGATAGTTTTCACGGCCTGCGCTTCAGCTTTATCGCCAGCTGGCGTAGAAGTACCGTGCGCGTTCACGTAGCCAATCTGGCCAGGCTCAATTCCTGCGTCACGCAGAGCATTTGCCATCGCCAGAGCTGCGCCTGCGCCGTTTTCCGGCGGCGACGTCATATGGTAGGCATCGCTGCTCATACCAAAGCCGACGAGTTCAGCGTAAATTTTCGCACCGCGTTTTTTCGCGTGTTCGTACTCTTCAAGTACCAGCATACCGGCGCCATCGCCCAGTACGAAACCATCACGCTCTTTATCCCACGGACGGCTAGCCGCTTGCGGGTTATCATTGCGGGTAGATAATGCACGTGCCGCGCCAAAACCACCAACGCCCAGCGGCGTACTGGCTTTCTCTGCGCCACCTGCAACCATCACGTCAGCATCGCCATACGCGATAATACGCGCAGCTTGACCGATGTTGTGCACGCCAGAAGTACAGGCGGTCGCGATAGAGATGCTTGGGCCACGCAGGCCATACATGATAGTCAGGTGACCTGCCACCATGTTCACAATCGTTGACGGAACGAAGAATGGGCTGATCTTACGCGGACCACCGTTCATCAGAGATGTGTGGTTTTCTTCGATCAGTCCGAGGCCGCCAATCCCGGAGCCAATTGCGGCACCAATGCGGGTTGCGTTCTCTTCCGTTATTTCAAGGCCAGAATCCTGCATGGCCTGAACGCCAGCGACAATTCCATATTGAATGAAGGCATCCATCTTGCGCTGTTCTTTGCGCGAGATAATGTCCTCACAGTTAAAATCCTTTACTAAGCCAGCAAATTTCGTTGCATAGGCGCTAGTATCGAAATGGTCGATTAGGCTGATGCCACTCTGACCGGCAAGCAGAGCTTTCCAGGTAGACTCTACGGTATTGCCGACAGGAGACAACATGCCCAGTCCGGTCACAACTACACGACGCTTAGACACGTTTGTCCTCCAGGGAGGGAAAAAAATGATTCTAGTGGGACAAAAAAGAAAAAACTCAGGCGGTCGAACGACCGCCTGGAGATGTTCACTTACGCCTGGTGGCCGTTGATGTAATCAATGGCAGCCTGAACGGTGGTGATTTTCTCAGCTTCTTCGTCCGGAATCTCAGTATCAAACTCTTCTTCCAGAGCCATTACCAGCTCAACGGTGTCAAGAGAATCCGCGCCCAGGTCTTCAACGAAAGAAGCATTGTTGGTAACTTCTTCCTGCTTAACGCCCAGCTGTTCGCCGATAATTTTCTTAACGCGTTCTTCGATAGTGCTCATACTCTTAAATTTCCTATCAAAACTCGCTTTCGCGATGGTTTTCGTAGTGTATAAAATGTTGAAAAATTTGCAACTAAATCCCGGCAGGTCTTACCACGATTTTACGTTATTTTGAGGCCATACCCCCCAACAACGCAAATCATTTTGCACTTATTATTACTCATAACCACGCAGACTGCGCGCAACATGAGCATTTTGTGCAAATCGCGGTCAGACCATGTACATCCCGCCGTTCACATGCAAAGTTTCACCCGTGATGTAAGCTGCTTCGTCGGATGCCAGGAATGCAACCGCGTTGGCGATTTCCTGTGCGCCGCCGAGGCGACCCGCAGGAACCTGCGCCAGGATACCCGCACGCTGGTCATCGCTCAGCGCACGTGTCATGTCCGTTTCAATAAAGCCCGGAGCAACAACGTTTACAGTAATACCGCGTGACGCAACTTCGCGCGCCAGTGATTTACTGAAGCCGATCAAGCCCGCTTTCGCCGCAGCGTAGTTGGCCTGACCGCCATTTCCCATGGTACCAACCACAGAACCGATAGTGATAATACGACCATGACGCTTTTTCATCATAGCGCGCATTACCGCTTTTGACAGACGGAAAACAGATGAAAGGTTGGTTTCGATAATATCGTTCCACTCATCATCTTTCATTCGCATTAACAGGTTATCACGAGTGATACCGGCATTATTGACCAGGATATCGACTTCACCAAATTCTGCGCGAATTTTTTCCAGAACAGATTCGATAGATGCCGGGTCGGTCACATTCAACATCAGACCTTTACCGTTGGCGCCTAAATAATCACTGATCGCCTGAGCGCCGCTTTCACTGGTCGCAGTACCGATAACTTTCGCGCCACGAGCCGCGAGCGTTTCAGCGATTGCACGGCCAATCCCGCGGCTAGCACCGGTTACCAGTGCGATTTTTCCTTCAAAATTCATGTTGTTCCTCTTTTAAAGCTCGAGCGCCGCTGCCATCGCTGAAGGTTCGTTCAGCGCCGAGGCGGTCAGGGTGTCGACAATACGTTTCGTCAGGCCAGTAAGCACTTTGCCCGGTCCCACTTCATAAAGATGCTCAACGCCTTGCGCTGCCATGTATTCAACGGATTTCGTCCACTGAACAGGGTTATACAACTGACGTACCAGTGCATCACGAATGGCATCGCCATTGGTTTCGCATTTGACATCAACGTTATTGACAACCGGAACGGTCGGCGCGTTAAAGGTGATTTTCGCTAATTCAACCGCCAGTTTGTCGGCAGCGGGTTTCATCAGCGCACAGTGAGAAGGTACGCTCACCGGCAACGGCAGCGCACGTTTCGCGCCCGCAGCTTTACAGGCAGCGCCAGCACGTTCAACCGCTTCTTTGTGACCAGCAATAACCACCTGGCCCGGAGAGTTGAAGTTTACCGGAGAAACGACCTGACCTTCTGCTGCATCTTCACAAGCTTTCGCAATAGACGCATCATCCAGACCGATGATTGCCGCCATTGCGCCAGTTCCTTCCGGTACGGCTTCTTGCATGAACTTGCCGCGCATCTCAACCAGACGTACCGCATCAGCAAAATCAATCACACCAGCGCAAACCAGCGCGGAGTATTCACCCAAGCTGTGACCGGCCATCATCGCCGGTGCTTTACCGCCCTGCTGCTGCCATACACGGTACAGTGCAACAGAGGCAGTTAACAGTGCAGGCTGAGTTTGCCAGGTTTTATTCAGTTCTTCGGCTGGCCCCTGCTGGGTCAGCGCCCACAGGTCATAGCCCAGCGCCGCAGAAGCTTCAGCAAAGGTTTCTTCGACAATTGGATAGCTCGCCGCCATATCAGCCAGCATGCCAACGGTTTGAGAACCCTGACCAGGGAACACAAATGCAAATTGCGTCATGTTTAAATCCTTATCCTAGAAACGAACCAGCGCGGAGCCCCAGGTGAATCCACCGCCAAAGGCTTCAAGCAGAACCAACTGCCCCGGCTTAATACGCCCGTCGCGTACGGCTTCATCCAGCGCGCACGGTACAGAAGCGGCAGAGGTATTACCATGGCGGTCCAGCGTCACGACGACATTGTCCATTGACATGCCGAGTTTTTTCGCCGTTGCGCTGATGATACGCAGGTTCGCCTGATGTGGAACCAGCCAGTCCAGTTGGGAACGGTCAAGATTATTTGCTTCCAGCGTCTCATCAACGATGTGCGCCAGCTCTGTTACCGCAACCTTGAAGACTTCGTTGCCCGCCATGGTCAGATGAATTGAATTCTCTGGATTCACGCGGTCGGCGTTTGGCAGCGTCAGCAATTCACCATAACTACCGTCGGCATGCAGATGGGTAGATATGATTCCCGGCTCTTCAGAGGCAGCCAACACCGCAGCGCCCGCGCCATCGCCAAAAATGATAATGGTCCCGCGATCTGTGGGATCGCAGGTGCGCGCCAGTACATCGGAACCGACGACCAGAGCATACTTCACCGCGCCAGATTTCACGTATTGATCGGCCACGCTCAATGCATAGGTGAAACCTGCGCAGGCTGCGGCAACGTCAAACGCCGGGCAGCCTTTGATGCCCAGCATGCTTTGGATCTGACATGCTGCGCTCGGGAAGGCGTGGGTGGCAGAAGTCGTTGCCACAACAATCAGGCCAATCTGGTCTTTATCGATGCCTGCCATTTCAATTGCACGCGTTGCCGCTTCAAAACCCATGGTTGAAACGGTTTCGTTTGGCGCAGCAATATGGCGTTCGCGAATACCGGTACGAGTAACAATCCACTCGTCAGAAGTATCCACCATTTTTTCCAGATCGGCGTTTGTCCGCACTTGTTCGGGCAGATAGCTGCCAGTACCAATAATCTTCGTATACATGTACGCTCAGTCACTTTTCGGTTATATACCGTCACTTGCAAACTGCGAGTTCGCTGGCAGCGCCCTGCTACCGCAGAGTTCCGCTTTTGCCATCGTCCAGCAGCTCAAAACCAGCTGGGTATACAGATTTCAGGCGAGCGGCAATCCGCTGAGGAACTTGTCGCTGCACCGCCTGCACTGCCTGTTCAATCGCGACCGCAAAAGCTCGCTGATTGGCCGCACCATGACTTTTTATCACCGTGCCGCGCAATCCTAACAGACAGGCGCCGTTATACTGGTCGGGGTTGAGGTGACTGAATCGCCTCGTCAGGCTCTTTTGTAGCCAACGCTTTAATAACAGTAGCCACCACGACCGTTTTTTTCCTTCACCCTGAGATTTCAGCAGAGAAAGGAACATCCTGACAACACCTTCCATCGTCTTTAATGTGACATTTCCTGTAAAGCCGTCACAGACCAGCACATCTGTCTTGCCAGTTAATAACTCATTGGCTTCAAGATAGCCGATGTAATTGATAGAAGGGATTGTTTTCAGCACAGCTGAGGCATCCTGAATGCTGTCAAGACCCTTCACTTCTTCTTCACCAATATTGAGCAACGCCACGCGAGGATTGGGAATTTCCACCACCTCTTCAGCCAAAACAGAGCCCATAATGGCGAATTGCACCAACATTGTGCTATCACAATCGACGTTGGCCCCTAAATCAAGGACCACCGTTTTGCCCTTTTGTTGATGCGGCAGCACCGTCACCAACGCCGGACGCTCAATCCCCTCAAGGGGCTTGAGTAATAATTTTGCCAGTCCCATCAACGCTCCGGTATTACCAGCGCTGACGCAGGCTTGTGCTCTACCTTCTTTAACCAACTCCAGCGCCACGCGCATTGAGCTACCGCGACTGGCGCGAATAGCTTGCGAAGGCCGGGCATCACTGGCGATAACTGACTGCGCAGGGATAATCTGCAGACGCGAACGTTGTTCAAAGTCAGCTTTAGCAAGTAATGGCGTGATGGCGTCGGGATTACCGACTAAAAGAAGAGTGAGTTGCGAATTAGAATTCAGTGCCTGCAAAGCTGCAGGCACTGTCACGGAAGGACCGAAATCCCCTCCCATGACATCTAACGCCAGGGTTAGACGTGTCAAGGTATCGTCGCCGCCCGGTTTGGTCTTTCCCCAGTTGCCTGGGGAAAATCCTCACTAAGCTTCATCACGCAGACGCGTGATTACTTAGCGATGACCTTGCGGCCGCGGTAGTAACCGTCGGCAGTGATGTGGTGACGCAGGTGTTTTTCACCAGAAGTTTTGTCTACAGACAGGCTGGTGACTGCGGTCAGCGCGTCATGGGAACGACGCATGCCACGTTTGGAACGGGTTGGTTTATTCTGTTGTACGGCCATGGACCTTACTCCTCAATTACGGTTTATCCCCGATCCAACGGGGAGCACCAATTACTTACGCTTTAAGCTGGCTAATACGGCAAATGGGTTTGGCTTTTGCGCTTCTTCAGGCAGTTCACCAAAGACCATGTCCGCTTCGGACACTTCACAGTGTTCAGAATCATGCACCGGAACTACCGGCAAGGCGAGGATGATTTCATCTTCAACCATTGCAAGCAGATCGATTTCACCGAATTCGTTAACCTCAATCGGTTCATACGCTTCCGGCAGTGCTTCAGCCTGTTCGTCTGAACGCACAGGACTAAAACAATACGTTGTGTAGACCTGATGAGTAAACGGCTTCCCGCAACGCTGACACTCGAGCGTTACCGTCACCTTCGCATCGCCGTTTAACACCGCGAGACGTTGGTTATCGATAGCGAACGACATGGAGCATTCCACATCACTGTCCACACTGACCACAGATTCGGCGACGCGCTCAACCTGATCAGGAGTATAAATACCCTGGTAATCAAGGCGTTTTTGAGCCGTACGAACCGGATCGAGAGTCAGGGGTAATTTTACCTTTTGCATAGGGCGCGCATATTAACTTTGTAACGTCATAGAGTCAAAGAAAAAGGCAGCCTGTGGTTGCCTTTTGCCAATAATTCGCACACATTGCGGGTTACTGCTTTATTTTCGTTCAGTGCTGACCACGAACATCAACCTGCAAAACGAAGCGCATAGTTTAAAATGGCTATCATCAATACGCTATATCTGATGGAAAAAAATATGCCTAAACTTATTTTAGCCTCCACATCGCCCTGGCGCCGCGTCCTACTGGAAAAACTGCAAATCTCTTTCGAATGTGCCGCGCCGGAGGTCGACGAAACTCCGCGCAGCGATGAATCACCGCGCCAGTTGGTGCTTCGACTGGCGCAGGAAAAAGCACAATCCCTGGCGTCACGTTATCCGGATCATTTAATTATTGGTTCTGATCAAGTGTGTGTACTGGACGGTGAAATCACTGGCAAACCGTTAACGGAAGAAAATGCACGTCTGCAATTACGTAAAGCCAGTGGCAATATTGTCACCTTCTATACCGGGCTTGCGCTGTTTAATTCGGCGAATGGGCATCTGCAAACAGAAGTTGAACCTTTTGACGTCCATTTCCGTCACCTGAGCGAGGCGGAGATTGATAATTACGTGCGTAAAGAGCATCCCCTGCACTGCGCAGGCAGCTTTAAGAGTGAAGGGTTTGGTATTACGCTGTTTGAGCGCTTAGAGGGGCGTGACCCTAACACGCTGGTTGGTTTGCCGCTTATCGCGCTCTGTCAGATGTTGCGCCGGGAAGGGCAAAACCCGCTGATGGGATAATTTTATGGGCCGGACGCGTTTACGCCGCATCCGGCAATTGGTGCTGACTGCCTGATGCGGCGTAAACGCCTTATCAGGCCAACCGCCTACTAGCAGGTTTATATGCTCGCATTAACGCGTGTTACGCAGTTTCTGCAAACAACGCTTCAAACAATCATCCATTGGCGCTTCGATACGCATCACCTCACCGGTCCCCGGATGGGTAAACTTCAGCGCCGCCGCATGCAGGAACAAGCGATTTAACCCCGTTCCCGCTTCAGTCAGTTGTTTATCGAATTCACGGTCGCCGTAACGATCGTCAAACGCTATAGGATGACCGGCATACTGAGTATGCACTCGGATCTGATGAGTACGTCCGGTAACCGGGCTACAACGCACCAGAGTGGCAAACGCATAGCGTTCCTCCACTTTAAAACGCGTTTCGGATGGTTTACCTTCCTGGCTCACACGCACAATACGCTCACCGCTTTGCAAAATATTCTTCAGCAACGGCGCTTGTACACTCTTCACGTGTGACTGCCACTGACCACGCACCAGCGCCAGGTAATCTTTCTGCATGCCTTTTTCACGTAACTGCTCATGCAGCGAACGTAACGCCGAGCGTTTTTTCGCCACCAGCAGCACGCCTGAAGTGTCCCTGTCGAGTCGATGCACCAGTTCGAGGAACCGCGCTTCAGGGCGCAACGCCCGCAAACCTTCAATAACGCCGAAACTTAAACCACTGCCGCCATGTACCGCCGTGCCGGACGGTTTATTCAGCACCAGAATATGATCATCTTCATATAAGATGACATCCGCCAGCGCCGCCACTTTTTGCAGATGTGGCGACACCGCATCTTCTTCCCGTTCGGCAACGCGAACTGGCGGAATACGCACTTCGTCGCCAGCTTCGAGTTTATATTCAGGTTTAATACGTTTTTTGTTCACCCGTACTTCACCTTTACGCAAAATACGGTAGATCATACTTTTTGGTACGCCTTTCAGTTGGGTACGCAAAAAATTATCGATACGTTGCCCTGCTTCGTCAGCAGTGATAGCAACGATTTTTACGGATGG
Organism: Escherichia sp. E2562; assembly: GCF_005781075.1. Taxonomy (NCBI): domain Bacteria; kingdom Pseudomonadati; phylum Pseudomonadota; class Gammaproteobacteria; order Enterobacterales; family Enterobacteriaceae; genus Escherichia; species Escherichia sp. E2562. The sequence goes on along the minus strand of NZ_VATM01000002.1, from coordinate 102,636 downwards.
AGTCTCTGTTTTCATGGTGGGCGATTCTAAATAGCCAGCAGGATTCGCGCCACTCATTTTTCTATGCTTATATTTAGTTTTGCACCTTATTACTTCGCAGGGTGATCACCTGATTGGTGGTTATTAAACCAATCGCCAGCAAGAAGTGAAAAAACTGTGAGTAAGTGGGTGATAAATGGTAAAAGTCATCTTGCTATAACAAGGCTTGCAATGGAATAATGAGAACGTTTCCGTGTCCAACCTTGTTAAAACAAGAAATTTTACGGAATAACCCATTTTGCCCGACCGATCATCAACGCAGCAATGGCGTAAGACGTATTGATCTTTCAGGCAGTTAGCGGGCTGCGGGTTGCAGTCCTTACCGGTAGATGGAAATATTTCTGGAGAGTAATACCCAGTCTGTTTCTCTGATAATTGCGCTGTTTTTCCGCATGAAAAACGGGCAACCGACACTCTGCGCCTCTTTGAGCTGACGATAACCGTGAGGTTGGCGACGCGACTAGACACGAGGCCATCGGTTCACACCCGGCAAGGCGTTACTTTGCCCGCAGCTTAGTCGTCAATGTAAGAATAATGAGTAAGTTACGATGAAAAGAATGTTAATTAACGCAACTCAGCAGGAAGAGTTGCGCGTTGCCCTTGTAGATGGGCAGCGTCTGTATGACCTGGATATCGAAAGCCCGGGGCATGAGCAGAAAAAAGCTAACATCTACAAAGGTAAAATCACCCGCATTGAACCGAGTCTGGAAGCTGCTTTTGTTGATTACGGCGCTGAACGTCACGGTTTCCTCCCTCTTAAAGAAATTGCCCGCGAATATTTCCCAGCTAACTATAGTGCTCATGGTCGTCCCAACATTAAAGATGTGTTGCGTGAAGGCCAGGAAGTTATTGTTCAGATTGATAAAGAAGAGCGCGGCAACAAAGGCGCGGCATTAACTACCTTTATCAGCCTGGCGGGTAGCTATCTGGTTCTGATGCCGAACAACCCGCGCGCGGGTGGCATTTCTCGCCGTATCGAAGGCGACGACCGTACCGAATTAAAAGAAGCACTGGCAAGCCTGGAACTGCCGGAAGGCATGGGGCTTATCGTGCGCACCGCAGGCGTCGGTAAATCTGCTGAGGCGCTGCAATGGGATTTAAGCTTCCGTCTGAAGCACTGGGAAGCCATCAAAAAAGCGGCTGAAAGTCGCCCTGCTCCGTTCCTGATTCACCAGGAGAGCAACGTAATCGTTCGCGCATTCCGCGATTACTTGCGCCAGGACATCGGCGAAATTCTTATCGATAATCCGAAAGTGCTCGAACTGGCACGTCAGCATATCGCTGCATTAGGTCGCCCGGACTTCAGTAGCAAAATCAAACTGTACACTGGTGAAATTCCGCTGTTCAGCCACTACCAGATTGAATCGCAGATTGAGTCCGCCTTCCAGCGTGAAGTCCGTCTGCCGTCTGGTGGCTCTATTGTTATCGACAGCACCGAAGCGTTAACCGCCATCGACATCAACTCCGCACGTGCAACTCGCGGCGGCGATATCGAAGAAACTGCGTTTAACACCAACCTGGAAGCTGCTGATGAAATTGCTCGTCAGCTGCGTCTGCGTGACCTCGGTGGTCTGATTGTTATCGACTTCATCGACATGACGCCAGTACGCCACCAGCGTGCGGTAGAAAACCGTCTGCGCGAAGCGGTGCGTCAGGACCGTGCTCGTATTCAAATCAGTCATATTTCTCGCTTCGGCCTTCTGGAGATGTCCCGTCAGCGCCTGAGCCCGTCGCTGGGTGAATCCAGTCATCACGTTTGTCCGCGTTGTTCCGGTACTGGCACCGTGCGTGACAATGAATCCCTGTCGCTCTCTATTCTGCGTCTGATTGAAGAAGAAGCGCTGAAAGAGAACACTCAGGAAGTTCACGCCATTGTTCCTGTACCAATCGCTTCTTACCTGCTGAACGAAAAACGTTCTGCGGTAAATGCCATTGAAACTCGTCAGGACGGCGTGCGCTGTGTGATTGTACCAAACGATCAGATGGAAACTCCGCACTACCACGTGCTGCGCGTGCGTAAAGGGGAAGAAACGCCGACCTTAAGCTACATGCTGCCAAAACTGCATGAAGAAGCGATGGCGTTGCCGTCTGAAGAAGAGTTCGCTGAACGTAAGCGTCCTGAACAACCTGCACTGGCAACCTTTGCTATGCCGGATGTGCCACCAGCGCCAGCTCCGGCTGAACCTGTAGCGCCTGCAGCAGCCCCGGCACCTAAAGCTGCACCAGCAACGCCTGCAGCTCCGGCACAACCGGGTCTGTTGAGCCGCCTTTTCAGTGTACTGAAATCGCTGTTCAGTGGCGGTGAAGAAACCAAATCGGTCGAGCAACCTGCACCAAAAGAGGAAGCGAAACCGGAACGTCAACAGGATCGCCGTAAGCCTCGTCAGAACAACCGCCGTGACCGTAATGAACGCCGCGACACGCGTAGCGAACGTACGGAAGGTAGCGATAATCGCGAAGAAAACCGTCGTAATCGTCGCCAGGCGCAGCAGCAAACGGCTGAGACGCGTGATAGCCGTCAGCAGGCTGATGTAACGGAAAAAGCGCGTACCACTGACGAACAGCAAGCGCCGCGTCGTGAGCGTAGCCGCCGCCGTAACGATGATAAACGTCAGGCGCAACAAGAAGTGAAGGCGCTGAATGTTGAAGAGCAATCTGTTCAGGAAACCGAACAGGAAGAACGTGTACGTCCGGTTCAGCCGCGTCGTAAACAACGTCAGCTGAATCAGAAAGTGCGCTATGAACAAAGCGTTGCAGAAGAAGTGGTAGCCGCACCGGTGGTTGAAGAAACTGTCGCTGCCGAGCCTGTTACTCAGGAAGCACAAGCCCCGAGCACTGAACTGGTGAAAGTACCGCTGCCAGTCGTAGCGCAAACTGCGCCGGAACAGCAAGAAGAGAACAACGCCGATAACCGTGACAACGGTGGCATGCCGCGTCGTTCTCGCCGTTCGCCTCGTCACCTGCGCGTGAGTGGTCAGCGTCGTCGTCGCTATCGTGACGAGCGTTATCCGTCCCAGTCACCGATGCCGTTAACCGTAGCGTGCGCATCTCCGGAACTGGCCTCTGGCAAAGTATGGATCCGTTATCCGGTTGTACGTCCGCAAGATGTACAGGTTGAGGAGCAACGCGAACAGGAAGAAGTGCAGGTGCAGCCGATGGTGACAGAAGTCCCTGTTGCTGCCTCTGTCGAACCGGTTGTTGCTGCGCCGGTTGTTGAAGAGGTGGCTGAAGTTGTAGAAACACCTGTTCAGGTTGCAGAACCGCAACCAGAAGTTGTTGAAACAACGCATCCTGAAGTGATTGCCGCAGCGGTAACAGAACAGCCTCAGGTGATTGCCGAGGCCGATGTTGCCGTAGCGCAGGACGTTGCAGAGCACGCAGAACCGGCAGTTGAACCGCAGGAAGAGACGACAGACATTGAAGAAGTTGCCGAAACTGCCGAGGTTGTGGTTGCCGAACCTGAAGTTGTCGCTCAACCTGCCGCCCCGGTCGTCGCTGAAGTCGCAGCTGAAGTTGAAACGGTAGCTCCTGTTATATCCGAGGCAATCGTTGAACATAACCACGCCACTGCGCCGATGACACGCGCTCCGGCACCGGAATATGTTCCGGAAGCACCGCGTCACAGTGACTGGCAGCGCCCAAGCTTTGCCTTTGAAGGTAAAGGTGCGGCAGGTGGTCATGCAGCAACACATCATGCATCTGCTGGCCCTGCGCGTCCGCAACCTGTTGAGTAAAACTTAACTCAAAGTGATCAAGCCCTGGCAACCGCCGGGGCTTTTTATTTCAGGGGCAGTGCCTTTGCTGTAATGACATTAGCGTTACATATGTTGTATAATTATTATCCATATAAAGCTGAAGGATTTTTTTATGCCAGCCGCCAACAACATTCCAGCCAGGCGCGAATCTTTAAATCTGCGCATAAAACCCGCAGAACGCGATCTTATCGACCGGGCCGCTAAAGCCCGAGGAAAAAATCGCACCGAATTTGTCCTTGAGGCCGCCAGAGCCGCCGCTGAAGAGGCGCTCATTGAGCAGCGAATTTTCAGGATGGATTCTGATGATTATCAGCTATTTTTGAATCGGCTGGATCAGCCACCCGCGCCCAATTCTGCATTACGCAAAACCATGCAAACACCCGCGCCGTGGGAACAGAAAAAATGATTCAGGCCCCCGAACCACTCCAGGCAAAGCATCAATTCACCTCTTTTTGCTCGGGGGTAGAAACGATGGATAACTGGCTAAAGCAGAGGGCCCTAAAAAATCAGCTTGCAGGTGCATTACGTACATTTGTTGGCTGTGATACTCATAGCAACGTTTTGGCTTATTATTCGCTTGCCTCAAGCGCCGTCGAAATGCATGTCGCAACAGGACGATTTCGCCGTAATATGCCAGAACCGATCCCTGTTGTAGTACTTGGTCGTTTGGCAATAGATAAATCATTACAGGGTCAGGGTATCGGTCGCGCGATGGTCAGAGATGCCGGTCTACGAGTACTACAGGCAGCTGAAGTCATTGGTATTCGCGGAATGTTGGTCCATGCGTTATCAGACCAGGCCCGCGAGTTTTATCTGCGAGTAGGTTTTGAGCCGTCACCTGTCGATTCTATGATACTGATGGCAACATTGGCTGATTTGCAGGCATGTCTGTAATAGTTCTTTATGCCTCATAGCAAAAAAATGCCCGCCCCGGCGATCCCAGAGCAGGCAGACAAAACATACCCAGTTTCATGATATGTTTTAAAGCGAGCTTATTTGTTGAGTTGGAAGAGCGACAATCCCTGCATATCGGTAAATGCTTTATACGATGCCTGCAATGCCGTTTGCTGCATGATGTAAGAGGAAATAGTTGCATTCCAGTCCACATCAACCAGATCACTCATCTGCTGCGTTTGCCCTAAAGCGCGATCGCTTCCTAATGAATCCAGCGACTCCAGTTCATTCAGTTGCGTGCCGAGTTCCGCGCGTACGGTCAGGACATTATTCAGTGAGTTTTTCAGGCCACGGTTGGTTTTATCCAATGCCGCAGCGGCGGTTTCTTTATCCGCTTCGCTATCTGCGACTGGCGTTTTTAGCGCCGCGATGGCGCTATCCAGCATAGCAAACAGGTTAGTTTCAGAATCGCTACCGTCAGGTTCCGCTACCGCGTTGCTAGTGATGCTGTTGAAAATTTTGTCACCTGTATGCCCTATCACCATTGAGCGAGAGGCATCGACCTGCTGCTTAATACTTTCTGTTCCGCCGACATAATCACCGTCAGCCTCACTAAACGGCGCGGATTCTGTTTTATAACCGGCAAAAATGTAACGCCCGTTCCCATCCGTGGTATTCGCCAGGTTTAACAACTGGTCGCGAATCCCCTGAATATCCGTTGCCAACGATGCCCGGTCATCATCACTTAACGTGCCGTTGCTGGCATAAACAATTTTTTCCTGGGCATTCTGGATTGCAGTCGTCACCTGGCCAAGCACGCTTTCTTCCAGCGACACCTTTTGGGTCGCGAAAGTCCGCGCCAGTGTGTACTGGCTGTTTTGCGCCTGCGCCTGGGAGAGAACCACGGCTTGTGATGCTGCAATGGGATCGTCAGAAGGGTTAACGACTCGCTTACCCGTCGACATCTGTTCGCCGTACTTCATCCATTCCGCCTGAGAATTGGTGATACCGCGCATATTTTGCTGGTACATCATCTGGGTACTGAAACGCATCTTATCTCCCCTTAGCGAATGTTAATCAGCGCATCAAAAATAGCATTCGCCGTCTGCAGAACCTGGGCATTGGCCAGATAATACTGCTGAAAACGTTGCAGATTGCCGTACTCTTCGTCGAGATTGACGCCAGAGATAGACTGCTGCTGATTAGAAAGTTGCGTCACCACATTACTTTGAGTAGTGCTGCTGGTTTTCAACGTAGCGGTTTTATTCCCGATATCGCTAACCAACGAGGCATAGGCATCGTTAAAGGATTTCCCCCCGCCGACCGTTTTGCCATTAGTTTGCAAATCCAGCAGCGCCTGACCATTGCGGTTGTCGCTTTCACCGGCAGTTTCGTCGCTTGCCATGGCGATTTTCGCTTCGTCAGTGATTAGTACATCCATATTGACGATGGCATCGCTTACCGGTTTCAAGGTGAAGCTGTCGTTTGGTTTTGGCGTTCCGGTGAAGGTCAGTTCCAGACCATCAAATGAGACTTTACCGTCGGCATCCGGCACCACCGTAAAAGTGGTATTGCTTGCCAGACGGGTGACCTGCCACTGATTATCTTGGAACGTGATTTTGTAATCTGTCGCCAGCACAGCGGAACTATCGGTCACCGTAGCACCGATCGCGGAGCTACCTTTGTTTTTGCTATTTTCCAGAACAGCGGGCTTACCAATAGCAAAGAAATCCCCCCCTTCTTTACCATTGGCATCATACCCCTTGCTATGTTGGGCATTGAAAGCCTCGGCAAATGCCAGCGCCAGTTGCCCGAGCGTATTGCGCGTCTGATCAAGATCCTGAGAACGAAATGTCAGAATGCCGCCCAGCGACCCCGTATTCAGCAATTTCTCCGGGATCTCGATATTTTCCGCCGTCCCATCAACATAAGCGACTGTCGTACGAGAAGGATCGGCACTGGACGGGACAGCTGCAAGCTGACGTGCCGAACTGCCTTGAACCAGCGAATACCCATTGGCCATGGTGATATTGTAAGTACCGCCATCCTGAACACTGACCTCAACACCAACGATCTGGTTTAATTCACTCACCAGTTGATCGCGTTGATCAAGGAGATCGTTGGGTGAAGCCCCTGCTCCCACACCTGTTAAACGGGAGATCTGATCGTTCAGGCTGGCGATTTGTTTGGCATAATTATTGATCTGGTCAACGCTGGCACCTATCGCGATATTGACCTGTTTGTCCTGGTCGCGCAGATACTGGTCGGTGGTTTTAAACTGATTTACCAGACCTTCCGCCTTGCCAATCAGCGCCTGCCGCGCAGCCGGATCCTCTGCGTTACTGACCAGCGTTTGCAAACTGGTAAAGAAGTCCTGCATTTGCGTTGCCAGCGACGTGGTGCTGCCAGAGAGCATATTGTCGATTTTCGACATTTGCTCATAACGGGAAGTCAGGCCGCTACTCTGGGTCTGGGCCGCACGTAACTGATTGGTAATAAACGCATCGTATTCACGTTGCACGCCAGAAACATAAACGCCATTGCCTCCCCAACCGCCCGCACCTAACGTACTGTTAGCCTGCGCCATAATGGTGGTTTGTCGGGTATATCCGGCAACGTTATAGCTGGAAATATTATTACTCGCCGTATTTAACGCCGCCTGGGCAGCGTTAAGTCCGCTCATGGCGTTATTAATCAAGCTGGACATGGAGGTTCCTTATAAGCCTTCAATTACCAAGCATTATCGGCAGACACCCGCCGGACTTGAATTATTCAGAACAGATTATCGATACTCATACTGTAGGTTTTGCTCACCTTGTCGCTTACCGATTTCAATTGCTGAATCATATTGGTGAGTTTGCGGGCATATTCAGGATCGGTGGCATAACCTGCATCCTGTAATGCCTGCGCCCCCTGCTCGGCGCTGGCAGCGCGAGTCACGGCGGCGTAGCGTGGATTACGGGTTAACAGCCCAACGTAATCTGACAATGCTTCGAAATAAGAACTGTAAACACGAAACTTCGCCTTTACTTTCTTCGCTTCGCCGTTTTCATATTCGGTGGTTGTGATTTCAGTAACTGGCCCTTTCCAGTTACCTGACGCTTTTACGCCAAACACGTTGTAACTCGGCTCGCCATTTTCGCGACGAATTTGTCGTTGTCCCCAGCCGGATTCCAGCGCAGCCTGGGCGAGGATCAGGTGATGTGGCACACCGCTTTGCTGACTTGCCAATTGAGCTGGCTGCGAGAGCTGTGCAAGGAACGCTTTGCTGTCACCAGGCAGCAAAGCATCGAAATTGTGCGGTAAAGCTTTTTGCACCATCTGCTTGAGCGCTTTATTTTGAAAACTCATCACCGTTTCAAGTGGGAATTTCATCGGTCCGGCAGGCATTTCTTCTGCTGGCAATGGCTGCTCTGGCGTCATCTGTTTTACCATCATCTCCGCAAGTCCCAGACCTTTGCCTGCTGTCATCTGTTGGGCTATCTGCTGGTCATACATGCTGGTGTAGAGCCGGGTATTCTCGCTGCTGAACAGGCCATCTTTCGGTAAGGCTTCACGCATGCTTTTTAGCATCATCTGCACAAACATCCCTTCCACCTGGCGAGCTACCGGGCGAATATTTGCTGCTGGATCTTCGCCCGCTTTCGCTTTCAGATCGTTAAGTGATTGTGCATCCCAGGCGGCGCTCGCCAGCAGTTTGCTGTCGCTAATCATCAGATGATTTCCAGTTTTGCCCGCAGACATCCCGCGCTTTGCATAGATTGCAGTATGGACATTAAATCCATCGGGGTGGCTCCCAAGGCGTTGAGCGCGCGCACCACGTTATTGAGGCTGGCGCTGGAACGCACGCTTTGCAGCGAACCGCCGCTCTGGCGTAAGTCGATCTTTGTTTGTGGCGTTACCACGGTCTGCCCGCCACCAAACGGCGTATCTGGTTGGCTGACATTGGCCTGACGATTTACCGTAACCGAGAGATTGCCCTGCGCCACCGCGCAGCTGTCGAGGGTCACTTCACGATTCATCACCACCGAACCGGTGCGCGAGTTAATCACGACTTTGGCGTCCTGCGGGGTGACATTGACCTGCATATTCTGGATATCGGCAAGGAAACGCACCTGGGAACTATTACCGCTCGGCACGCGAACCTGAATAGTTCGGGCATCTAACGCCGTGGCACTGCCGAATCCTCGGGTGCGGTTGATGGTATCGGCGATCTGCTGCGCCATCGCGAAGTCTTCGTCATTTAGCTGCAAATTGAGGGTATTGCCAGTGCCGAATTGGCTGGGCAATTCGCGCTCAATAATCGCACCGTTGGTGATCCGCCCGCCATTCAGTTGGTTAACCTGAACGCTGCTACCTCCCGCTGATGCCCCCGCGCCACCGACCAGAATATTGCCCTGCGCCAGCGCATAAACCTGGCTGTCGACGCCCTTAAGCGGTGTCATCAACAACGTACCGCCACGTAAGCTTTTGGCATTACCCATGGAAGAAACCACCACATCGATGGTTTGCCCCTGGCGTCCAAACGGCGGAAGTGACGCTGTCACCATCACCGCAGCGACGTTTTTTAGCTGCATATTGGTGCCAGTCGGAACGGTAATTCCCAACTGTGAGAGCATGTTATTAAGCGTTTGAGTGGTAAACGGCGTCTGGGTCGTCTGGTCGCCCGTACCGTCAAGGCCAACAACAAGGCCATAACCAATCAGCGAGTTTTGCCGTACGCCCTGTACGCTGGTGAGATCGCGAATGCGGTCAGCCTGAGCAACGGTCGCTACCAGCAGAAGAATGAATACAGAGAGAAATTTAATCACCACAGCCTCACTTACATTGGCGACAGGTTAAGGAAGAAACGCTGTAACCAGCCCATGTTTTGTGCTTCGTTAATGTAGCCATTGCCAACGTACTCAATGCGCGCGTCTGCCACCTGGGTTGACGGTACAGTGTTGCTGCCACTGATGGTGCGTGGATTGACCACGCCGGAGAAACGAATAAATTCCGTACCCTGATTAATGGCTATCTGTTTTTCGCCCACCACATGCAGGTTGCCGTTGACCAGCACCTGATCAACCGTCACGGTCAAGGTGCCGCTAAAGGTATTGCTGGCATTTGCCCCGCCTTTACCATTGAAGCTATTACCGCCAGAGGCATCGACGTCGGCACGGGCATTACCAAACAGCCCCTGCAAATAGCGCGGCACAGTATCAAACCCGAAGTTGGTTTTTCCGTCGCGGCTGGCATTAGCTGACGAACTCTTGCTGGCGCTGACATTTTCCTGCAACACAATAGTCAGCGTATCGCCGATATTGCGTGGTCGACGATCTTCAAATAACGGCTGATAGCCATAATTAATCGGCTGGGCAGACTGAAAAATGGAACCATTGGCGACGGGCGTCGGGCCGGGAACAGGTTGTGCCGTGGTCACCCCCTGCACCAGCGGGGTAGACGGGATCCAGGCGCAGCCGGTCAGTGAAAGCACCAACAAGGTGGAAATGCCGTATTTTTTTCGCATGGCTATCATCTTCAAAAATCAATAAACCGGTAAGTTGCCCTACCGGTATGCTTTAGAGTTGCGTCAGTTTTTGCAGCATCTGGTCGGTGGTGGATACCGCTTTACTGTTGATTTCGTAGGCGCGCTGTACCTGAATCATGTTGACCAGTTCCTCCGCCACGTTGACGTTAGACGTTTCAACATATCCTTGATACAACAGCCCAGCGCCGTTCAGACCTGGCGTGCTTTCGTTCGGTGCGCCGGAGGATTGTGTTTCGGTGTAGAGGTTTTCGCCAATGCTCTCCAGGCCAGTGTCGTTCATAAACGTGGTCAGATTGAGTTGTCCAACCTGAACCGGAGCGGCCTGTCCTTGCTGGGTAACGCTGACCACGCCATCACGACCAATGGTAATGCTTAACGCATTCGCCGGAATGGTGATTGCTGGCTGCACCTGAAAACCGCCCGCCGTCACCAGTTGCCCGTTCTGATCCACCTGGAAAGAGCCGTCGCGGGTATACGCTGATGAGCCATCCGGCAGCATGACCTGGAAAAAGCCCTGCCCTTTAATCGCCACATCTTTGCTGTTATTGGTTTGCGACAGGTTGCCCTGGCTGTGTAAGCGTTCAGTGGCGACCGGACGTACTCCCGTACCGATTTGTAACCCGGATGGCAAGGTAGTTTGTTCGGAAGACTGTGCGCCAGGCTGGCGAATGGTTTGATAAAGCAGATCTTCAAACACCGCCCGCTGGCGCTTGAAACCATTGGTACTGACGTTTGCCAGGTTGTTGGCAATGACGTCCATATTGGTTTGCTGGGCATCGAGGCCCGTTTTGGCGATCCATAATGAACTGATCATAAAATGTCCTGTAGTGGATTGCTGACAAATCGCATATGTCTTCTCGCCGGATGCGGCGTAAACGCCTTATCCGGCCTACAAGAGCTCGCAAAATCAATAAATTGCGAATCATCCCGCAGGCCCGTCGGGCAACTTATGTTTGTCATTTATCCTTTCAATTAACTCATCGACAGCAGTTGGTTGGCGCGACCAGCGTTATCATCGACGCTGCTTATTACCTTCATCTGCATTTCAAAACGCCGCGCACTGGCAATCATGTCGCTCATTGCCGAAACGGCATTGACGTTGCTACCTTCCAGCACGCCCGACATCACCCGTAACGTCGGGTCAGCCTGTAACACCGGACCACGCGTGGCCTGACTTTCCGCACTCAAACGAAAGATCCCATCATCACCACGCTGCACTTCACTGCCCGTGGCTTTCACCAGTTTCAACCGTCCTACTGGCGCAACGGTATTTGCCGGATCGCCCGGATTGAGCGCCGAAATGGTGCCATCGGCGGCGATAGTAATTTCCGCCCCTTCCGGCACGGCAATCGGCCCCGCCTCGCCAATCACCGGATACCCCTGAATCGTCAGTTGTCCACCGGGATCAACCTGAATGCTGCCATTACGCGTATACCCCTCGCTGCCGTCAGCGGTCTGCACGGCCAGCCAGCCATCCTGCTGCAACGCAACATCCAGGGGGCGCGAGGTGTAACCCATCTTGCCGGACGTCATATCTGCACCTGGCGTAGAGGCCGTCACCAGAGTGCGTGTGGGCAGAGAAAGCCCTTCCACCGGCACTGCGCGCAAGGCGTTTAACTGCGCGCGAAAACCGGGCGTGGAGGCATTCGCCAGATTGCTGGCGGTCACCGCCTGTTGATTCAGCGTCTGGCTGGCGGCGCCCATCGCGGTATAGATTGCGTGATCCATCGAGCTATCCCGTCAGCAATTAGCGTAAGTTAACCAGCGTGTTGAGGATCTGGTCCTGAGTTTTGATGGTCTGGGCGTTAGACTGATAGTTACGCTGGGCGACAATCATATTGACCAGTTCTTTGCTGAGATCGACGTTAGACGCTTCCAGGGCGCCGTTGGTCAGTGCGCCAAAATTGCCGGTCCCGGCGATTCCCAGCAGCGCTACACCAGAAGATTGCGTTGCAGACCAGACGTTGTCCCCCTCTGATGCCAGCCCTTCGTTGTTGGCAAAGTTGGCCAGCACAATCTGACCCAGCAATTGGGTTTGTTCGTTCGAATAGTTCCCGACTACCGTGCCGTCATCGTTGATTTGATAACTCACCAGATCGCCCGGTTTGTAACCGTTCTGGGTGGTTGCCACAATATTGTTAGCGCCGGTGTTTTGCTGCATAGAGTTGAGGAAGCTGAGGGAGAATGTCGCAGGTTCCGCGCCGTTAATCGCGCCAGTGGTAATATCCTTTGTTGGATCCGACGTCAGAACACCATTGGCATCAAATTCCAGTGTTGTCGCTATCGTTGCAATGCTGTTTGGAGCACTACTATCCTGGGTGTAGACATCCCAGGTATTATCTTGCGTCTTCACAAAGTAGACGCTCATGTCATGGGCATTACCCTGACTGTCATACACCGTTACCGAACCTTTTTTGTTATAGCTATCGGCATCACTGGCGCTGAATGGCGTCACGGTAGGAAGCGTATCACTGGAGTTAAGGTTAATCTGCATGGACGCCGTGGTCGTAGACTTCGCCGCCATCAAGGTATTTGGAATCGAAATACTGCCTGGATTCGCCCCTTGCTGGATGGTCGGAGGCGTACCGGTTGCCGGATACCCGGTCAACTGTAAACCTTGCATATTCACAAGATTACGGTTTTCATCCAGTTTGAATTGCCCGTTACGGCTGTAAAACACCGAACCGTTACTGTCTACCAGACGGAAAAAACCGTTCTGGCTGATAGCGACGTCCAGGCCACGGCCAGTATTTGTGGTCGTGCCATCGGTAAAATCCTGAGTGATGCCAGCAACTTTTACCCCCAGTCCCACTTTCGAACCAGCAAACATATCAGCAAAAGAGGCCGTGCCGGATTTAAAGCCATAGGTGGCGGAGTTGGCGATATTGTTGCCAATGACATCGAGATTGGTGGCGGCAGCGTTTAATCCGCTAACCGCTTGAGAAAAGGCCATGACTGACTCCTGAAATGTGAAGGCTTAAATTATCTGCCGTACTTCGTCGAGGGTGGTGGTGCCGTAAGTGCCGAGATCCAGCGTGTTACCGTTATTGCCGCGAATCACGCCCTGTACCAGCGCAAACTGCAATGGCTGGGCAACCAACTGCGTACCGCCGTTGCTGGCACTAATTGCCACGTTATAAGAACCGTTCGGCGCGGTCGTACCATCAGTCAACGTGCCGTCCCAGGTGAAACTGTGGACTCCGGCGCTGAGCTCACCAATATCAATGGTGCGCACAACTGCGCCATTTTTATCGGTTATAGTTGCGGTCACTTTGTCTGCGGCCTGTTGCAGTTCAACACCAAACGGCGTGGTGGTGGTCACCGCCCCTTCTTCACTGCCAGTACCGGCAAGAATGGTGGTGCCGGGGATCATCACGCCGTGACCAATCAGGTTGCTGGCCTGTAGCGACTGGCTGTTATCAATCTGCCCGGAAATCGAACCGAGTGTGGTGTTGAGCTTTTCAATCCCGCTGACCGTGCTGATTTGCGCCAGTTGTGACGTCAGCTCGTTGTTTTCCATTGGATTGGTCGGATCCTGGTTTTTCAGTTGCGCCACCAGCAACGTCAGAAAGCTGCTCTGTAAATCGGCGGCGTTACTGCCCGTAATCGAACTACTGCTGGTAGTGCTGACGCCGGTATTTGTCGGATCGGTGGTGGTTACCGCAATGGACATGACTTTCTCCTTTATTGACCGAGCGTGAGGGTTTTCAGCATCATGCTTTTCACCGTATTGAGTACTTCAACGTTGGCCTGATAGCTGCGCGACGCCGACATGGTGTTAACCATCTCGCCTACCACATCGACGTTTGGCATTTTCACGTAGCCCTTCGCGTCCGCCAGCGGATTACCCGGTTCATAGACCAGTTTGTCCGGGGCCTGGCTTTCAATCACGTCAGCCACTTTGACTCCGCCCGTCGCTGCCCCTGGCGCGGCGTTCACCTGGAACACCACCTGTTTTGCCCGATACGGCTGACCATCTGGCCCCGTCACGCTGTCGGCGTTGGCCAGGTTGCTGGCAGCCACGTTCAGACGCTGAGACTGAGCGGTTAACGCCGATCCGGCGATGTCAAAAATATTCAGCAGTGCCATCCGTTAATTTCCGCTTTGTAATACGTTCATCATGCCTTTGATTTGTCCGCTCAACGCGCTAAGGCTCATCTGGTATTGCAGGCTGTTATCGGCAAACTGGGTGCGTTCGCGATCCATATCCACGGTATTGCCGTCCAGTGAAGGCTGGTCCGGAATACGGTATTGCAATTCTGTGGCAGGAGGTGACAACGCCTGTGCTGGAATATGCTGCGACGAGGTCAACGTCAGCGCGACCACGCTGGTTTCATCTCTCCCGCGCTGCATCACTTTTTTAAGTTCACTGGCAAAATCCATATCGCGCGCCTGATAACCAGGGGTGTCGGCATTGGCGATATTTGCCGCCAGCACTTCCTGACGCTGGGCGCGCAGATTGAGTGCCTCTTGTTGAAAACGTAAGGCGGCGTCGAGCTTATCGAGCATATCTCCTCCGCAGATATCAAAATTCTGCCGTCAGCTTAAAGACTTTACGCGCGCGTTATCGGCGGAATAAAAGCAAAATGGGTTGCTATTTATGCCGTTGATGGTCATTGCGTACGGGTACAATTCAGGCTGTGAAAATAGCCGGGGGCAAAAATGCTGACAATAATGCGCTGTGTGGCGATCATCACGATGTTGTTCAGTCCACTTAGTGCGGCTGGCGATTTCCCCTCACAATTGCAAACCTTTTTCGTTGCACAACTGGCAGGGCTAAGTGATGAGGTCCACGTTTCTATTCGTACTGCACCCAATTTATTGCCGCCATGCGAACAGCCGCTGCTTTCCATGACTAATAACGCCCGCCTGTGGGGCAATGTGAATGTGCTGGCACGTTGTGGCAACGATAAGCATTACGTGCAAGTGAATGTACAGGCGACAGGGAATTATGTTGTTGCAGCAATGCCAGTTGTGCGTGGGGGAAAGCTTGACGCAGGCAGTGTAAAACTTAAACGTGGCAGACTGGATACACTACCGCCGCGTACCGTTCTGGATGCTAATCAACTGGTTGATGCGGTTAGCCTGCGCGATTTGGTCCCCGGACAACCTATACAGCTGACTATGCTGCGTCAGGCCTGGCGGGTAAAAGCAGGACAACGCGTTAACGTGATTGCCAGTGGCGATGGGTTCAGTGCAAATGCTGAAGGTCTGGCGCTGAATAACGCTTCCGTCGCGCAAAAAGCCCGCGTGAGAATGATATCGGGTCAGGTAGTCAGTGGCGTAGTGGATGCCGATGGGAATATTCTTATAAACCTGTAAGCTATTAAAGATTGCCCGTCCATTGCCGATAAATAAGCAACAAATGATAAAGCGCCCTCAATGAGGAATAAACCATGAGTATTGACCGCACTTCCCCCCTGAAGCCTGTAAGCACCGTTCAGCCACGTGAAACCAGTGACGCTCCGGTAACCAATACCCGCGCAGCAAAAACGACGGCTACCGCCAGTACTAACGTCAAGTTAAGCGATGCGCAGGCAACACTGATGCAACCGGGCAGCAGTGATATCAATCTTGAACGCGTTGAAGCATTAAAATTGGCGATTCGTAATGGTGAACTAAAAATGGATGTCGGCAAAATTGCCGATGCGCTGATCAACGAAGTGCAACAAGATTTAATGAGTAAATAATCAGATGCCGCGTCTTGCTGAGATTCTCAACCAGATGTCTGTGGTGCTTAACGAGCTTAATATAGTGATGGTCCAGGAGCAGCAACATCTCTCTATGGGGCAGTTCACCGGTAGCCAGCTGCAACATATTACAGAACAAAAAAGCTCAATGCTGGCGACTCTGGATTACCTGGAACAGCTGCGTCGACAGGCACCGGATACAGAAATAAGTGAAGATATTGCGCAATGCTGGCAGGAAATCACCGAGAAAACGCAGCAATTGCGCCAGTTAAATCAGCATAACGGCTGGCTACTGGAAGGGCAGATTGAGCGCAATCAACAGGCACTGGAAATGCTGAAACCGCATCAGGAGCCGACACTGTACGGGGCGAACGGTCAGACCTCAACACCCTGGCGCGGTGGTAAAAAGATTTCTATTTGAAGATTTTCTCCGGCCTGCGATGCAGGCCGGAATTCTACGTTAAGCAGTACGACGAGCAAATTCTTTTACTTTGAAGCCCAACACGGCCAGTGCGGCAAAGTATGCTGCAATTCCCGCGACAACGACCGCCATCAAACGCAGTAAACGCCAGGGCATAGTGCCCAACGACCAGTCCGGCATAATATGCAACATGCCTAAAAGCACACCAGACATCACCAGAACCGCCACGAGTAAACGCAGCAGAAACGCAGTCCAGCCGGGTTGTGGGGTAAAGATTTTCTGCTTACGCAACTGCCAGTAAAGCAGCGAAGCATTCAGACACGCCGCCAGACCAATGGAAAGCGACAGTCCGGCATGTTTCAACGGGCCGATAAATGCAAGGTTCATCAATTGCGTCAAAATCAGCGTGACGATGGCAATTTTCACCGGCGTTTTAATGTCCTGCCGTGAATAAAAGCCCGGAGCCAGCACTTTCACCACAATCAGGCCAATCAAACCTACCGAGTAGGCAATTAACGCCCGCTGGGTCATCAACGCATCAAAGGCGGTAAATTTACCGTACTGGAACAGCGAAACAGTTAACGGACCGGAGAGGATGCCCAGCGCCACCGCGCTTGGCAGCGCCAGCAGGAAACAAAGACGCAGCCCCCAGTCCATCAGACGGTTGTATTCATCGTGATTACCGCTGGCAAAACTTTTCGACAACGACGGCAGCAAAATGGTCCCCAGCGCCACGCCCAGTACACCGGACGGAAACTCCATCAAACGGTCGGCATAATACATCCATGACACCGAGCCGGAGGCAAGAAATGAGGCAAAAATAGTGTTGATGATTAAGGAAATCTGGCTAACAGAGACGCCAAGAATCGCCGGCCCCATCTGTTTCACTACGCGCATCGCCCCGGCATCGTGGAAGTTAATGCGCGGCAATACCAACATACCAATCTTCTTCAGATGCGGTAGCTGATAAACCAGTTGCAGGATGCCGCCCACCGTAACTGCCCACGCCAGCGCCAGCACGGGTGGATTAAAGTACGGCGCTGCAAACAGCGCAAAGCCAATCATGCTGATGTTGAGCAATGTTGGGGCAAATGCCGGAATCGAGAAACGGTTCCAGGTATTCAGAATTGCCCCCACCAGCGATGCCAGTGAAATCAATAAGATATAAGGAAAAGTAATCTGTAATAACTGGCTGGTAAGTGCGAATTTGTCGGCAGTATCCGCAAAGCCCGGCGCGGTTACCATGATCACCCACGGCGCGGCGAGCATGCCGGCGACCGTCACAACCGCCAGCGCCAGTGTCAGCAGACCAGAGACATAAGAGACAAAGACCCGCGTGGCGTCTTCGCCCTGCTTGCTTTTATATTCCGCCAGAATCGGCACGAAAGCCTGGGAGAATGCCCCTTCAGCAAAGATACGGCGTAACAAGTTAGGAAGTTTGAACGCGACAAAAAAGGCGTCGGTTGCCATCCCTGCGCCAAAGATTCTGGCGACAATAGCGTCGCGTGCGAAGCCAAGCACACGCGAAAACATGGTCATCGAGCTGACGGCGGCCAGCGATTTTAATAAATTCATCGGTGTTCTAATCCAGACCCACGGCAAAACGCCTGCAAGGCAGGCGCTGAAAGAGGCGAATAGTCTACCTGGATTATGGTGAATTGCTACCGCCAGATGTTACAGGGTTTATTC
The DNA here is from genome assembly GCF_005781075.1 of Escherichia sp. E2562. NCBI lineage: Bacteria > Pseudomonadati > Pseudomonadota > Gammaproteobacteria > Enterobacterales > Enterobacteriaceae > Escherichia > Escherichia sp. E2562. The sequence continues at coordinate 84,618 of NZ_VATM01000002.1, read as the reverse complement.
ACTCATCGCATCGCGCCAGATCTTATCAACGATGCGCTGCGCCAGCACCGCCTGTTCACCCGCGGTTTGCGGAACTGTCTGATTTTGCACGCATTCAATGAAATGGCACGCACAACCGACAAATCCACGCTGCTCGAGGGTACTTTGCCAGCCAGGAATCGGTTTATGCACCACGCCCTGCCCACGCTCCTCACGCCATTCACGCATATCGGTGATGTCGATTAATGCCCCTTCAGTCACTGCCAGCACCGCTTCACGCTGACTTCCGGCACGACGATGCATAGAGGTGGTGATTTGTAACTGACCTGCCGAAAAATGGTGCTCGGCAAACAGCATTTCGCCAGACTCATTGGTCAGCAACGTACCGCTTTCGAGAGTTGCATTGCCGCCAGACAACCACAGCGCGGTATCAATCACATGCAAATAATCATCCAGCAAGGTGAAATAAAGATCGTGTGGCCCGACGCTATTGGTACGATGTTTATCCATTCTTAGCGAGGCTGCGCTGGCAAGCTGCGTTTTTAACTCACAGTACAGCGGCGCGAAACGACGGTTAAAGCCGACCATCAGTGTCAGTTTTTTGCGCGCTGCAAGTTCAACCAGTCGCTCGGCATCGCGCAGATTTTCCGCCAGCGGTTTATCGACACAGACATGTACACCTGCATTTAATAACGCACTGACCACCTCAAAATGACTGGCGGTGCTGGAGTGGACAAATACCGCATCGCAACTGGCGGCAAGGTTAGATAACGAATCGGCGTAAGGAATGCGCCAGCTTTCACAAATTGAGATGGCTTTCTCACGCGTTGGCGACCACGCCCCCTGTAGCGTCCAGTCAGACGCAGCTGTCAGCACTGGCAGCCACGCTTTTTGCGCGATGCCGCCTAAACCCACTACGCCGATACGTAATTTTTTCACGTTAATCTCCCAGATGGGCCAGCAACGAATCAAGACGCTGTTTCAGTTCTGCCACCTCGATTTCCAGGGCTTCGACGCGGGATTGTAAATCACCACCAACCGCGTCCGACGTTTCTGTAAGCACAGGCTGATCATCCACCTCGCCACTGAAAAGATGCATATAGCGGCTTTCGCGTTTACCCGGTTCGCGAGCCAGACGAACGACAAAAGGCCCATCTTCGCGATTAGCCAGTTGTTCCAGCGTCGTTTCTACTTCCGTCATATCGCTGAATTCATACATCCGCGCCGCGCGACTGCGCAGTTCACCTGGCGTCTGAGCACCGCGCAACAACAAGGTGGTAATTAATGCGACTTCCGCGGCGCTAAGTTTCAGGTCACCAAACTCAGAGTTGCAGAAACGCTGTTCATATTTGGTGACTCGATTACCAAAGCCACTCACCGTGCGCAGATAATGGCGTTTTACCAGATTATCCAGTTGCTCCTGTACCTCGGATTCGCTCAGATTCATTACCGGTTCACGGTTTGTTTTCTGGTTACAGGCCGTTACCACGCCATTCACGGAAAGCGGGTATTGCTCTGGCGTCGTCACCTGTTTTTCCAGCAAACAGCCAATCACACGGGCTTCCAGTGCGGTAAGTTGATACTTCATGAAATTCTCCTTAGCGGCCGGGCGTCCAGTCCGGGGTGGTTAATGCCGTCAGTACGTGATCGCGCCATTTTCCATCAATCAACAAATAATCTTTCGCATAGCCTTCTTTTTCAAACCCCAACCGCGCCAGCAAATCACCGCTGCGTTTATTGTGCGGCATATAGTTGGCCATAATGCGATGAATATGTTGGGTACGTTGCATATAGCGAATGGCGGCGGTCAGAGCTTCAAACATCAGTCCTTTCCCCTGCCATTTTTGTCCGATCGAATAACCGAGATAACAGGCGTGAAAAGAGCCGCGTACCACATTGGAAAAATTGGCTACGCCAATAATCTCTTTCTCATCTGGATCAAATAATCCAAAGTAAAAGGCTGAGCCCTGTTTATGAAATTCGTTAATCATGCTTAACCTGGCCTGCCAGCCTGAAGGATAGCAGTGGCTTTCATCGCGCACCGGCTCCCAGGGCTTCAGGAAATGGCGATTCTCTGCGTAATAATCCGCCAGTCGCCAGGCATCACGTTCATGCACCAGACGCACGACCAGTCGGTCGGTGGTTAAGCGCACTTTTGGCACGTTACTGCGATAGCCAAACATTCTATACCTACTCCTTCCCGTAACGTCTTTAATACGCTGTAAGTATTACTATACCTGCGCAACCAGAGCCTGTGAAAAGTCCAAAATACCATTTTCTGCATTATTCACATATTTGATAAAAACTCTCTATCAAAGCGACGTTTTGATAAAAAAATATTGTCCCCGATATGATGGGAAAAATCTTAGCAGCAATGCAGAATAGAAAGTGCTCATCTTTTATTTCCCGGGAGGGGAAATGTCGCGCGTATCGCAGGCGAGGAACCTGGGTAAATATTTCCTTCTCGTCGATAATATGCTGGTCGTGCTGGGGTTCTTTGTTGTCTTCCCGCTGATCTCTATCCGCTTCGTTGATCAAATGGGCTGGGCCGCCGTAATGGTCGGTATTGCCCTCGGTCTGCGTCAGTTCATTCAGCAAGGATTAGGCATTTTCGGCGGTGCTATTGCCGACCGTTTTGGCGCTAAACCGATGATCGTTACCGGTATGCTGATGCGCGCCGCCGGATTCGCCACCATGGGCATCGCCCATGAACCCTGGATGCTGTGGTTTTCTTGTTTGCTCTCGGGCCTCGGCGGTACGTTATTTGATCCGCCGCGTTCGGCGCTGGTGGTGAAATTAATTCGTCCGGAACAACGGGGCCGTTTTTTCTCCCTGTTGATGATGCAGGACAGTGCCGGTGCGGTCATTGGCGCGCTGTTGGGGAGTTGGTTATTGCAATACGATTTTCGCCTGGTCTGCGCCACGGGGGCAATTCTGTTTGTATTGTGTGCAGCGTTTAACGCCTGGTTGTTGCCCGCATGGAAACTCTCTACCGTGCGTACGCCAGTCCGCGAAGGCATGACCCGCGTGATGCGCGATAAACGTTTTGTCACCTATGTCCTGACACTCGCGGGCTACTACATGCTGGCTGTGCAGGTGATGTTGATGCTGCCGATTATGGTCAACGACGTAGCCGGAGCGCCCTCTGCCGTTAAATGGATGTATGCCATCGAAGCGTGTCTGTCGTTAACGTTGCTCTACCCTATCGCCCGCTGGAGCGAAAAGCGTTTTCGTCTGGAACACCGGTTGATGGCGGGGCTACTGGTGATGTCATTAAGCATGATACCCGTGGGCATGGTCAGTGGCCTGCAACAACTTTTCACCCTGATTTGTCTGTTTTATATTGGCTCGATTATTGCCGAACCTGCGCGTGAAACTCTTAGCGCCTCGTTAGCGGATGCACGAGCGCGCGGCAGTTATATGGGGTTTAGTCGGCTGGGCCTGGCGATAGGCGGCGCTATTGGCTATATCGGCGGCGGCTGGCTGTTTGACCTGGGTAAATCCACGCAACAACCGGAGTTGCCGTGGATGATGTTGGGCGTTATTGGCGTCATCACCTTCCTTGCGTTGGGCTGGCAATTTAGCCATAAACGTGCCGCGCGTCGGTTGCTGGAACACGACGCCTGATTTGATACTCCCCCCTGACTCCTCCATACTGAAAGTGAACTGACAGCCAAATGGAGGAGTCACGTGAAGCTATATATTTACGATCACTGCCCTTACTGCCTCAAAGCCCGCATGATTTTCGGCCTGAAAAATATCCCCGTCGAATTACACGTTCTGCTCAACGACGATGCAGAAACACCCACCCGGATGGTCGGTCAAAAACAGGTTCCCATTCTGCAAAAAGATGACAGCCGCTATATGCCAGAAAGCATGGACATTGTTCACTATGTGGATAAGCTCGACGGCAAACCGTTACTGACGGGTAAACGCTCCCCTGCCATTGAAGAGTGGCTGCGCAAGGTCAACGGCTATGCCAATAAACTGCTGTTGCCGCGTTTTGCCAAATCGGCGTTTGATGAGTTTTCTACTCCCGCCGCGCGCAAATACTTCATCGACAAGAAAGAGGTCAGCGCGGGTAATTTTGCCGAGCTTCTCTCACATTCTGATGGGTTAATTAAAAATATCAGCGATGATTTACGTGCACTGGATAAACTCATCGTCAAGCCAAACGCCGTGAATGGCGAGCTTTCGGAAGATGACATTCAACTTTTTCCGCTGCTGCGTAATCTGACGCTGGTTGCCGGAATAAACTGGCCAAGCCGCGTCGCTGATTACCGCGATAACATGGCCAAACAGACGCAAATCAATTTGCTATCATCAATGGCGATTTAATCCTGGCCTGCCGCGGCAGCCTGTATTCGCGGGTTGCCGCTGTTTTCAGTTTTTTCTGCTGGCGAGTTTATCGCTGGTGACACATGCTGCGTTGTGTCAGGATATTGACGCAGATTTCATGTCGAGGACTACCATGAACAAGTTTTTATTTGCCGCTGCATTAATCGTCAGTGGCCTGCTCGTTGGCTGTAATCAACTCACCCAATACACCATCACCGAACAAGAGATTAACCAGTCGCTTGCGAAACATAATAATTTCTCAAAAGATATCGGTTTGCCCGGCGTGGCTGACGCCCATATAGTTCTGACAAACCTGACCAGCCAAATTGGTCGTGAAGAACCTAATAAGGTTACCCTAACCGGGGACGCCAATCTGGATATGAACTCTCTGTTCGGTAGCCAAAAAGCAACCATGAAACTGAAGCTGAAAGCGCTGCCTGTGTTTGATAAAGAGAAAGGCGCCATCTTCCTGAAAGAGATGGAAGTGGTCGACGCGACCGTGCAGCCGGAAAAAATGCAAACCGTGATGCAAACGTTACTTCCCTATTTGAATCAGGCATTACGCAATTACTTTAACCAGCAGCCGGCTTACGTCCTGCGCGAAGATGGCAGCAAAGGCGAAGCAATGGCTAAAAAACTGGCAAAAGGCATTGAAGTGAAACCAGGTGAAATAGTCATTCCGTTCACTGATTAATTACGAGGGCGTATTTGCGCCCTTTATTTTTCGTGCAAAGGAAAACGTTTCCGCTTATCCTTTGTGTCCGGCAAAAACATCCCTTCAGCCGGAGCATAGAAATTAATGACTGCACCATCCCAGGTATTAAAGATCCGCCGCCCAGACGACTGGCACCTTCACCTCCGCGATGGCGACATGTTAAAAACTGTCGTGCCGTATACCAGCGAAACCTATGGTCGGGCCATCGTTATGCCCAATCTGGCACCGCCTGTAACAACAGTTGAGGCTGCTGTGGCTTATCGCCAACGTATCCTTGACGCCGTACCGGACGGACACGATTTCACCCCGCTGATGACCTGTTATTTAACAGACTCGCTGGACCCCAATGAGCTGGAGCGTGGATTTAACGAAGGCGTGTTCACCGCCGCAAAACTTTACCCTGCGAACGCCACCACCAACTCCAGCCACGGCGTGACGTCGGTTGACGCAATCATGCCAGTACTTGAGCGCATGGAAAAAATCGGTATGCCGCTGCTGGTGCATGGTGAAGTGACCCATGCTGACATCGACATTTTTGACCGTGAAGCGCGTTTTATTGAGACGGTCATGGAGCCACTACGCCAGCGCCTGACCGCGCTGAAAGTCGTTTTCGAGCACATCACCACCAAAGATGCTGCTGACTATGTTCGTGACGGAAATGAACTATTGGCCGCCACCATTACTCCCCAGCATCTGATGTTTAACCGTAACCATATGCTGGTTGGCGGTGTGCGTCCGCATCTCTACTGTCTGCCGATCCTCAAACGCAATATTCACCAACAGGCGCTGCGTGAGCTGGTCGCCAGTGGTTTTGATCGCGTTTTTCTGGGTACCGATTCCGCACCACATGCCCGTCATCGTAAAGAGAGTAGCTGCGGCTGTGCAGGTTGCTTTAATGCGCCATCGGCGCTGGGTAGCTATGCAACCGTATTTGAAGAGATGAATGCACTACAGCATTTTGAAGCATTCTGTTCTTTAAACGGGCCGAAATTCTATGGATTACCGGTCAATGAATCGTTTATTGAGCTGATACGCGAAGAACAGCAAATTGCTGAAAGCATCGCTCTGACAGACGACACGCTTGTTCCTTTCCTGGCTGGGGAAACTGTACGTTGGTCTTTTAAGCAATAAAAAACGTAGCCACCTGTTGTCTTTAGCTTATTTTACCTGTATAAATAACCAGTATATTCAACAGGGGGCTATTATGCGAATTGAAGTCACCATAGCGAAAACTTCTCCACTACCCACTGGGGCCATTGACGCTCTGGCGGGTGAACTTTCTCGTCGTATTCAGTATGCGTTTCCGGACAATGAAGGTCACGTATCGGTACGATATGCTGCGGCAAATAATTTATCGGTTATTGGCGCAACAAAAGAAGATAAACAGCGCATTAGCGAAATTCTACAAGAAACGTGGGAAAGCGCCGATGACTGGTTTGTTAGCGAATAATATGCAGTGATGTTTGTTTTTGCCGGGTCGCCCCGGCTTTTTTATATTTTAAGATTGTTTGTACAAATTTTACACTCCCTCAAAATAATTGCACAATATGCTAAAAAAATATGAACGACATGCTGTTTTATTGTTCATATAAATCTTAAAAGCAAAAAAATATCTCACTACACCTTTAAAATTTCGGTGAATACCCATATTTATTGATATACTGAAGTTGCTTCAGATAAAAACGCATTGAACCTCGAATAACGTTGTCTAGTAACACGAATTAGGGGGCCATGATGGAAAAAAACAATGAAGTCATTCAGACTCATCCGCTCGTAGGGTGGGACATCAGCACCGTTGATAGCTATGATGCGCTGATGTTGCGTTTGCACTACCAGACCCCAAATAAGTCCGAGCAGGAAGGGACTGAAGTTGGTCAGACACTCTGGTTAACTACTGATGTTGCCAGACAATTTATTTCGATATTAGAAGCAGGAATCGCCAAAATTGAATCTGGTGATTTCCATGTCAATGAGTATCGGCGTCATTAACATGACATGACCATCCACCCAAAAGGCACCTTAACGGTGCCTTTACCATTTCTGGGTTGTATATCGTTTGTTACTTATTTACTCTGCTTAAACCATGAGAGCAGAGAGAAAAAAATGAAATACGATCTCATCATTATTGGCAGCGGTTCCGTAGGCGCTGCAGCCGGGTATTATGCCACCCAGGCCGGTTTGAAAGTGCTGATGACCGACAGCCATATGCCGCCACATCAACACGGCAGCCACCACGGAGATACGCGATTAATTCGCCATGCTTATGGCGAAGGCGAAAAGTATGTCCCGCTAGTACTCCGTGCGCAAACCCTGTGGGATGAACTCTCCCGTCACAACGAAGAAGACCCCGTTTTTGTGCGCTCCGGCGTCATCAACCTCGGCCCTGCCGACTCCGAGTTTCTCGCCAATGTCGCCCACAGCGCGGAACAATGGCAACTCAACGTCGAAAAACTGGATGCACAGACAATTATGGCCCGCTGGCCGGAAATACGCGTCCCTGACAACTATATCGGGCTATTTGAGGCCGATTCCGGTTTTTTACGCAGCGAACTGGCGATTAAAACCTGGATCAAACTGGCGAATGAAGCTGGCTGCGCACAACTGTTTAACTGTCCGGTCACCGCAATTCGTCATGACGATAACGGCGTAACTATTGAAACGGCGGACGGCGAGTACCAGGCGAAGAAAGCGATCGTCTGTGCAGGTACCTGGGTAAAAGAGCTGCTACCAGAACTGCCCATCCAGCCCGTACGTAAAGTATTCGCCTGGTATCAGGCCGATGGCCGCTATAGCGTGAAGAATAAATTCCCGGCCTTTACCGGTGAATTGCCCAATGGCGATCAATACTACGGTTTTCCGGCGGAAAACGATGCTCTGAAGATTGGGAAACATAACGGTGGTCAGGTCATTCATTCAGCGGATGAACGTGTTCCGTTTGCGGAAATCGACAGTGACGGTTCCGAAGCTTTCCCATTCTTACGTAGTGTGTTGCCAGGTATCGGCTGCTGCCTGTATGGCGCTGCTTGCACCTATGATAATTCGCCTGACGAAGATTTTATTATCGATACCCTACCAGGACACGCTAATACGCTACTGATTACCGGCCTGAGTGGGCATGGCTTTAAATTTGCGTCGGTATTAGGGGAAATAGCCGCTGATTTTGCGCAAGACAAAGAAATCGATTTTGATTTAACGCCATTCCGGCTTTCCCGCTTCCAATAATCATCATCACGGCCTCTAAGTTGAGGCCGTTTTTACAGGAGTTTTTAATGCGTCGCCTGGTGAACTATCTCATCAATAATATTCGCGAACATCTCATGCTTTATCTTTTTCTCTGGGGGGTATTGGCGATTATGGATCTGATCTATGTGTTTTATTTTTAATCACCAGGCGCTGACACAAACTGACAAAAATTTAATTTCCCTTTCATTTGGCGTGAAAATTTGAATAAGCTTATTCCAGTCGCAACAGCATTCACCAGACATCCCTCAGCCTGGAACCACTAAACTTATGAAGATTCTTTCATTATTAAATCAAAATTATTGAAATAAAAATAAATATCATTCGGATTGTTGTTTTTAAGTTGCAATTCATCTCATGACAGGCCATTTTCATTACCTCGTGAATATGTTCTGGATGCAGTTATGCAATTCATAAATTCCCCTCAACGCTATGGTGTTATTTCTGCCGCTTTGCATTGGCTAACGGCAATTATTGTCTATGGCATGTTTGCTTTAGGTTTGTGGATGGTAACGTTAAGTTATTACGACGGTTGGTATCATAAGGCGCCAGAGTTGCATAAAAGCATCGGTATTCTATTAATGATGGGGCTGGTTATTCGCGTTCTCTGGCGTTTAATTTCTCCTCCGCCTGGCCCACTGAAAAGCTATTCTCCCGGTATACGCTACGGAGCGAAAGCAGGCCATCTGGCACTTTATCTTTTGCTCTTTGCTATTGGCATGAGCGGCTACCTTATCTCGACCGCCGATGGCAAACCCATCAGCATCTTTGGTTGGTTTGAAATCCCCGCAACGCTTGCCGACGCAGGCACGCAAGCTGACTTAGCAGGCGCTCTACATTTCTGGTTTGCCTGGAGTGTCGTCGTCCTGTCAGTTATGCACGGATTTATGGCGCTGAAACATCATTTCATCGATAAAGACGACACCCTGAAGCGCATTCTGGGAAAGTCGTCATCTGACTATGGAGTATAAAAAATGAAAAAAAGCCTGCTTGGTTTAACCTTCGCTTCCCTGTTGTTCTCTGCCGGTTCAGCTATCGCTGCCGATTACAAAATTGACAAAGAAGGCCAGCACGCCTTTGTCAATTTCCGCATTCAACATCTGGGCTACAGCTGGGTTTACGGCACTTTTAAAGATTTCGACGGTACTTTTACGTTTGATGAAAAGAATCCGGCTGCCGATAAAGTCAATGTCACCATTAACACCACCAGCGTAGATACCAACCATGCCGAGCGCGATAAACATCTGCGCAGCGCGGATTTCCTCAACACAGCAAAATATCCGCAGGCAACCTTTACGTCCACTAGCGTAAAAAAAGACGGTGACGAGCTGGATATCACAGGTGATCTGACACTGAATGGCGTAACTAAACCAGTAACGCTGGAAGCGAAGTTGATTGGTCAGGGCGACGACCCATGGGGTGGTAAACGTGCAGGCTTCGAAGCTGAAGGTAAAATTAAGCTGAAAGACTTCAATATCAAGTCAGATTTGGGTCCGGCCTCTCAGGAAGTTGATCTGATTATTTCAGTGGAAGGTGTACAGCAGAAATAATGCTGAAATGTTGCCGGATGACGAGCATCCGGCAATGATGTTCATTTCACAGGATCAGGTATGCCCAGCGTCGTATTCAGGCGCCCCCGCGACTTATTGAAGATTTTATTGCCATTTTCTCGCCCGGCTCGACGACGTCGTTGTTCTTCTGGCGGTAATGCGCTCTCTTCGCAGCAAATCTCACTACAACACCCCTTGAATTTCTCAGCACACGTCGGACACTGGATAAACAGCAAGTGACAGCCATCATTTTTACAGTTGGTATGGCTGTCGCATGGCGTGCCGCACTGATGGCAATGTGCAATAATTTCATCAGAGATGCGCTCGCCCATCCGTTCGTCAAAAACGAAATTTTTGCCAACAAAACGCACTGGTAAGCCTTGTTCACGCGCCTTACGGGCGTATTCAATAATGCCGCCTTCAATATGCCAGACTTTATTAAAGCCGTTATGCTTCATCCAGGCACTGGCCTTTTCGCAACGAATGCCACCAGTGCAGTACATGACGATTTTTTTATCTTTATGCGTCTGCATCATCTCAACCGCTTTCGGCAGTTGTTCACGAAAGGTATCAGCCGGAATTTCCAACGCATTTTCGAAATGACCGACTTCATATTCATAGTGGTTGCGCATGTCGATAAACAGCGTATCGGGATCATCAAGCATGGCATTCACTTCCGCCGCTTGCAGATATTCCCCGACATTGGTGGCATCAAATTGAGGATCGTCAATCCCGTCGGCGACAATCCGCTCGCGGACCTTCATGCGCAGCACCCAGAAGGATTTCCCATCATCATCCAACGCGATATTCAGGCGTAAACCATCTAACGCAGGATCAAAAGCATAAAGCTGTGCACGAAATGTCTCGACGTTGCTCGCTGGTACACTAATTTGCGCGTTGATCCCCTCATGTGCCAGATAGACCCGGCCAAAAACATCCAACGAAGCAAATAGCTGATATAAAGCATCGCGGGTCACTTTAGGATCGGCAATATGGAAATATTCATAAAACGAAATGGTGGTGCGCGGTTCACTCTCGGCCAGCATTTTGGCTTTCAGTGCGTCGTTGGAAATTCGGTTGTGTAACACTGGCATGGTGTACGGTTCCTGCGAGGTGGGAAAGTAAAATCCGGCGCATGATATAGCAATAATCGCAAATTAACATCCACACATTTTACGCTACATTTGCGCATTAAAAATTATTAATAGTTTACATGCGCGGCATTTTCGCCCAGTCTTCAGCCTCAAATTTTGGTTGAGGGCGAAAAAATGCGACAATACATACAATTGCCCGTATAGGTTGAAAGACAGGATTGATATGACGAATCTACCCAAGTTCTCCACCGCACTGCTTCATCCGCGTTATTGGTTAACCTGGTTGGGTATTGGCGTACTTTGGTTAGTCGTTCAGTTACCCTACCCAATCATCTACCGCCTTGGCATTGCGACGGGGCGACTGGCGTTACGTTTAATGAAACGACGCGCCAAAATTGTGCATCGCAACCTGGAACTGTGCTTCCCGGAAATGAGCGAACAAGAGCGCCAGCAGATGGTGATTAAGAATTTTGAATCCGTTGGCATGGGACTGATGGAAACCGGCATGGCATGGTTCTGGCCAGAAAGTCGGGTTGCCCGCTGGACGGAAGTTATCGGCATGGAGCATGTCCGTGACGTGCAGGCGCAAAAGCGTGGCATCCTGTTAGTTGGCATCCATTTTCTGACGCTGGAACTCGGTGCACGACAATTTGGAATGCAGGAGCCGGGGATCGGGGTTTATCGCCCGAATGACAATCCATTGATCGACTGGCTGCAAACCTGGGGCCGCCTGCGTTCGAATAAATCGATGCTCGATCGCAAAGATTTAAAAGGGATGATTAAAGCACTTAAAAAAGGTGAAGTCGTCTGGTATGCGCCGGATCACGATTACGGTCCGCGCTCGAGCGTTTTTGTGCCGTTGTTCGCCGTTGAGCAGGCGGCAACCACTAGCGGCACCTGGATGTTGGCACGAATGTCCGGCGCATGTCTGGTGCCATTTGTCCCTCGTCGTAAGCCGGACGGCAAAGGTTATCAATTGATCATGCTGCCGCCAGAGTGTTCACCGCCTCTGGATAACGCTGAAACCACCGCCGCATGGATGAACAAAGTGGTTGAAAAATGCATCATGATGGCGCCAGAACAATACATGTGGTTGCATCGCCGCTTCAAAACGCGCCCGGAAGGCGTTCCTTCACGTTACTAACCTTCTTTATGCCGGATGCGCAGCATCGCATCCGGCACATCAGCATCAAATTCCCTGATTTAGCGATAAAAGCTCTCTGCATTGCGTCACTTATAAGTCAGGCGCATAATTAGTGTGCTTATCTTTTATTCTCTTGTTCACCGCGCCCTGGCGCACCAACAGCGGATTGCTATGTCACCCTGTGAAAATGACACTCCCATAAACTGGAAACAAAACCTGCTCGTTGCCTGGCTTGGCTGTTTTCTTACCGGCGCCGCCTTCAGTCTGGTAATGCCGTTCTTACCCCTCTACGTTGAGCAACTTGGCGTTACGGGCCACTCGGCGCTAAATATGTGGTCAGGGATTGTCTTCAGTATTACCTTTCTATTTTCCGCCATTGCTTCTCCGTTCTGGGGAGGATTAGCTGACCGCAAAGGTCGAAAAATTATGCTCCTGCGCTCTGCCCTCGGGATGGGTATCGTGATGGTGCTGATGGGGGTAGTGCAAAATATCTGGCAATTTCTGATCCTGCGAGCATTGCTGGGTCTGCTCGGTGGATTTGTCCCTAATGCCAACGCACTAATCGCCACTCAGGTCCCACGCAATAAAAGCGGCTGGGCGCTGGGTACGCTCTCTACCGGTGGCGTTAGCGGCGCACTGCTCGGCCCCATGGCTGGCGGCTTGCTCGCCGATAACTACGGCTTACGCCCGGTATTTTTTATTACCGCCAGTGTGCTAATACTCTGCTTTTTCGTCACCCTGTTTTGTATCAAAGAAAAATTCCAGCCAGTCAGCAAAAAAGAGATGCTGCACATGCGGGATGTCGTGACATCGCTTAAAAACCCGAAGCTGGTACTTAGCCTGTTTGTCACAACATTAATCATCCAGGTCGCTACCGGTTCAATCGCGCCAATCCTGACACTCTATGTCCGCGAACTGGCGGGGAATGTCAGTAATGTTGCTTTTATCAGTGGCATGATTGCCTCGGTCCCCGGCGTGGCTGCGCTACTTAGCGCGCCACGGCTTGGCAAACTGGGGGATCGTATCGGGCCAGAGAAGATCCTGATAACGGCGCTGCTCTTTTCTGTGCTGCTGTTAATCCCTATGTCTTACGTCCAGACACCATTCCAACTGGGGGTTTTACGCTTTTTACTCGGGGCCGCCGATGGTGCGTTACTCCCCGCAGTACAAACGCTACTGGTCTATAACTCAACAAACCAAATCGCCGGACGAATTTTCAGCTACAACCAGTCATTTCGTGATATTGGCAACGTTACGGGACCATTGATGGGCGCGGCTATCTCGGCAAACTATGGTTTCCGCGCAGTGTTTCTGGTCACCGCAGGAGTTGTGTTGTTTAACGCGGTTTATTCCTGGAACAGTTTGCGTCGCCGCCGATTGCCCCAAGTGACAGGCTGATTTTTCGCCTTTCATACTTGCAAAAGCGCATAATCAGCTATTCTTTCCCTGAATACATCATCAAATCAAAGGGAGAATCGTGATGACTATGTACGCAACGCTTGAAGAAGCCATTGATGCCGCACGGGAAGAATTTCTTGCTGACAACCCCGGAATCGATGCAGATGAAGCAAATGTGCAACAGTTCAATGTCCAGAAATATATTCTGCAAGATGGCGACATTATGTGGCAGGTTGAGTTTTTTGCTGATGAAGGCGAAGAAGGTGAATGTCTGCCAATGTTCAGCGGTGAAGCTGCACAAAGCGTCTTTGACGGCGATTATGATGAAATTGAAATCCGCCAGGAATGGCAGGATGAAAATACGCTGCATGAATGGGACGAAGGCGAATTTCAGCTTGAGCCGCCCCTGGATACTGAAGAAGGACGCGCTGCCGCCGATGAATGGGATGAGCGTTAATTACTCATATGGCCCATGTTGAATATCAATGGGCAGCAGTAAGGTATCAAAGACGAGGGAGAACGGCAGATCGAGGATCATAACATAGCGCCATGCGGAGTCACGAACATCCCATTGCACCCCGGGATAATATTGGTTGCCATGCCCCTGCCCCGGTAAAGTGCGGCTAATGATGCTGCCACAGCCACTCAGTAAGGTAACCATGATGCCTACCACAATGAAACGCATTTGATACCTCTTTCCTAAAAAAATACCGGCATTACGCCGGTATTTTTATTGGCTCGTTGTTTTTGCCGGATGCGGCGTGAACGCCTTATCCGACCTACAAAATCTTGCAAACTCAATATATTGCAGGAACGATGTAGGCCTGATAAGCGTAGCGCATCAGGCAACTACGTTTTTATTGCGAAGCCGCATCCGGGTTACGCAATGCCTGTGGATTCAGCTTTATCCCTTCATAGTAACTCACCCATGAAGAATATTTCTCCGGAGAGTTCCATACGCGGAAATGCAAACGTGCCATCGTTACCGGATCGCTCAAAAGCACCAGACGACGATCGCGGTTCAGCTTCTCTGGCGTCTCGTTCAGCGCCTGTTCAACGTGGCGGTCACGGGCGATTTCCAGCACCTTACTGGCGCGGTGACGAGCGGTCGCCATTGCCGTTGCCAGGGCGTTAAACGACGGGTTAAATACCGCGTGCATAAAGCCATCGTCGAGAGAACGTTGACGGTTCATCTCAAGGAAACGATCGGTATCTACCAGCACCTGCGGCGGTGAATACTCTTCCGGGATCAGGAACAGTTTCCAGCGTTTAGCACGCAGCCCCACGGTCGCACGACTGGAGATCACCGAAACAAACGGTGACAGGATCAGCGAGAAGACAATCGGCGCCAGCCAGAACAGGAATCTCAGATCCAGCCATGCCATGCCAACCGCCCACACCAGGCCCAGTAACAGTTGCGAACCGTGACGTTTAAAGGCTTCTCCCCAGGAAGTGGAGTCATCATCACGTTGCGGTGAATTCCACACCACCTCCCAGCCGAGGAAGGCACTGACCACGAATACCGTATGAAACAGCATGCGCACCGGCGCCAGCAGTACGGAGAACAGCACTTCCAGTAGCAACGACAAGGTGACGCGCCAGAAGCCACCATACTCTTTAGTCCCTTTGCACCAGATGAGCAAAATACTCAACAATTTTGGCAGGAACAGCAGCACCATTGTTGAGGCAAACAGTGCAATCGCCAGTTCAGGACGCCATTGCGGCCACACCGGGAACAACTGCCGTGGTTGCAGGAAGTATTGCGGTTCGGTCAACGCATGCACTACCTGCAATGCGGTCGAGAGTGCGAGGAACATAAACCACAGCGGCGCAGAGAGATAAGACATTACCCCCGTCAGGAACACCGCACGGTGTACCGGGTGCATCCCTTTAACCAGGAACAGGCGGAAGTTCATCAGGTTGCCGTGACACCAGCGACGGTCACGCTTTAGCTCGTCCAGCAAGTTTGGTGGCAACTCTTCATAAGAGCCCGGGAGATCGTACGCAATCCATACTCCCCAACCTGCACGGCGCATCAGTGCCGCTTCTACAAAGTCGTGCGACAGGATTGAACCGGCAAAAGAGCCTTCACCCGGCAACGGCGCCAGCGCGCAGTGCTCGATAAAGGGTTTCACGCGGATAATCGCGTTATGCCCCCAATAGTGCGACTCGCCAAGTTGCCAGAAGTGCAGACCGGCAGTGAACAATGGCCCATAAACACGGGTCGCAAACTGCTGGCAGCGCGCGTACAGCGTATCCATACCAGATGCTTTCGGCGAAGACTGGATAATCCCGGCGTTCGGGTTGGCTTCCATCAGGCGCACCAGGCCGCACAAGCAATCACCGGTCATCACTGAATCGGCATCCAGCACTACCATGTAGCTGTACTGACTGCCCCAGCGACGGCAGAAGTCATCGATATTACCGCTTTTACGCTTTACACGACGGCGGCGGCGGCGATAGAAAATCTGCCCTTCGCCGCCGACTTCAGCGATAAGCTCCATCCAGGCTTTTTGCTCTGCGACGCAGATATCCGGGTTGTAACTATCACTCAGAATGTAGACATCAAAGTGTTTAGCATTGCCGGTGGCTTTTACCGATTCCCACGTTGCGCGCAAGCCTGCAAAGACGCGATTCACGTCTTCATTACAGATGGGCATGATCAATGCCGTACGATGCTCCGGGTTTAGCGGTTCATCGCCAACGGTCGACGCAGAAATACTGTATTTATCGCGACCAATGAGCAGTTGCAGGAACCCCATCAACGCGGTCCAGAAACCGGCAGACACCCAGCAGAAAAGAACAGCAAAGAGGATCAGAATGCCGGTTTGCAGCATATAGGGCAGGAGCTGCATAAAGGAAACCCACAGATCCTGATCGACCATATCAACCGGATTAATAAACGCCCACCCCTGGTACGGCAGAATCGTCTTCATGTACCAGGTAGCGACAACGGTTTGCGCCAGTGTCAGGATAAGCAGGATATAACGACGGATTGTCCCGACGGTACGCCACTTTTGCTCGCTTTCCTGTTCTTCTTTGGTTAACCGAGCCAGATAGCGCGGTGTCACATCGCGGCCGCGCAGACGATCCCAGAATCGCCCTACCGGGTTAGTTCGCCACGGATCGGGAAACATAGAGGAGCGTTTTGCTTTCGGCATTGCCTGAAGCTGATCGCGTCCTTCGTCGTCCTTAATTAACTGCCCATCAGCCAGC
The DNA here is from genome assembly GCF_005781075.1 of Escherichia sp. E2562. Lineage (NCBI taxonomy): Bacteria > Pseudomonadati > Pseudomonadota > Gammaproteobacteria > Enterobacterales > Enterobacteriaceae > Escherichia > Escherichia sp. E2562. Next base: position 67,944 of record NZ_VATM01000002.1, on the reverse strand, counting down.
GAATCCGGCCAGGCTTGTTCAAGACGTGCCTTCACCGACCCTTGCGGGGAGTCATCCTCCCGCGCATAGATGCGGTGTTCGGCATCCAGCGCCTGATGAACGGCGCGGATATCGGTCTTCGGCAATGCCGCTTTCTCACTGGCGGAGATGGGCATTGCGTCAATGTACTCAGTTGTTTTATTCATTGGCAGGTAACTGGTAGCTCCAGGTTTCACTCAACGTCTGATCGGCATTCACCAGCGCAGCACGCATTTCAGTGGTTTTCTTGGCATCTTTCACTTTCACGCGCATTACCAGACGCCAGCCTTTGGTGACCGGGTTATAACGCACTGTACTCTCTACAATCTCACCATTATCGCCAATACTGGTTTGTGCGGTGACTGGCGTATCCGCTGGCAGTTTTTTCATTTCTGCACCAGTAAAATCGACCACAAAGGCGATAGTACCGTCAGGTTGACGAATCAGGTTTGATTGTTTCACATCCCCCGTTGAACGACGCGTCTGCTGTACCCAGGCGTTATCTGGCGCATGCAATTTGTCTTCGTCCCGGCTGAAGGTGATGGTGTATTTAAAGTTCATCTCTTTACCCGGTTCCGGCAGCTGGTCCGGCGTCCAGTAAGCGACGATGTTATCGTTAGTTTCATCGTTAGTCGGGATTTCTACCAACTCAACGCTACCTTTGCCCCACTCCCCTTTCGGTGTTACCCAGGCGCTTGGACGCAGATCGTAACGGTCGTCGAGATCTTCAAAACGAGAGAAGTTGCGGCCACGCTGTAACAGACCAAACCCTTGCGGATTCTCCATAGAGAAGCTGCTAACTGCCAGATGTTTCGGGTTATTCAGCGGACGCCAGATCCACTCGCCGTTACCGGCATGGATAGACAAGCCATTTGAGTCGTGCAATTCCGGACGATAGTTATTCGCCGGAGACGGCTGGTTCGGTCCGAACAGGAACATACTGGTTAGCGGCGCAACACCCAGTTTGCCGACTTTGTCGCGCAGATAAATTTTAGACTGCACATCAACAACCGTGTCACGTCCTGGCATAACCACAAACTTGTAAGCGCCTGTCGCTCGCGGTGAGTCAAGCAATGCATAAATGGTTAAACGTTTATCACTCGGTTTTGGTCGCTCGATCCAAAACTCTTTAAAGCGCGGAAATTCTTCACCGGATGGCAACGCGGTATCAATTGCCAGGCCGCGGGCAGAAAGGCCATAAACCTGACCTGCACCAATCACGCGGAAATAGCTGGCCCCGAGCATGCTGACGATTTCATCGTTTTTATCTTTGCTGTTGATCGGGTAAAGCACTTTAAAACCGGCAAAACCAAGGTCTTTTACCGTGTCTTTGTCATGCTGAACATCGCCGAATGTAAAATAATCCGGACTGTATTTGATTCTTTTTACTGCCGTTGCAGTAACTTCATTGATTTTGACCGGCGTGTCGAAGTACATACCCTGATGGTAGAACTCGAGCTTGAATGGGGTCTTCAGATTGTTCCAGTAGGCTTTGTCATGATTAAACTGGATCTGCTGATAGTCCGCGTATTTCATGTCGCGGAAAACGGAGGGCAAGTTGCTTTTAGGCGCCTCATAGCCTTTTCCGGCTAAGGATTGAGCTTGCTTTGCAACATCGTCAATGCTGAACGCCCAGCTTGAAGAGGTATACAGGGTTAACATTACTGCAGCACTCAACCAACGCATTTTCATCATTTGTAGTTTATGTTTCATAATAAGTAAGCACTTCCCCCTTTGTGTGCTTATATCGATCCGATCTATTTTAATGGATAACCAGCCATTACGACAACAGAATCCCGGCGTTATTCAGCATGCTGGCTCATGGATTAAGCACTTGATTGCGGCCGTTTTCACTTTCCGTGCTTCTCCTAAAGACAGAAGCAGCGAGTTCGTGTAGGGTTTGCCAGCAAATTTATTTATCAACAGTCTTACAGACGCTTCCATTTTGGTTAGTGGTAGTGACTATGCCGCGCAAAAAACACCCGCGAAGCCTGTGCCAGATGCGGTCAGGTCGATGTTGTTATGGCAAAAGCCTAAAGGCATTCCCCGGCAGGGATAAGACGAAAAATCCGAGATTAGTTAACCATATATGAATCCAGTACCCGCGCAGCGTGAATATTTCCTCGACTCCATCCGCGCCTGGTTGATGTTGTTAGGGATCCCTTTTCATATTTCTTTAATCTATTCAAGCCACACCTGGCATGTGAATAGCGCAGAGCCGTCCTGGTGGCTGACACTTTTTAACGATTTCATCCACTCGTTCCGCATGCAGGTATTTTTCGTTATTTCTGGTTATTTTTCCTACATGCTTTTTTTGCGCTACCCATTGAAAAAATGGTGGAAAGTTCGTGTCGAACGCGTGGGGATCCCGATGTTAACGGCCATTCCTCTGCTGACCTTGCCGCAATTCATTATGCTGCAGTATGTCAAAGGCAAAGCAGAAAGCTGGCCTGGCCTGTCATTGTATGACAAATATAATACACTGGCCTGGGAATTAATTTCGCACCTGTGGTTTTTACTGGTATTGGTGGTCATGACGACACTTTGCATATGGATATTTAAGCGCATCAAAGACAATTTAGATAATTCCGATAACAAAAATAAAAAATTCTCAATGGCTAAACTATCGGTGATCTTCTTATGCCTCGGCATCGGCTATGCGGCAATAAGAAGAACGCTCTTTATCGTTTATCCGCCCATTTTAAGCGATGGCATGTTCAATTTTATTTTCATGCAGACGCTGTTTTATATGCCGTTTTTTATCCTTGGTGCATTAGCTTTTATTTTCCCTAATCTTAAAGCCTTGTTTACCACACCTTCTCGTGGTTGCACACTCGCTGCAGCAATGGCATTTGTCGCCTATTTGCTCAATCAACGTTACGGTAGCGGCGATGCCTGGATGTATGAAACCGAGTCGGTGATCACGATGGTACTCGGCTTGTGGATGGTGAATGTGGTTTTCTCCTTTGGTCACCGTTTGCTCAATTTTCAGTCGGCGCGGGTGACCTATTTTGTAAACGCATCGCTGTTTATCTACCTGGTTCACCACCCGTTAACGCTGTTTTTCGGCGCATACATCACCCCGCATATCACCTCAAATTGGCTTGGTTTTCTCTGCGGCCTGATATTTGTGATAGGGATTGCGATAATTCTGTATGAAATTCATTTACGCATTCCGTTGTTGAAGTTTTTGTTCTCCGGAAAACCGGCCACTAAGCGCGAGAATGATAAAGCGCCAGCCCGCTGAGCCACACTTACAATAACCATTCAACGGGTAATATTGACGCCAGTCTGACCAAAACCCGCTTCCAGAAACTGGTTGCGGGTTCTTTTTTGAGAATAATTTCTTCCTTCCCGCGACGATCGACCCAGTTAATCCGCCCCCATCGATCCAGACGCAGCTGCCAGGCCGCATCATACTGACTCTGAATAAAGCGTTTATCGATCAGTTGCGCCAGCATTTTGCTCTCTATTACCAGGCCCATTTCAGTGTTGAGTAATGTTGAACGCGGGTCGAAATTGAATGAACCAATAAATACGGTTTTGCCATCGACACTGAAGGTCTTGGCATGCAGACTGGCACCGGAATTCCCGGTTATTCCGCGGTCGTGCAGTGTACCGGGTTGTTCCTGCGTCGGCTTTAGTTCATAGAGTTCCACGCCATAACGGAGCAATTTTTTGCGCCAGCGTGCGTAGCCAGCATGCACCACAGCGACATCATTGGCGGCAAGTGAGTTGGTTAAGATTGCTATCTTTACCCCTTTTCTTACCATCCGTAACAGTTGCGCTACACCTGCACGCGTCGGCACAAAATAGGAAGAGATAATATCAATCCGCTCGCCGGGTGACCCCATGATATCGAACAGACGCTGCGGCAGAAGGGAATGGCGTTTTGCTTTGCCCTCCCCTTTCGCAGGATCATCACTTAATAAACGCGTTTTTGCCCAAATAAGCGGTAACGCCCCCTCAACGAGTTGATTCATAAAAGGGCTTGATTCCAGTTTACGCAAATAGCGATGCGTGATGCTGTCATTATGCCAGGATGCGGGGAGTTCAATACGATCAGCCATTTCACCTTCTGGCACATCCAGAACATGCTGCAAGGGTGAAACTGATTTGCAATACCAGTAGCGGGCAAAATCATCAGCGACGTCCTCAACAACCGGCCCCATTGCCATCACATCTAAATCTGAAAAAAGCGGTTCTTCTCCTGCACCAAAATATGCATCGCCAATGTTTCTCCCCCCCACCAGCGTCACCACGCCATCGACGGTAAAACTCTTATTGTGCATACGTCGATTGAGACGGGAAAAATCGGTGATATAGCCAAGCGGACGCAATAAGCGAAATGAGAAAGGATTGAAAAGTCGAACTTCAATCCGCGGGTGGCTATTGAGCAAGCGTAAAATGTCATCAAGTCCGGGGGTATTGTTGTCATCAAGCAACAAACGAACGCGAACGCCACGCTTCGCGGCGGCTAACAGAGCGGAAAACAGTAACCGCCCCGACATATCGTCCTGCCAGATGTAATACTGAACATCCAGCGTATGTTCCGCCATTTCTGCCAGGCGATAACGTGCGGCAAACGCATCCAGACCTTTATCAAGGGGGAAAATGCCGCACAGTCCTGGATGTTGCGAACACAAGTGCAACACCGCGCTCGCCAGCCGAGGCAAATCATTCATCTCCTTGTTGGGTAAGGAGTCTTTCGTAGAGATGGGCGTTTTCTTCATCATAACAGACAAAGTATACCTGCTCGGGTAAAGCGTGACGGATAATAAATTCCGAAACGGTTTTTACTGCTATTTCAGCTGCTGCTGCGCGTGGGTATCCATAAACACCAGTACTAATGGCAGGGAAAGCTACCGATGTATAACTGTTCGCCGCCACCAGTCGCAGACTATTGAGATAGGCATCCTGCAATAGCTGATCTTCATTTTGTTCTCCGCCGCGCCACACGGGTCCAACAGTGTGTACAACAGCTTTGGCGGGGAGATCGCCTGCGAGGGTAATTACTGCGTGTCCCGTAGGGCAATCGCCCTGTTGTTGTCTGACTTTTAAACAGGCATCCAGCAGCGCCGGACCGGCAGCGCGATGTATAGCGCCATCGACGCCGCCTCCCCCCATCAACGATGGATTTGCCGCATTAACAATCACATCAACAGCCAGTTTGGTAATATCGCCCTGTACAACATGAATACGCGATTTCATAACGCCTCCTTACACCATCTTGTTTCTTAAGTGTACAGCAGGGTTTTTAGAGAAATCGCATTTTTCTTGTCGGCGACGTGAGTGGTTCAGAAACTTAGTTATATTCGATATTCATCACAGCCAGCTTTTTCTGCTCATCAAGATACTGCACTTTTACTGAGGCAATTTGCGCATTTTTAACTTTGCCGCTCATTAGCTCTTTGCTGGAATACGTTTCGCTCTGTACAGGACCATTTTGCATACAGGTCATTTCAACTGGCGCTTGTAGGGAGCTCACGTCACACGCCGGTTCCACAATTTGACCATAAAAATGAATCACGCCACCTTGCGCATTGCTTTCCGCTGTTGCAAAAAAAGGAAAAACCAGGCTGCCAAGCATAAGGGAGTTTAATAACGGTCTGAACATCTCTTCTATTTCCTCAATGATTAATCATCCTTGAGGGTGTGTTATCCATGCTTTCAGGTGGTCGATTCGTATCAGACCATTCTCTTCCGGCTCATTTTATGCTCAACTATCAATACATTAAGACTTTCCTGAAGAGGGCGGCCATTGTTGTGATAAATGAAGTGACTGTCCATCAGAAACAGTAACAACTATTTTCACCCGATCGTCCGGGGAAATATTTAAACTCAACTTCGTCAAGGCAATGGGTTGATTAGCGGGTAATGAAAGGGTTTTTTCTTGCTTCGTCTGACTTTGTCCCGAACTGCCTTCACGCAGAGATAATATTTGCACCCGGCACAAGCATGATTGCGTCAGAGTAACCTCAGGAATAATGGTGTACATGTCACCTTGCTGGGTTGTATTAAAGGTTATCTGGCTGGAAAGCGCCGCGAGAAGTAATAACGCGTTCATACTATTCTCCCGAAAAAAAACAGGGCTTGCGCCCTGTTTCTGTAATACAAATTCTATATTAGTACTGATGAGCGGTCGCGTTGTTACCAAAGCCAACCTGAGTTACGTTGACGCTGGAGTTAGATGCAGTCTGGTCAACTGCTGCACCGTTGCCGCCACCGAACTGTTTAACAGTCATTTCAGAGTTTTTACCGTTCCACTGATCCAGTGTCGCGCTGTTACCAAAGCCACGTTGGGTCAGTTCAATTGAGCTGTCATCAGAACCTTGTCCCACGTCTGCGCCGTTACCGCCGCCGTGCTGGGTAATAGTCAGATCAGAGTTGCGGGCATCAGCCTGCAATGCAACAGCAGAGTTACCGCCACCGTATTGGTAAATATTCAGTTCAGAATTCGGGCCGCTGTTATTACCGCCACCACCGTGGTTGCCGCCGCCACCGCCGTACTGAGGAATAGAACCTGCCAGAGCGCTACCGGAGAATACGATTGCTGCAATTGCTGCTACTTTTAAAAGTTTCATGTAAAACCCCCATCGGATTGATTTAAAAGTCGAATGGAAATTAACGCTGTGTTACGCGAATAGCCATTTGCGACTGTCTCTGCACTACAATTGCCGTTTTTTGAGTACCATACTGCGTAATATTTGCTTTATTACCAGAACCTTTCTGGATAATCATTGCTGTATTACCATATGCGCCCTGCGAAATACTGGCATCGTTGGCATTGCCCGCCTGATCAATATACGCAAGGTTATAATCTCCTGTCTGGTCAATCTTTGCCCGGTTGTTATTACCATCTTGCGAAACAACCGACAAAAGTTTAGAGCCTCCCTGCCGTAACTGTGCACTATTATTAGCACCAGCTTGACCAATTATGGCTGCCTGATTAAATGAAGACTTACTCAATTCATTTACCGCAAAGTTATACTCTGAATTAGCTAAATCATAACCTGCCGCGGCTGCAATCCCAGGCGCACCCAGTACTGTTAACATCATAAATAACAATCTGTTTTTCATGTTGTCACCCTGGACCTGGTCGTACATTTAAGAAATTTAAATCATTTCAACTTGGTTGTTAACGCAAACCGTTTTTTGTTAACGCTGCGTTACGATGGAAAGTATGTCTGCGGAAATATTTTTAATAACTCACCCGCGCGTTGTATTTTTCTTTTTTTACTCATGCCAAAGTATTAAAACTCGCGTAAATACGCTGTTATTTACGCAAAAATTATTTTGTTTACTTTTAAACCGTCGTTTTTTGACCGCGAAAATTCGACAAACTATCTCTCCTCATGATTCACGAAGATTCTGTCGATATGTTTGCCTGACAAGCCGTCACAAACATCGTTTTTTTGCAGCCAAAAATTGTCCATGAAGAGAATCTGAAAATGCAGACAATTTTAGCGCAACAAAAGGACCAGAGATAAATAACATTTATTAAAATAATCATGTAGTTACGTGTATTTGTATGACTTTTCAAAATTGTGCAATAAAAGCCATATGTACAACTTTTCTATCATTACCAAACTTAACAATCCCTTAATGTTAACAAATTTAATTACCAGATTACATTTTGTTACATGTTTAACACTTGATTTAAGATTTGTAATGGCTAGATTGAAATCAGATGTAATCCATTAGTTTTATTTTTTACCCATTTAGGGTTGATTTATTACTACACACAGCAGTGCAACATCTGTCAGTACTTCTGGTGCCTTTATTGAATAAAGGCAGCTGTCAGGTGTGCGATTAATAAAAAGAGCGGGGTTTCATCATGTTTAATGAAGTCCATAGTATTCATGGTCATACATTACTGTTAATCACTAAACCTTCCTTGCAAGCGACTGCGTTATTGCAGCATTTAAAACAATCGCTGGCAATCACAGGAAAACTACATAACATTCAACGTTCTCTGGACGATATATCTTCTGGCTGCATTATTTTGTTGGATATGATGGAAGCAGATAAAAAACTCATCCATTACTGGCAAGATACATTAAGCAGAAAACACAACAACATCAAAACACTGTTGTTAAATACTCCAGACGATTACCCGTACCGCGACATTGAAAACTGGCCTCATATCAACGGTGTTTTTTACGCCCTGGAGGATCAAGAACGCGTCATCAATGGGTTGCAAGGCGTCTTACGCGGGGAATGCTACTTTACGCAAAAACTTGCCAGCTATCTGATTACACATTCAGGTAACTATCGTTATAACAGCACGGAATCTGCCCTCCTTACTCATAGGGAAAAAGAGATCCTTAATAAACTGCGTATCGGCGCCTCCAATAACGAGATTGCTCGTTCGCTGTTCATCAGCGAAAATACGGTTAAAACGCATCTTTATAATCTTTTCAAGAAGATAGCAGTCAAAAACCGGACTCAAGCAGTCTCATGGGCAAACGATAACCTCAGGCGATAAAGCCATGAAACGCTATTTATGCTGGATTGTAGCAGCGAATATTTTCTTCGCTGCGGGGAATGTTCACGCCGTAGAGGTAGAAGTACCGGGATTGTTAACTGACCATACTGTTTCATCCATTGGACATGATTTTTATCGTGCCTTTAGTGATAAATGGGAAAGTAGCTATACCGGGAACTTGACGATTAATGAAAGGCCCAGTGCACGATGGGGAAGCTGGATCACCATAACGGTAAATCAGGACGTTATTTTCCAGACTTTTTTATTCCCATTGAAAAGAGACTTCGAGAAAACTGTTGTCTTTGCACTGGCACAAACTGAAGAAGCACTGAACCGTCGACAGATTAGTCAGGCTTTACTGAGTACGGGCGATTTAGCGCCTGATGAATTTTAAATTAAATTGTCCGGAGGCTGCAATGCGTGTCAAACATGCAGTAATTCTACTCATGCTAATTTCGCCAATAAGTTGGGCCGGAAATATGACCTTCCAGTTCCGCAATCCTAATTTTGGTGGCAACCCCAATAATGGTGCTTTTTTACTAAACAGCGCCCAGGCACAGAACTCGTATAAAGACCCTAGCTATAATGATGACTTTGGTATTGAAACACCCTCGGCGTTAGATAACTTCACCCAGGCCATTCAGTCACAAATATTAGGTGGGCTGCTGACAAATATTAATACAGGTCAGCCAGGACGAATGGTGACTAACGAATATATCGTCGATATTGCCAACCGGGATGGTCAGCTGCAACTGAACGTAACCGATCGTAAAACGGGTCAAACGTCCACGATTCAGGTTTCGGGATTACAAAATAACTCAACCGATTTTTAAGCCCCAGCTTTGAAAGGAAAATAATATGCAGCGCTTATTTGTTTTGGTTGCAGTCATGTTGCTGAGTGGATGCTTAACCGCACCACCAAAAGAAGCCGCCAAGCCGACATTAATGCCTCGAGCTCAAAGCTACAAAGATTTAACCCATTTGCCTTCGCCAACGGGCAAAATCTTTGTCTCGGTATACAACATCCAGGATGAAACTGGACAATTTAAACCCTATCCGGCAAGTAACTTCTCCACCGCAGTTCCGCAAAGCGCGACCGCTATGTTGGTCACCGCATTGAAAGATTCGCGTTGGTTTGTACCGCTGGAGCGTCAGGGCCTACAAAACTTACTGAACGAACGTAAGATTATTCGTGCGGCACAGGAAAATGGCACCGTTGCGCTCAATAACCGGATCCCGCTACAGTCGCTGACGGCAGCCAATATCATGGTTGAAGGGTCGATTATTGGTTATGAAAGTAACGTGAAATCGGGCGGTGCCGGGGCGAGATACTTCGGTATTGGCGCCGATACGCAGTACCAACTTGACCAAATCGCGGTGAACTTGCGTGTCGTTAATGTCAGCACCGGTGAAATCCTGTCATCAGTGAACACCAGTAAGACCATTCTTTCCTATGAAGTCCAGGCCGGCGTCTTCCGCTTTATCGACTACCAGCGGCTACTGGAAGGGGAAGTAGGATATACCTCAAACGAACCCGTTATGCTATGCCTGATGTCGGCGATTGAAACCGGTGTTATCTTCCTGATTAATGATGGTATCGACCGCGGTCTGTGGGATTTGCAGAATAAAGCAGATCTGCAGAATGACATTCTGGTGAAATACCGCCATCTGTCAGTACCGCCGGAATCCTGATCCATAAAAAAGCCGGAGTATTAATCCGGCTTTTACGTATTCAATATAAAGCGTGATTCTCTCACGCTTTATTTTTTACTTGTTGCTCATGGTTAGCGGTCTTAGCACTGCGCGCCGCCAACCAAAGCCCACTGTTTTTCATCGCGTAACCAAACACCAGCCCAAGCGCCAGAGATGGCAATACCAGTTTCCAGTTTCCCTGCGCGGCAAACGTCGCACACGCACCGATAAATGTACCCGGAACAAATGACAGCAATAGCTGTTTGGCCTGAATACACATCAGGAAAGCGACAATGCCAGTCATGACATAGCCAACTATTTCCAGATGGGGTGCCAGCGCACTACCGTAAATAATGACCATTGCCCACACCACACCGCTAAGCAGCGTCGCAGCGGAGATCGCCAACCCTTTCAGGCCACCTTGCGGACAGGCAAAGTAGGCCGTGCAGCCAAGGAAACCCGCCCAGCTGAGTAAACCAAGGGAAACGGCCACCCATCCCCAGATACCGGAGAGAATGCCTGTTGTGATTGCAATAGAGAGAAGTATGTTCATGCCGCGAATGATAGCAGAAAACGCGGCCATGAATGAGATCGAGCACACATTTTATGCAACGTAGAGTTTGATGTTGCATTCATTAGTGATCACGATCACACTTATTCTTCTTTTTCTTCCTCAAGTTCATCCCACATTGCGCCGATAGCATCGCGGGTCAGTGGTGCCATAGTGCGCCAGAACGGCGTGGTTGCATGGGCCTCAATTTTACCGAGAAATGCGCCACACCACGGCAACAGATACTCGCTGAACAACGTTTCCAGAGCTTCGCTTTCATCTTCCGTTGACTGATCCTCCAGCCAGGAAGCCGCAAGCAGTAACGTGCCGATGTGATCGGCTGGCGTATCTGCTAACGGCATCCCGCGTTCTGAAAGAAAAGCACGCACTTCCGCTTCCGTCGCGCCCTCAACCCAGGCACTGCGGTAAGGCGGTACTGCACATTCATCGCCGATAAACAGCGCATTGTAATCGGCAGATACTTGCGCCATATCACAACTTTTCTGCAAGCGTGCCAGCAACTCATCCTGCTCCAGAGGCCAGCTCGCTGCCAATTTTCCCTCACGAATCAGGGTAAACAGCGGAACCAGTAAAGGGTCCTGCGGTTGGCGGTAATAAAGTGACCCCAGTACACGACACAGGATAGAAAACTCGTTCATTTATTTATTTCCATAAAAGCAATTAAAGTTCAGCAAATTCCGCAATCGGCGCCATACCGCGGGATTCCAGGAAGTTGAGTAAACGGCGCGGTGAAACATTCAAAATGCGTTCTTCTGGAAAATCAACCGCGTCAAGAATTTTACGACACTCTTCAAAATCACCCATAGTAAACGCGGTATGAGAATCCGAGCCTAATGCCACCCAACCGCCAGCATCGCGCACCGCAGCGGCAACTGCACGGCAGTTATCTTCACTGCCTTTGCGCGAGTGTAGGAAGGACGAATTATTGATTTCCAGCGCGACCTGGTGTTTCGCGGCTGCTTCCGCAACTGCTTTGAAATCAATGGAATATTTCGGATTGCCCGGATGGCTTATTATGTGCACATTGCCGCTGGCGATAGTCGCGATCATCGCTTGCGTATTGGTCGCTTCATCATGTGGTGCAAAAACCGGTTCATGAAAACCAGCAATGATTAAATCCAGCGACTCAAACATTTTGCCGCTACAGTCAATTTCACCGTCAACATTTTTAATGTTGGCTTCAATGCCGCGCAGGATCCCTACCCCATCAACCACTCGTGGCCAAATACGCATATTAATGAAATGCCAGTGATGCGGCGCATCTTCCATATCCGGGCCGTGATCGGTAATTGCAAAAAGCTTGATTCCCTTCTGTTTAGCCTGGGCAATGTAGTCACTTAATGTGCTGTATGCATGCGTGCTGGCAACGGTATGCATATGTAGGTCGACGGGATACATAACTCTCTCCTGTATTCAATTCTTGCCAAGGATAGCAGGAATCCTGGCGCTTTATTAGTAGCCTCGAACTCGGTCGACTTGCCCGCTGACAGCCTCACCTCTTTCTAGCTGGGAAATGGTGCGCGAAATATACTCCACTGCTTCGACGGGGCGAGTAATAGCTGCCACATGTGGCGTTATCGTGACGCGTGGATGTTGCCAGAGCGGGCTTTCCGGCGGTAAAGGTTCACGATTAAAAACATCCAGCATTGCTCCTTTAATCTTGCCACTTTCCAGCGCCGCGAGCAGGTCATCTTCCACCACATGGACGCCACGCGCCAGATTGAGAAGATACGCGCCATCTGGTAATTGATTGAATAATTGTTGATTAATAATGCCGACGGTTTCGGGCGTATTCGGTAACAGATTAATCAGTACCCGGCATTGACTCAGAAATGCCTTCAGCTCTTCGCCTCCAGCAAAGCTTTGTACATCTGGCCAGGATTTACGACTGCGACTCCAGCAACGCAGCGGAAAGCGCCATGTTTGTAGACTCTGTGCGACTTTACTGCCCAACACGCCAGCGCCCAGGATGCCAATTGTAAAATCTTCCCGATGATATTCAGGCAGCGGTTGCCAGTGTGAAGCATTTTGCTGGATTCGATAATCGTCAAAACGTCGGAACCAATGTAGCACCTGGCTGACAGCATATTCCTGCATTTGCTCGCCCATACCGGTATCTTCCAGGCGGAAAAGCGGAATGGAGGGTTTAAGCATTTCAGGGTGTGCCTGTAGTTTACTCAATATAGAATCCACACCGGCGCCTAGTGCAAACACAGCTTTAAGATCGCGTCCTGCCAGCATTTCAACTGGAGGATGCCAGACTAACGCATAATCCGCGCCCTGGTTATCTCCGTTTTTCCAGGCTCTGACCCTGGCATGAGGTATCGCTTTACTCAGCGCCTCAATCCACCATTTTGAGTCAAAGGTTGGGTGATAAAAGATGATATCCATATTGGCTCCCGAAAAGAGTTGAGCGGAATTTATTCGCGCTTATTGTTATGATCTGCAAGGAACATCAGAATAGCAAATCTGCTGTCGGTGGCAAAAAAAGCGAAACTTGCTTATTTAAGCCGCAAATTGATTGAAGTTTGAATAAACGCACTTTTTTTTAAAAAAGTTTGTTGACCCGAGGCGACTATTTCCCTAAATTAGCGCCCGTTCCAGCAAGACAGGAACAACAATTTGGTGAGGTGTCCGAGTGGCTGAAGGAGCACGCCTGGAAAGTGTGTATACGGCAACGTATCCGGGGTTCGAATCCCCGCCTCACCGCCATATTTAAAGAAGAGCTCGTACGAAAGTACGGGCTTTTTTTTCGCATATTGCACAACCTGGCGGGGATGAGAAGCCCGGACCGGGTTCGACAACTGGCGACAGCCAGTTGGACAGACCGCGAACGTAGTGAGCGGGCTGCCCGCAGGGCGAGCGAAGCGAGTCAATCCCCGCCTCACCGCCATATTTTAAAGAAGAGCTCGTACGAAAGTACGGGCTTTTTTTTCGCATGTTGCACAGCCTGGCGGGGATGAGAAGCCCGGACCCGGGTTCGACAACTGGCGACAGCCAGTTGGACAGACCGTGAACGCAGTGAACGGGCTGCCCGCAGGGCGACGAGGAATTTCCCAACATAGTCTCCTGTTGCGTTCAGAAAGGATGAGGTAAGCGATACCTTGTTTTGCAAAATCATTTTTGCATTAGATAATACCGAAATAATATTTATTATTTACCAAGGCAAAAGCTGAATATAAATGTACAAAGTGATTCAATTCTAACTATTGTGGGTAAATGGATGGGAGTATCCTTTAATAACAGACAGCATGACTATGCTCTTCTGAAGCGAGCACAAGACAAAAGAGGTTCCGATATTGCTTTAGGAACTCTTGATACAAAAGATCCTGATGCTGATACTCACCTGCTTCTTGTTGAAGCAAAATAAATCTTAACTCTTACGAAACAGGTTGGCATTCAGGCACTCCAGACTCGCATATGTTCATGATCTACAAACAAAGACTCAAGATGTCATATCTGCGATGAATTCTACAAATTCTAAAATGGAGGATAAAGCATGAACTTAACTGAAATTTCAAAAGAAATTGAAAAATTGAAATACCATATAAGTATCCTTGGTGACATAATCGATTACCATAATCATCCTGTGGAGTCATTAACTATTTCAATGGATTGGAATGAAAAAAACATTAATCGTACACATGATATATTTGAAAAATACGATGAAAAATTAAGCAACAATGAAAAATTAAAATGGTATGAATTTGAAAACGACTTAAAAGATGAACTCGATATTGAATACCAAATGGTAAAACAAGTTATTCTTGCTTTTTACAAAAACCATCAGTGGACAGATGTTTGTTATCAATATGCGCTGAGTTTTGGCCCCAACATACCTGCCGAGTTTTACCAAATTATTCGCCACAATAACTGATTGTTTATCTGGTAGTAGGCTAAATCTATTACCAGATAAATGCTTTTGTTCATAATCATTTATTTATCAACTAATCTAATGCACAAATTGATATGGCGTTGATTCGGGCGATGAGGCAGTAAATTACATACGATATTAATAATAATCTTGCGCATGTATTAATATCCATAAGTATAGTTTTCATAATAAATCAATTTAAGGATAGAACCATGTATAATACAAAGCGGATTGCCTGGCGTGCATATAAAAAAGGGTATCATACAGGGGAGACTATAAAATGGTTTTCATATTTTCACTCAATTCTTACTGGAGCCTGCTTTACCTTTTTTATTGGGCTTTTTAGTGTACCCCCTGTTAATATCTCCAATAGTTTTCCGCTATGGTGGGCTACGTTAGGTTTCGCAATATCAACATTACTGAACACAGGCTTCTCATTATTTTACATATTCGCAAGTGACGAAAGGGAATTCATTTTTGAGCTACACTCATATAGTAAAGTCGGTAATTTATTGATTATTACTTCATTAGCACTACCAGTAATTTCATTTATAATGTTACTTTTTTATTACTCCACACATATTGGCGTAATTATTTTATTTGTCACGGCCATCATTTTATTGATAATAAAAAGAATGTTTTCAGAGATAAAATCAACAAAGGATAAAATAGAAAAGAGAAAATTATGGTCAATTGAAAATGATAAGTTTGATGATTATGATACAATATGTGAACAATATGACTTTCCAATTTTCACACCAGAAGAACAAACCCAGAGAAACATTGAGTTTTATTTCATTATAAAAATATGTAAAATCATAAAAAATTTTCAAGACAACAATCCTCAAATCGACAACATGGATAATATTGACTTTTTTAATAGCGAATTGCTCAACATTCTTCATGAAATGTATAACAGCATAAATTTCCACCCTGGAATTTTATCAAAAAAATCAAAGGAATTGATTTTATTAACCATGACTGACAACAATGAATTGAACAAGGAAAAAATCGCAGAAGAACTAACAAAACTGAATGAATATATTGATAACAGACTTTATTATTTAAAATAGCTATCTTGCATTGCAACTAAACCGGCTGTAGGTAGTTTCAGATAAATTTGCACTCCGGGCATACACATCAAAAACAAAGCCCGGTTAGCCCGGGCTCTGCGCTTGTAATACACTTAACTATAGGCATGTAGCGTACGTTGGCAAAGAGCCGAACGTACGCAATCATTTTTGCCGAACCGGACGATCCCGACCATTTCATCTTCTTCGAAACGTTCCAGTGCGTCACTTAATCCAGAGCGCACGCCGCGAGGCAGATCGCATTGCGTGATATCACCATTGACGATAACCGTTACGTTTTCCCCGAGGCGGGTTAAAAACATTTTCATTTGCGCGGCAGTCACATTCTGCGCCTCGTCAAGAATGACAACTGCATTTTCAAAGGTACGTCCACGCATATAGGCGAACGGCGCGATTTCCACCTTCCCTATTTCCGGTCGCAGGCAATACTGCATAAAGGAAGCCCCCAGGCGCCGGACCAGCACGTCATAGACCGGACGAAAATAGGGAGCAAACTTTTCTGCGATATCCCCAGGTAAGAAGCCAAGATCTTCATCGGCTTGCAAAACTGGACGGGTGACGATGATCCTGTCGACATCCTTATGTATCAGGGCCTCTGCCGCTTTTGCCGCACTGATCCAGGTTTTACCGCACCCGGCTTCGCCCGTAGCGAATATCAGCTGCTTACTCTCAATAGCCTTCAGATAGTGCAATTGCGCTTCATTTCGCGCCACGATTGGCGAAGTATCGCGACTGTCGCGGGCCATACCAATGGCTTCTACGCCGCTCATCTGCACAAGCGAGGTGACCGATTCTTCTTCACGCTGTTTATGGCTGCGTGAATCCCGTCTCAGCACACGTTTTGCTTCGCGACGAGCTTTGATCACTGCTTTTTGTCTTCCCATGGAGAGCACCTTGAGTTGTTTGTATTCATCACACGCGCCGTTGGCAGCGCGATTATGCGCACGAACATCAGAGGGTTGGCTTCCTTGTAAGCCATAGTTTGCTTTTGGAAATAACACCGAAAACGGCTACGCGCACCGTTCACGGCGTCGGTAACACAAGAAAAGGGAGGAAGTGAGTAAAAATACAGAGTGACGAAGTTGCTACCGGAGGAGAAATCTCCGCGTTTGGTCGAGCGTTGATTGTCAAAAACATGTCCAGTGCAGGACGTTACCATCCGCGATCTCCATAGTGACTGACTATCACTGCCGGGAACTACCGCTGTTACTTAATAAGTACAACAGTTTTCGCATTCATTGCAACAATATTTTTACTTACATTTAACCATAAAACACCATTTCAGTGACATCACTTTCTACTGGAAAGATGACAGAGTGATGACAGTGATGAAAAAAGCTGTGTGCTTTCAGCAGGATTTGCAGTACTGGTAAGATGTACCTTGTGTTTGCCGGATGCGGCGTAAACGCCTTATTCGGCCTACCGAGCCAGCACCGATTGTAGGCCTGATAAGATGCGCCAGCATCGCATCAGGCATCAGTGCACGAACGCCGGATGCGACGAACTCCTTATCCGCCTAAAAACATTAAACCTGCAATAGCGCCCTTCCCAGGTAATCATTCGCGTCCTTCACCCCCGGCAACGCATAAAAATAACCGCCGCCGATAGGTTTGACGTATTCCTCCAGCGCTTCGCCATTGAGCCTTTTTTGTACTGTCAGGAAGCCCTTTTCCAGATCGTGTTGGTAGCAGACAAACAATAACCCCATATCCAGTTGCCCGGAGTTGGTGACGCCCAACGAATAACTGTAGCCACGACGCAGCATCAGACTGGACTCACTCTCCGCCGTGCGGGGATTCGCCAGACGAATATGGCTGTCCAGCGCAATCACCTTCCCTTCCGGATCGCTGGCGTAATCCGGCACATCGTGCTCATGCTTCATCCCCAGCGGCGCACCGGTTTGCTTATCACGACCAAAAATCGTCTGCTGTTCTTTCAGCGGCGTTCTGTCCCAAAATTCCACTCGAAACTGAATCAAGCGCACCGCCTGGTAGCTGCCGCCGATAGCCCACGTAGGCTCCTGCTGATCTGCCGTGACCCACACCACTTTTTGCATCAACTTATCATTCTGGCTGTCGGGATTGGCAGTGCCGTCTTTAAAGCCCAGCAAATTTATCGGCGTCTCTTTGCCTTTACTACGCGCCGCGTGATCGGAAATAAACCCTTCCCGCTTCCAGCGCACACTGAGCAAATCCGGCGTGTGTTTGATGATATCGCGCAGCGCATGGATCACCGTGTCCTGGGTGTTGGCGCAAATTTGTAGCAACACATCACCATGACATAACGCCGCATCAAGCGAGTCGTTGGGGAAACGCGTCATCTTCTGCAACTTTTTCGGCATCTGCGGCGCAAGCCCAAACCGTTCATCAAACAATGAGTGGCCCACCGATAACGTGATGGTGAGATTATCGGGCGCAATGTAGTCGCCAAGAATGCCGGAATCGAGTGGTGGCAGGCGCGGATTTGGTGTTTCTGGTGCCGCTCCGCCCTTAGTCAGAAAAGCAAAACGCTGAGTCAACAAGCGAAACAATCGTTCAAGATCGGCTTTATCGCTGGCAAGCATATCAAACGCCACCAGCATCATTGCGGCCTGTTGTGGCGTCAGGATCCCTGCCTGATGCTCACCGTAAAACGGCTGTTTCTCATTACGTGCATCCGGTGAAAGCGTACCCGGCGCACTTTGCGTTTTTTGTGCATGAGCGACCGGACAACTTCCCGCCAGCGCCAGCGCACCAATCCCTTTCAATAAACGTCGGCGTGACAGTTCATTCACGCCGTTTTCATCTTCATACTGCATAACGCTTAGTCCAGCCCCAGCACACCGCGAAGTTGCGCCAGATCTTCCGCCAGCGCAGTAATCGGCCCTTTCAGCGCGTTACGGTCGGCGTCGGTCAGCTTGTCGTAGGTTTCAAAACCGTCTTTGGTACGGTATTTCGCCAGAATGGTATCGACCTTTTTGAAGTTAGCATCGACTTTTGCCAGCAGCTCCGGGTTGGCTTTTTGCAGTTGTGGACGCAGCAGATCGACAATTTTCTGCGAGCCTTCAACGTTAGCCTGGAAGTCCCACAGATCGGTGTGGCTGTAGCGATCTTCTTCACCGCTGATTTTGCTGGCTGCCACTTCCTCAATCAGTCCGGCTGCGCCGCCGACCACTTTTGAAGGTGGGAAAGCCAGTTCACTGATGCGTTTTTGCAAATCGACCACATCGGTATAAAGCTGGTCAGCGTACGTATCCATCCCTTTGGTGGTGTTGTCGCCAAACAATGCTTTTTCCAGACGGTGGAAACCGGTGAATTTTGGATCGGCGGCTTTTTGCTCGTAATCATCTTCACGGGCGTCAATGCTGCCATCCAGATCGGAGAACAGTTCAGCAATCGGTTCGATGCGCTCATAGTGCTGACGCGTCGGCGCATACAGTGCTTTCGCTTTTTCGATATCGCCTGCTTTGATGGCGTCGGTAAAGGCTTTAGTGTCGGTCACCAGCTGCGTGGTTTCTGCCATGACATACGCTTTATATGCAGTAATTGCACCACCAAGACTTAACAGCGCATCACTTTGCGCCGCATCCGCCGTTGCCTCGCCTTTGACGATCAACTTCCCTTTCGGGTTAGTCAGCAGACCGCAGGTCATATCGTATTCGCCAGGCTGTAAATTCGCCGTCATTTTCTGGCTAAAGCCAGGGGCGATATTTTCCCGCTCTTCCACTACCATTACGCCTTTAAGGATCTCCCACTCCAGCGCCTTCTGGCTGTGGTTCTGAATGATAAATTGCGTTTTCCCGGCGTTAACCGTAATGGACATCGGTTCGCACTGCTTATCCGTCACGGTCACTTTGACCTGCGGCACATCAGCGGCGTTAGCCATAAAAGCAGAAGAAAACAGCGCAGCCACGCTCAACTGCAATGCGTTACGGCGGAAGTTAATGGTCATGACGAGACTATCCCTTTAAAGTATGTTGTAACTAAGCAAGAGTTTGCGTCGTATTCGTTATGCGGAGCGAGACGCTGTCGCCCCTGCACGTGGTGGCAGAGCAAATGCCACCAGCGCCGGGATGAGATAAATAAACCAGACGGCGACTTCGCTGACGCTCGGCGCTTCCTGATAGCCAAAAATCCCTTCCATTAGCGTGCCGAATAGCGAGTGAGTTGAGAGCACCGCGCTCATATCGAAGGCGATTTCCTGAAAGTGGTTCCACAGGCCAGCTTCATGAAATGCGCGAATGGCACCAGCTGCCAGCCCTGCGGCGACGAAGAGAATAAACAGGCTGGTCCATTTGAAAAATGCGCCGAGATTAAGACGAATACCGCCCCAGTAGAGCAGGAAGCCGAGCACCACGGCAGTAGCAAGACCGAGCATTGCACCCAGCGGCGGCCAAATCCCGACATCTTGTTGAAATGCCGCCAGCAGGAAAAAGACCGACTCCAGCCCCTCCCTTGCTACGGCAAAAAAGACCATCATCACCAGCGCCCAGCCATGATGATTTCCACGCTGCAATGCGCTATCGACTGCCTGTTCCAGTTGCACTTTGACATTGCGCGACACTTTGCGCATCCAGAAAACCATCCAGGTGAGGATCACCACAGCGATCACTGCCACGATACCTTCAAACAGTTCCTGTTCTTTTTGCGGGAATTCGCCGGTAGTTTCGTTAATGAAGATACCCAAGCCCAGGCACAACGCAGCGGCAAGCAACACGCCAATCCACATGACACCAATCCACCGGCCTCGCTGGGTACGCTTAAGATAGCTGGCAATCAAACTGACAATCAGCGCGGCTTCAAGTCCTTCGCGCAACATAATGAGAAACGGAACAAACATGCCACCACCCTTAAACGTTTTTCTGAGTCAATCTATGCAAAGAAAAGTAAATCGCAGTGATAGCGATTATCATTACGCTAAAGAAAAATACAAGCAGAATGTTTATAAAATGATGTTGGAATGTAAACAAAGAGAGGTAATGCCCGGGATATAAACGATTATTCCAGGGTAGAAAGATGGGATTGTTTACAACGAGCCATGTGTTCTTGCCAGATGCCGCGTAAACGCCTTATCCGGCAAGAACCACACAACTATTTTAATGCTGCGCAACACGCTGCTGAAGCCAAACAAAACCGCCGCAGGCTAAGTCCCTTAGCTTTCCTGCAACCGTGACGGCGGCGCTGAATGATAGTGCGCATCGGCCTCGGCAAAGCGTTTTTGCATCGCCGCTGACGGCGCTTTACCCAGCAAACTGAACACCACAATTCCAATGCTACCAAAGATAAAGCCCGGAATAATTTCGTACAGTCCCAGCCAGCCGAACTGCTTCCAGACGATAACCGTCAGCGCACCGATGATCATCCCCGCCAGCGCACCGTTGCGCGTCATGCGTGACCACATCACCGAGAACAGCACCACCGGACCAAACGCCGCGCCAAAGCCTGCCCACGCGTAGCTCACTAAGCCCAGCACGCGGTTTTCCGGGTTTGCCGCCAGCGCAATCGCCACCAGCGCCACTACCAGCACCATCACACGCCCTACCCACACCAGCTCTTTCTGGCTGGCATGTTTACGCAGAAACGCTTTGTATAAATCTTCGGTAATCGCACTGGAGCACACCAGCAACTGGCAGCTTAAGGTTGACATCACCGCCGCCAGAATCGCCGACAGCAGAATCCCGGCAATCCACGGGTTAAACAGAATTTGCGCCAGTTCGATAAACACACGCTCGGCGTTCTGATTTACCGCACCCGCCAACGCCGGATGATCGTTAAAGTAAGCAATCCCAAAGAAGCCAACAGCCACCGCCCCTGCCAGGCAGAGGATCATCCAGGTCATACTGATACGACGCGCATGGACAATGCTGTGGTGAGAATCTGCTGCCATAAAACGCGCCAGAATGTGCGGCTGCCCGAAGTACCCCAGACCCCAGCCCATCAGCGAGATAATGGCAACAAAGTTCAGCCCTTTGAGCATATCAACGTTTTCGATGCTCTTTTGTTTGATCACTTCCAGCGAGTCGCCAAACCCACCGACACTGATAATGACGATAACCGGCGTCAGGATCAGGGCAAAAATCATCAGGCTGGCCTGTACAGTGTCAGTCCAGCTCACCGCCAGGAAACCGCCAATAAAGGTGTAAAGGATCGTCGCCACAGCTCCCGCCCACAGAGCCGTTTCGTAGCTCATGCCGAAGGTGCTTTCAAACAGGCGCGCGCCTGCCACAATGCCCGAAGCGCAATAAATGGTGAAGAACAGCAAAATAACCAGCGCGGAGATAATGCGCAAAATGCGGCTTTTATCTTCAAAGCGCCCGGTGAAATAATCCGGCAGAGTTAAGGCGTTATTATTGTATTCGGTATGAACACGCAACCGCCCGGCCACCAGCTTCCAGTTGATCCACGCGCCTAATGTCAGGCCGATGGCGATCCAGCTCTCGGAAATCCCGGAAAGAAAAACAGCGCCTGGCAACCCCATTAACAGCCAGCCGCTCATATCCGACGCACCCGCCGATAATGCCGTCACGAATGGCCCAAGGCTACGACCGCCCAGAATATAGTCGTCAAAGTTTTTGGTTGATCGCCAGGCGATAAACCCAATCAATATCATGCCAAAGATATAGACACAAAATGTCACCAACATCGGTGTGCTAATAGCCATCTAAAGTCTCCAAAAATTATTATCGGCAATGTCGAAACTTGCCGTTATATCTGCCACCGGAACGGGGTAACAGAGTTTATGTTTTACCAGGGCGACCGTATCCTGCCGGAAGTGCTGGTTATTCACAATCGATTTAACACATCATTTACATCAAATTTTGTTGCCCAGCGATACTATTTTTCATCAGGTTGCACTTCCTCACATTTTTCGCGGTTGCACCTTTCAAAAGTGTTAACTGCCGCAGAGAAAAAGTCTGAGTTATTTTTTTAATCCCTGTCATATCGATTTCTTTTATTAACATTTCATTCATTTTTAAGCTTGCTACGCAGGTCACATTTAACATGGTTGCACAAAGTTGCAACATAATGGATATTTCACGATAACGTTAAGTTGCACTTTTCAGAACAACAGGAGCAATGGCATGGGAACCACCACCATGGGGGTTAAGCTGGACGACGCGACGCGTGAGCGTATTAAGTCTGCCGCGACACGTATCGATCGCACACCGCACTGGTTAATTAAGCAGGCGATTTTTTCTTATCTTGAACAACTGGAAAATAGCGATACCTTGCCGGAGCTGCCTGCACTGCTTTCTGGCGCAGCCAATGAGAGCGATGAAGCGCCGAATCCGGCAGAGGAACCACACCAGCCTTTCCTCGACTTTGCCGAGCAAATTTTGCCCCAGTCGGTTTCCCGCGCCGCTATCACCGCGGCCTATCGCCGCTCGGAAACCGAAGCGGTTTCTATGCTGCTGGAACAAGCTCGCCTGCCGCAGTCAGTTGCCGAACAGGCGCACAAACTGGCGTATCAACTGGCCGATAAACTGCGTAATCAAAAAAACGCCAGTGGTCGCGCAGGTATGGTTCAGGGGTTATTGCAGGAGTTTTCGCTGTCATCGCAGGAAGGCGTGGCGCTGATGTGTCTGGCGGAAGCGTTGTTGCGTATTCCCGACAAAGCCACCCGTGATGCGTTAATTCGCGACAAAATCAGCAACGGTAACTGGCAGTCACACATTGGTCGTAGCCCGTCTTTGTTTGTTAATGCCGCCACCTGGGGGCTGCTGTTTACCGGCAAACTGGTTTCTACCCATAACGAAGCCAGCCTCTCCCGCTCGCTAAATCGCATTATCGGTAAAAGCGGTGAACCGCTGATCCGCAAAGGTGTGGATATGGCGATGCGCCTGATGGGCGAGCAGTTCGTCACGGGTGAGACCATCGCGGAAGCGTTAGCCAATGCCCGCAAGCTGGAAGAGAAAGGTTTCCGTTACTCTTACGATATGCTGGGCGAAGCCGCGCTGACTGCCGCGGACGCGCAAGCGTATATGGTTTCCTATCAGCAGGCGATTCACGCCATTGGTAAAGCATCCAATGGTCGTGGCATCTATGAAGGTCCGGGCATTTCAATCAAGCTGTCGGCGCTGCATCCGCGCTACAGCCGCGCCCAGTATGACCGGGTAATGGAAGAGCTGTACCCGCGTCTGAAATCATTAACCCTGCTGGCGCGTCAATACGATATTGGTATTAACATTGATGCCGAAGAGGCCGACCGTCTGGAGATCTCCCTCGATCTGCTGGAAAAACTCTGTTTCGAGCCAGAACTGGCAGGCTGGAACGGTATCGGTTTTGTTATTCAAGCTTATCAAAAACGCTGCCCGCTGGTGATTGACTACCTGATTGATCTCGCAACCCGCAGCCGTCGTCGTCTGATGATTCGCCTGGTGAAAGGCGCGTACTGGGATAGTGAAATCAAGCGTGCGCAGATGGACGGCCTTGAAGGTTATCCGGTTTATACCCGCAAGGTGTATACCGACGTTTCTTATCTCGCCTGTGCGAAAAAGCTGCTGGCGGTGCCGAATTTAATCTACCCGCAGTTCGCGACGCACAACGCCCATACGCTGGCGGCAATTTATCAACTGGCGGGTCAAAACTACTACCCGGGTCAGTACGAGTTCCAGTGCCTGCACGGTATGGGCGAGCCACTGTATGAGCAGGTCACCGGGAAAGTTGCCGACGGCAAACTTAACCGTCCGTGTCGTATTTATGCTCCGGTTGGCACACATGAAACGCTGTTGGCGTATCTGGTGCGCCGCCTGCTGGAAAACGGTGCTAACACCTCGTTTGTTAACCGTATTGCCGACACCTCTTTGCCACTGGATGAACTGGTCGCCGATCCGGTCACTGCGGTAGAAAAATTGGCGCAACAGGAAGGGCAAACTGGATTACCGCATCCGAAAATTCCCCTGCCGCGCGATCTTTACGGTCATGGGCGCGACAACTCGGCAGGGCTGGATCTCGCTAACGAACACCGTCTGGCCTCGCTCTCTTCTGCCCTGCTCAATAGTGCACTGCAAAAATGGCAGGCCTTGCCAATGCTGGAACAACCGGTAGCGGCGGGTGAGATGTCGCCCGTTATTAACCCGGCGGAACCGAAAGATATTGTGGGCTATGTGCGTGAAGCCACGCCGCGTGAAGTGGAACAGGCGCTGGAAAGTGCGGTTAATAAGGCGCCAATCTGGTTTGCCACTCCTCCGGCTGAACGCGCGGCGATTTTGCATCGCGCTGCCGTGCTGATGGAAAGCCAGATGCAGCAACTGATTGGTATTCTGGTGCGTGAAGCCGGAAAAACCTTCAGTAACGCCATTGCCGAAGTGCGCGAAGCGGTTGATTTTCTCCACTACTACGCCGGACAGGTGCGGGATGATTTCGCTAACGAAACCCACCGTCCATTAGGGCCTGTGGTGTGTATCAGTCCGTGGAACTTCCCGCTGGCTATTTTCACCGGGCAGATTGCTGCCGCACTGGCGGCAGGTAACAGCGTACTGGCAAAACCGGCAGAACAAACGCCGCTGATTGCTGCGCAAGGGATCGCCATTTTGCTGGAAGCGGGTGTACCGCCAGGCGTAGTGCAATTGCTGCCAGGTCAGGGGGAAACCGTGGGTGCGCAACTGACGGGTGATAATCGCGTGCGCGGGGTGATGTTTACCGGTTCAACCGAAGTCGCTACGTTACTGCAACGCAATATCGCCAGCCGCCTGGACGCTCAGGGGCGCCCTATTCCGCTCATCGCTGAAACCGGCGGCATGAACGCGATGATTGTCGATTCCTCCGCCCTGACCGAACAAGTAGTAATAGATGTGCTGGCCTCGGCCTTCGACAGTGCGGGTCAGCGTTGTTCGGCACTGCGCGTGCTGTGCCTGCAAGATGAGATTGCCGACCACACGTTGAAAATGCTGCGCGGCGCAATGGCCGAATGCCGGATGGGTAATCCGGGTCGCCTGACCACGGATATCGGTCCGGTGATTGATAGCGAAGCGAAAGCCAATATCGAGCGTCATATTCAGACCATGCGTAGCAAAGGCCGTCCGGTGTTCCAGGCTGTTCGGGAAGACAGTGAAGATGCCCGTGAATGGCAAAGCGGCACCTTTGTCGCCCCGACGCTTATCGAACTGGATGACTTTGCCGAATTGCAAAAAGAGGTCTTTGGACCGGTGCTGCATGTGGTGCGTTATAACCGTAACCAGCTGCCGGAACTGATCGAGCAGATTAACGCTTCCGGCTATGGCCTGACGCTTGGCGTCCATACGCGTATTGATGAAACCATCGCCCAGGTCACTGGCTCGGCCCATGTCGGCAACCTGTACGTTAACCGTAATATGGTGGGCGCGGTGGTTGGGGTGCAACCGTTCGGCGGCGAAGGGTTGTCCGGCACCGGGCCGAAAGCTGGCGGTCCGCTCTATCTCTACCGTCTGCTGGCGAATCGCCCGGAAAGCGCGCTGGCGGTGACGCTCGCGCGTCAGGATGCAGAGTATCCGGTCGATGCCCAGTTGAAAACCGCATTGACTCAGCCGCTGAATGCACTGCGGGAATGGGCGGCAAACCGTCCAGAATTGCAGGCGTTATGTACGCAATATGGCGAGCTGGCGCAGGCAGGAACACAACGATTGCTGCCAGGGCCGACGGGTGAACGCAACACCTGGACGCTGCTGCCGCGTGAGCGCGTATTGTGTATCGCGGATGATGAACAGGATGCGCTGACTCAGCTTGCCGCCGTGCTGGCGGTGGGCAGCCAGGTACTGTGGCCGGATGACGCGCTGCATCGTCAGTTAGTGAAGGCATTGCCATCGGCAGTCAGCGAACGTATTCAACTGGCGAAAGCGGAAAATATAACCGCTCAACCGTTTGATGCGGTGATCTTCCACGGTGATTCGGATCAGCTTCGCGCATTGTGTGAAGCAGTTGCCGCGCGGGATGGCGCAATTGTTTCGGTGCAGGGTTTTGCCCGTGGCGAAAGCAATATCCTGCTGGAACGGCTGTATATCGAGCGTTCGCTGAGTGTGAATACCGCTGCCGCTGGCGGTAACGCCAGCTTAATGACTATAGGTTAAACAGGTAGCCGGAGGATGTTACAACCTCCTCCGGCATCTTTAACGTGGTCGAATCCCCTCAATAATAATCCGCTGCACGTTTTCAACCGTTTGATTGAAAAATACCTCATCGCGCAACGTCGCGCCTGTCACCGCCTCCACCTGAGGGGCAAAATCGGCGTAATGTTGAGTGGAAGCCCAGATCATAAAAATCAAATGCTGCGGGTCAATCGGCGCGAGTTTGCCACTCTTGACCCAGCCTGCAATCAGCGCTGATTTCTCATCAATTAACGCCTTCAAATCGCCCGTCAGTTCATCCATTAACAGCGGCGCACCTGCCAGCATCTCCATACAGAACAGGCGCGAAGCCTGCGGATAATCGCGGGAGACTTCCAGCTTCAGACGAATGTACTCTTTGATCGCCGCCAGCGGGGCGAAATCTTCACGAAACGCCTTTAACGGCGCCAACCAGATATCGAGAATTTGCCGCAGCACGGCAATATACAGTGCCTCTTTCGACGGGAAGTAATACAGCAGATTGGTTTTAGAAACGCCCGCCAACTCTGCAATTTGCTCCAGCCTTGTGCCGTGAAAACCGAATTGCGAAAAAGTGTCCAGTGCCGCGCTAAGAATCGCTTTTTTCTTCGCGCTCACTGCGCGCGAACGTTTACCCGTTGTTTTCACTGCGCCTTGCGTCATGCGCTCTCCCCTCTTGTAGATTAGCAACAGGATAGCAAAACCCCCGTCTGGCCTCGACCTTCTGCACTCTCATCGCGCACGAACGCATGTTTTATGTGCAACTGTTTTGACCGTTTAGTCCACTTTTTACCAGTCATTTTCAACAACCAAACATTAATACATTAATAACATTGAATTTTTAAAAACTGGCATCCGCTTTGCCAACAAGCCATTACGCGGCTGAAAAGGATATGCAGGATGCAGCGCCCCGTCTGACTTTCACGTTATTGTTTTTCTTTATTACTGGCGGACACGTCCCCAGTTATCTCGGTTCCAGCGCGGCTTTTGTTGGCGTGGTGATTGCCGCAACGGGCTTTAACGGTCAGGGGATTAACCCGAATATCAGCATCGCGCTGGGCGGTTTTACGTTGGGAGGGATCGGTACAGCAACTTTTGGCGCGATTTTACTCAATGCGTTGTTAAGCAGAAAGTTGGTTGACGTTCCACCGCCAGAAGTTGTTCATCAGGAGCCATAAACAGAAAACCGCCGGGATTACCCGGCGGTGCAGATTGTTGACAACGTACGCATTGTTCATGCCGGATGCGACGTAAACGCCTTATCCGGCCTACAAAACAGTGCAAATTCAATATATTGCAATCTTCTGGTAGGCCTGATAAGCATCGCGCATCAGGCAAGCTTACATTTGTCATCAGTATCAACCGCCGGGGTAACCGGCGGTGATGGCTTTTTGACGAGCTAGAGACAAAAATGCATTCGTCATTGATTAGCCCGGCTAGTTGTCGCTTTTGCCGTGACTGCTCTTGCCACCTTTTTTACCTGCTTCAGATGCGCGCTGCGGGTCATTTTTGAAATTACCCCCGCTGTGCTGTCCACCTTTTTTACCTGCTTCTGATGCTCTTTCGCGGTCTTCTGCAAAATTACCTGAACCGCCTCGATGGTTTGCCATTACTGACCTCCGTCTTGATGTAGACATCATATTGCATTGCATAAGATTAACGCGGCGTATGGCGGTGCCATATTTTCGCTACGTGGGACTAAGCTTAGTGAACTGACGCGGGTGGACCCGCGTTTGGTAATATCCTGCAACAGGTTCTGAGCGAGAATAGATATCATTTCCAATAATTATCCATAAGCCTCTCTTATGATTAAAAAAACGCTATGGGATAAAAATGTATCATTTTGCGACAAATTTACGCGCTTGTGAAAGTTGTTATAAATCAAATAAGTGGTTGTGAAATTTGCACTCTGAAAAGGACGTCTTATCTTTAAAAGAGTGGTAGCGAATCGCTACGGAATAGAGATAACACGAGGAGTGGTTAGAAATGGCTAAAGTTCTGGTGCTTTATTATTCCATGTACGGACATATCGAAACGATGGCGCGCGCAGTCGCTGAAGGCGCAAGCAAAGTCGATGGCGCAGAAGTTGTTGTTAAGCGTGTACCGGAAACCATGCAGCCGCAATTATTCGAAAAAGCAGGCGGTAAAACGCAAACTGCACCCGTTGCAACTCCGCAAGAACTGGCCGATTACGACGCCATTATTTTTGGTACGCCAACCCGCTTTGGCAATATGTCCGGGCAAATGCGTACCTTCCTCGACCAGACTGGCGGCCTGTGGGCTTCTGGCGCATTGTACGGAAAACTGGCGAGCGTCTTTAGCTCTACCGGCACCGGCGGCGGTCAGGAACAAACCATCACATCCACCTGGACGACACTTGCGCACCACGGCATGGTGATTGTCCCTATTGGCTACGCAGCGCAGGAACTTTTTGACGTCTCGCAGGTTCGCGGCGGAACGCCGTACGGCGCAACCACCATTGCAGGCGGTGACGGTTCACGCCAACCCAGCCAGGAAGAGTTGTCTATCGCACGTTATCAGGGGGAATATGTCGCTGGTCTGGCAGTTAAACTTAACGGCTAATCTTCAACAGGAGGATACGCATGCCAACTCAAGAAGCGAAAGCTCATCACGTGGGTGAATGGGCATCTCTGCGCAATACGTCGCCGGAAATAGCCGAGGCCATTTTTGAAGTCGCCGGGTATGACGAAAAAATGGCGGAAAAGATTTGGGAAGAAGGTAGCGATGAAGTGTTAGTCAAAGCCTTTGCTAAGACCGATAAAGATTCGCTTTTTTGGGGCGAACAGACCATCGAACGTAAAAACGTTTAATCAGCAATTCCCCCGCTTCTCGCGGGGGAGCTTTCAAATTGTTGACAAAGTGCGCTTTGTTCATGCCGGATGCGGCGTGAACGCCTTATCCGGCCTACATGATCGTGCAAATTCGATATAGTGCAATTCTCGGGTAGGCCTGATAAGCGTAGCGCATCAGGCAATCTCACGTTTGTCATCAGTCTCATATTCCCCCGCTTCTCGCGGGGGAGCTTTCAAATTGTTGACAACGTGCGCTTTGTTCATGCCGGATGCGGCGTGAACGCCTTATCCGGCCTACGCGATCGTGCAAATTCGATATAGTGCAATTCTCGGGTAGGCCTGATAAGCGTAGCGCATCAGGCAATCTCACGTTTGTCATCAGTCTCATATTCCCCGCTTCTCGCGGGGGAGCTTTCTGTTATTTCACCGCTTCATTCAACACGCTATCAAACTTATCCATCGGGCAAAAACCGTTGGCATCTATCGGGCAGCCGGTAAGTTCAAGCGTCACGCGTTGAGCCGGAGCCTGCAACGTTAACGCGTCGGCATTACGCAACTGTTCCGAACTCTGGTACACATACTCGATTTTCATCAGGTCGCGGTTGGCTTTGCTGTCATGCCAACGCTGGAAAACGATTTTGCCGCCAATCGGCGTGCGTTCGTTCTGGTCATGCAGTTGATACGGTTTGAAATCCAGCGCCGTTAACAGAGAGGCAATGTTTGAGTCGTGCCCAACCAGCACTGTGATTTTCGGCGCACTGGCACGATCGGTAACCAGGGCTTTGTCGATATAACTGACCAGCGGTTTCGCGACATTGCGCGCCACTTCCGGTGAAGTAAACAGGCTATCCTGGTAGCCGTTTTTCAGTTTCGACAACACTTTCCATTGTTGATCTGATTTGATCTCCCCCCAGGCCACCTGATCCATCGGGAAACCTTCGTAGTATTGCAGGGTGAACGCGTCCACCAGCGAGTTGCCCACTTTTAGCGGCCCGGAAACGCCTGGTTCTTGTTGATACTTCGCGCTAAAGGTATTTTTACCGTCCACCAACGAGCACTGCTGTTTCTCTTTGCAGGCAGGAGAATCTTTATAGTTAACGATTTTTTCCAGTAGCTGATAGCTGTCCGTTAGTTGTAGTTTGCTGAACTCTTTCTCCATTGCCGCCACCGCCTGCTCACTGAATGCGGCGGAATCATCGGTGATTACCGGATTAAAGGTGGGGTCCATGGTGCCCATTTTTTCCTGGTGGTGGACCGGAATGTCACACCCAGGGAATGCGCCAGTAATAAAGAATTGTGCGGTAGCGACGGTACGTTGCAGGCTGTTGGCATAGACATAAACGGTGTCAGGCGGCGGGCATTCCCCCGAATTCACCATCCCCTGCTCCGCCAGCCACTCACGCATGTAATGGCCCATATACACTTCCAGCACGCCGCCTTTGGTCGTGAGTTGTCCACCAGGAACATCCCACTCCGGCCATTTATTCGGCGTCGACTGCTCAAGCACACTGCCATTATTTGCCAATGGCGCACGTAAATTATGACGGCTCATGAGTAGCACTTGCTGTAGCTGATAGCCTTCCGGCATGGTCTGTGCCTGAGTATTCGAAGAGAGTAAAACCATTCCAGCCACGGCCGCAGCAATTAGCGTTTTTTTCATTCCCATCACCTCTTTAGTTATCAATCAATTAAGAGTGTGACAGAAATATGGCATTTTTCCGGGAACAGGTTCGCAATTTAGCAGATGACGAGGCGGGAAACCGTCAGGCGATAACGGACAGTAGTCGCGCTATCGCCTGGTTTGTATCGTTAAACTAATACCTGAAACAGCAAGGCAAAAAGAATGATATTGGCAATGACAATGGCCCAACCGTTATAAAGCATATATTTCAGGTGAGTAGATTGTGCCAGCCCCATTTGACCGAACATATCCGATGAAGGGAAAGGCCCAAACCAGTCCACTTGCGATGAGGCTAATAATACTGCCGTTGTACCCTGTGGCGGCACTCCCGCAGCCATCAACATCGGACCAAATATTTTATGCGTGAAGGTCATCTGAGCAACAGCAGCACCTGGCACATGACCGATAATATTAAAGGCAAAAATACAGAAGCAAAGCCATGCCGGAGATATCCCGGTTAACAGTGGTTGTGTGTATTCGAGCAATCCCTGATACGCCTGCAGGCTATCCATAAGCTCCAGAATCGGGTTATACAGCCAGTAGAGCAGAAACATCCACACCAGTCTGCCACACCCTTTATACAGGGCTTGCAGGATCCCGGTTGGGCTTAATCCCCCCACCAGCCCGGTGATCAACGCCACCAACAGCATAACGATAATGGCAAAACTAAAACCTGCTTTTATCACTACGCCAATAACCGCCATCACAATAATGGTTGCAGCAAATGCCAGGGCGCTGAGTTTGCGACGACGATCGCGGGCAGGATCCTCTTCTTCCTGAGTTTTCTCTGAGAGATCCACTTCGTAGTGTAATTTTCCTTCCGTCATCTTCTGAATTCGCCCGGCCATTATCCAGCCAGCAAATAACGTCACGGCGCTCATTGGCAGCCCGACGTACATCAGGTATTGCGGATAAGTCAGGCCGCCGAGTTGTAAAATCGTCACGGTACTGGGAGTAAATGGCCCGGTAAACAATCCCACTGACCCCGCCGTCATCATCAGTGCAGCCACTGTAGGCGGTGTCAGCCGTACTGCAGCCGCCACGGGAATAATCACCGCAACAATAATGGCATTACCGCCTGCCATAGTACCCAGCGCGCCACAGATAAGAATGGATGAGACAACGATGCCAAATTTGACCCGTGTCTGGCTGGAAAGCCCGATACGATGCACCACAAATTTGACCAGTTCAACGGCGGCTCCGGTACGTGTTGCCACTTCACCTACGCCTGCGCCAAGCATAATGATCAAACCAACAGTGGCGATAAACGATCCCGTCGATTTTGCCAGCATGGCACCCATTTCAGGTAAGCCGGTGGAAGTCATTATCATCGCAATAATAATCGATGAAATAACCGCCAGAACAATATCGACGCCTATCAACGAGAGCACCGCTAACGCCACCAGTGGTGTAAAACCAAGCAGTCCGAGTTCATTACCTGGACGCCCCTGGCACCAGAACGCTATCAGTAAAAATGCAATCAATAACAAACCAATAATGACATTCTTTTTGGTGATATTTTGTCTGGTTAGTAAACCACCAGCGAGCATTGAGTCACTCATATAACTCCTTAACCCCATCGAATCGACTTTCAATATCAGCCGATGTATTTGGACAGCTCAGAAAATATCCCCCCTCGTTATTATTGTTAGCAAAATGCACTGAGGGTTTGTCCGGGTACTACAGGTATTATTCTGAGTTCGTAATTAACCCCTTTAGGTGGGCAAATAACGCATTGTTACCAGAACAGACGTTACAGATTAAATTTATGTTAACTTGGTGTTACCATGAAATGACTTTTTATCTATCGTCTATAACTCTGGGTTAACTCTTAATGAAACTGCGCCACCTGGAAATCTTCTATGCTGTGATGACATGCGGGACACTTTCACGGGCAGCGGAATCGCTGAATATTTCCCAACCGGCCGCCAGTAAAGCGTTAAAAAACGCTGAGCAAAAACTCGGTTTTCAGCTCTTTCAGCGAGTTCGTGGCAAGCTTCTTCCAACCAGCGAAGCGATCACACTTTTTGAAAAAGCGCAGTCGATTTATCACGAACTCGACAACCTGCGACTGCTGGCCGATAACCTGACGCGAGATCCGCGAGCCAGAATAGCCCTGGGATGCCTGCCAAGCCTGGGATTAAGTCTGGTGCCGGAAATAGTCACGGCGTTTTACCAGCAGAATGCGAATCTGGTCATGACACTGACGACAGAGCACACTGAAACGTTGGTTAAAAAGCTTGATCTGCGTGAGATTGATCTGGCCCTGACGCTACAGCCGATTCAACAGGGGGAAATTATGACGACGCTGATAGCCGAAGTTCCGCTGGTTTATATCGACCGGGACTATCGCCTGGGCGCAGTAGAAATAGACAAGATTGACCAACAACGCTGGATTTCTCCCGGCCCTCATTCCCTTTCCGATGCAATAGCTAAACGACGTGATTTTTTGACGACGCGCCTGAATGTCCAGACCTATTACATGGCCACGGAATTTGTAAAACGCGGAATGGGATGCAGTATTACCGATATTTTCTCTGCCCGTCATAACCTTCCGGCAGAGACGATTCACCCCATCGAACCCCCAATGAAAATAGACCTTTGTTTGCTACGCCGTGCCGACGTTTCACTTAGTCCCATTACACAAAAATTTGTCGATTTCCTTTGCCAGCAATTACGTCAGCAACTGCGAGCCATTAACCTTGAGTTATACCCTGAAAATAAAAAGTCAATTGCTCCTCAGGCCTAAATGCTTTGACATACCCCCAACGCATTTATTAGCGGTGGATATCTCAGGTGATGAAAAAACGCATTGTAATTATTGGCGGCGGGGTAATTGGTCTGGCAACAGCATGGGTGCTGGTAAAACAGGGCCATCAGGTACAATTGTTAGAACGCAACAGTCAGGCAGGTATCGCCACCAGTTTCGCTAATGGTGGGCAACTCAGTTATCGCTACGTTGCTCCTCTGGCGGATAAAGGCGTACCGATGCAGGGGCTTAAATGGATGGGGAAAAGCAACTCTCCCCTGAATATGCGTTTGCGCATGTCATTTAGCCAGTGGCGCTGGTTGCTGGAGTTTTTACTGGCCTGCAATAGCCGGACAAATAAACTCAATGGCGACCATATTTTACGCTTATCACTGTTAAGCCGTCAGGTCATGGAAGAGTGGCTGCTGGAAGATAATCTTGATGATTTTCACTGGCGCCGTTCTGGCAAACTGATTATTCATCGCCGCCCGCAAGATTTAGCCAAAGCGGCAAAAGGTATTAATCCGCAATTTCAACAGGCTTTATCACGCGAAGAGTGCGTTCATCTTGAACCAGCACTAAAACATATTGGTCATTCATTGTGTGGCGGTATTTACTCTCCCGGAGATGAAACGGCGGACTGCTATAAGTTCTGCCAGGCATTACTTGCCAAACTTAATGCCAGCGCAAATTTTTCGCTACAAACCGATTGTGAAGTTTTGCAGTTGAATAAAAAAGGCGAGCGCATTGATTCCATCACCACCAGCACAGGAACGCTGGTTGCGGATGATTATGTCGTTGCCGCGGGTAATGGTAGTAAGCATTTACTTGCCGAAACCGGGACTCACGTACCGATCTGCGGTCTTAAAGGTTACAGTCTGACGCTTCCCTTCCCACAAGAAATGGGGATCGCACCGCAAATCAGTGTCACCGACTACGGTCATAAAATTGTCTATGCCCGACTCGGTGAGCGGTTGCGTATCGCCGCTATGGTCGATATTGGCTATGACGGAAATGAATTGCGCCCTGAACGAATCAATGCCTTAAAGCAGATCGTAGCTAACAGTTTTCCGCAACTGCAAGGCATCGATGATGCCGAATTATGGACAGGTATGCGTCCATCCACCCCTGCGGGTCCGCCACTCTTAGGACGGGCGAAGTATCAAAATCTGTGGATGAATCTTGGTCAGGGCAGTCTGGGTTTTACGCTGGCGGCAGGTAGTGCCGTAGTGTTAGGCGCGCTGCTGTCGGGCGAAGATCCCGCAATTTCCCTTGATGGACTGACATGGAGCCAATCAGCTTGAATATCAAACGTAATAACCCACAACCTCGTCTTGCCGCCAGTGTGGAATATGGCAATCTTGTATTTCTCTCCGGTCAGACACCGAAGGGCAATACTCCTGACATCGCGCAACAAACGCGCGAAGTGCTGGAGAAAATCGACGCATTACTTGCTGAAGCTGGCAGTGATAAATTTCATCTCTTGTCCGCTCAGGTATGGCTGAAAGATATCAGCCGCGATTTTGCCGATTTCAACGACGTATGGGTTAGCTGGCTGCCAGAAGGACATAGCCCGGCTCGCGCTACCGTACAGGCTGAGATGGCCCGCCCGGAGATTCTGGTTGAAGTGATGGTCACTGCGGTAAAAGCAGGATAAGTCACCATTTTCAGCCCCCTGACAACGTCGTCATGGGGCATCTGTGAAGGTTAAACGTCCCCTCTTTTACCTGCCAAAATTCAGGCTGAAAATATCATTTTTAGTTATGTTTTTATCACTGGCCTACGATTTTTTCTGATTTCCCCTACACTTAACACTGATACCTTGTCAGGGGTTTCCCTTTGTCTGTATTGATTTACGCGAGATAACGCTATGGAATTAAAGGATTATTACGCCATCATGGGCGTGAAACCGACGGACGATCTCAAGACAATCAAGACCGCCTATCGTCGACTGGCCCGCAAATACCATCCTGATGTCAGCAAAGAGCCCGATGCCGAAGCCCGCTTCAAAGAGGTTGCTGAAGCCTGGGAAGTGCTAAGTGATGAACAGCGTCGCGCTGAATATGATCAGATGTGGCAGCATCGCAACGATCCGCAATTCAACCGCCAGTTCCAGCATGGCGACGGTCAGAGTTTCAATGCCGAAGATTTTGACGATATCTTCTCGTCAATTTTCGGTCAACATGCCCGCCAGAGCCGTCAACGCCCCGCCACACGTGGCCACGATATTGAAATTGAAGTTGTGGTATTCCTGGAAGAAACGCTTACTGAGCACAAACGTACCATCAGCTATAACCTGCCGGTTTATAACGCCTTTGGCATGATCGAACAGGAAATCCCGAAAACGCTGAATGTGAAGATCCCGGCGGGTGTCGGCAATGGTCAACGTATCCGCCTGAAAGGCCAGGGGACGCCAGGCGAAAACGGTGGTCCAAATGGCGACCTGTGGCTGGTGATTCATATAGCCCCGCATCCGTTGTTTGATATTGTCGGTCAGGATCTGGAAATTGTGGTGCCGGTTAGCCCGTGGGAAGCGGCTCTGGGTAGCAAAGTCACTGTACCAACGCTGAAAGAAAGCATTTTGTTGACCATTCCGCCAGGCAGTCAGGCCGGGCAACGATTGCGCATTAAAGGCAAAGGTCTGGTAAGCAAAAAACAGACTGGTGACTTGTATGCTGTGCTGAAAATCGTCATGCCGCCGAAACCGGATGAAAATACTGCCGCGCTGTGGCAACAACTGGCAGACGCCCAGTCGTCTTTTGATCCACGTAAAGATTGGGGGAAAGCATAATGGCTCATGTTACGGTGACTTTTACCATTACCGAGTTTTGCCTGCATACCGGCATTTCTGAAGAGGAGTTGAATGAAATTGTCGGTTTGGGGGTGGTTGAACCGAGAGAGATCCAGGAAACAACCTGGGTATTTGATGACCATGCCGCCATTGTGGTGCAACGCGCGGTACGTCTACGTCAGGAACTGGCGCTGGACTGGCCGGGGATCGCGGTGGCGCTAACGTTAATGGATGATATTGCACATCTGAAACAGGAAAACCGCCTGCTACGCCAGCGGCTTTCCCGGTTTGTGGCTCACCCGTGAGTGTGGCTGCCGGAACTGGCTGCCGGATGCGACGCTTAACGCGTCTTATCAGGCCTACAAAAATCACCCTTTCCGTAGGCCGGATAAGGCATTCACGCCGCATCCGGCAGCTATGCCATAATGCCTGATGCGACGCTTAACGCGTCTTATCAGGCCTACCTATCGGCATTATCTCTATTGGTTATCGCAAGCAATAACTGGCTTAGTGCCGCGTAAAAACCAAAGCTGTCATACTGATGGCAACACACAGCAAACTCTGGTAACCATTGCCGCAGCGACATCAGTGTTTTTTGCCGCAGATTGTCAACTTCCTGTGCAGGTACAATCCCCTCTCCCCGGGCAAAATGCAGATGACTTAACAACTCAAGAAAAATCGCCAGATGATCTGCCGGTTCGTTGAAATTGCCACTGGTGTCCATCCCTGCCTCAGCCAGTAAGCCTTTGATCACATGTGGGTCCTGCTGATACGCCGATGCATACGGCAGTGCCGCCTGCTTGTCAGTCATCAAAAACAGGCTGCAAAAGTCAGCGGCCAGTTCCAGACGGGCATCGTCACGTACCGTCAAGGCGGCGATTTTAGCTTCCAGTTCGTTCACCGACGCAGTCAGCGGCGGCTCGCGTTTCAGCAAAGAAAACCATTCAGCCATCTGTGCACTGGCGATTTGCGTCAGTTGTTCATCGTCCAGTTCACGGGAGAACAACTGCGCCAGCCAGGCGTAGATACAGGCATTCTGTTCCACCGTTAGTGAAGTCATGATTTCACCTGCGGTGCCGGAACATATTCGCACTGTGCCACCATCTCAATCGGACCGCTAAACGCCGTTACCTTCTCTATTGGACCGGTGAATTTTTCAATTTCCACAATGGTCGTGTGTGAGCTGGTGGCCTGCGCCAGTTGCGAAGTCCCGATGTCGGGCGTTAGCACATTAGGGTTACCGTATTTACACAGCGCATTGAGCTCACCGCCTTTATCCGGATCATACCAGGCGCCTTCATGGATCCGGATCACGCCTGGTGCATAGAGATCAGAAACCACCGCGCCCACCAGAACCTGCCCCCGATCGTTAAAGACACGCACCACATCACCGTTAGCAATCCCGCGCGCACGGGCATCCTGCGGGCTGATATATACCGGCTCTTTGCCCGCTACGCTGTAATGCTGACGCAGTGTTTCAGATTCACACAGTTGCGAGTGGACGCGATAATCGGGATGCACCGATTGCAGATGCAGTGGATACTTCTGCGAACCAGGTCCACCGTGGGAACGTTCAATTTTCTCAAACCACATTGGATGCCCCTGACAATCGTCATAGTGCATGTCGGCGATAGTTTGCGAGTAGATCTCAATCAACCCGCTCGGCGTCCCCAGCGGTTCGAGGTCGGGATCTTCGCGGAATGCCTGATGACGCACGAACATCTGCGGATGGTCATAGACCACGTATTCTTTACTGTTCCACAACTCATCAAAGGTCGGTAAATGGATGCCGAGTCCTTTGGCCTGCTGGAGCGCGTCCTGCCAGATGCGCTTGAGCCACCCCATCTCATCCAGCCCTTCAGTAAAGGCTTCCTCACGGTCAAAGCGGCGGCATAACTCGCGGAAAATATCAAAGTCGTTGCGCGCCTCAAATTGCGGCTGCACCACCTGTTTAGTGGTGATAAGCCCATGGCTGGCATAGTCACCAAACTGGTCGAGATCGTTACGCTCAAACTGGGTGGTTGCGGGTAATACAATGTCGGAAAAGCGGCAACTGGAGGTCCACTGGTTATCAATGGAAATCACCGTCTCCAACTTACGCCAGCCTTCGATTATGCGGTTGATCTGCTGATGGCGGTGGAACGGATTGGTCCCGGCGAAAACACACATTTTCAGCGGCGGCAACTTAACTGTTTTGCCGTCCCAGTTGATCTCTTTCCCCGGTTCCAGAATGGCGTCGATATAACGGGCCGTTGGGATGGTGCTGCTGTAACCTTTGTAATCGTTGTTGTTATGAACTGGCGGAATTTTCGTGGCACCGGGAAAACCGCTCAGGATAATCCCTTTACGGCCTGGCACGCCTGAGCCGCTGCTGTGCCAACTAAAACCAAAACCGCCACCTGGCAGGCCAATCTGCCCGAGCATTGCCGCCAGCACCACAATCATCCATGACCACTGCTCGCCGTGCTGCATACGTTGGGCGCACCAGCCAGCCATAATTTGCGTTCTTGTGCCCGCCATTTTCCGCGCCAGCGTGCGGATCGTTTCGGCGTCAATGCCACACAGTTTTTCTGCCCAGACGGCATCCTTCGGCTGGCCGTCTTTCTCACCCAGCAAATACGGCAGAAATTGCTCGAAACCGACGCAATAATCAGCAATGAATTGTTTGTCGTACAGATTTTCGCTGTACAGGGTATGGGCCATCGCCAGTTGTAGCGGTACATCGGTTTGCGGGTTAACAATAATATGTTTAACGTGCTCACGCCCCTGATATTCATGCGTTGAACTGACCACCGGGTCGATGCTGATAACTTCGATTTCGCCCGCCACCACCTTTTCTTTCAGTTGCTCGTAATATTCATAAACATCGTGAGACGGGCAGCGGAAATTAACCTGCTGATTCTTCACCAAATCGGTGCCCCACATGACGATGATTTTACTGTTTTGCAACACTAACGGCCAGGAGGTTTGCTGTTCGTAAACTTCCATTGATCCCACCACCCGCGGCAGGATCACCTGCGCTGCCCCAGTGGAATAGTCACCGCCGGTACTCGCTTTATTGCCATGTAGAGCGATGGCTTTCGACAGCATTCCCCCGGCGCTATGAAATTTACCGGATGATTGCCCGCCGCTGGCGGTCAGTAACGCACTGGGGCCATAGGTTTTTTGCACCCGTTCCAGTTCTTCATAGAACATGTCCAGGGCTTCATCCCAAGTGACGCGGACAAAACGGTTATCGCCGCGCTGAGTGGTGTCACTCAGATGGCGCTTACGCAGCCAGTCGACTCGTACCATTGGGTAGCGAATACGCGCCGGATTGTGGACGTGATCCGGCAGCCCGGCGATAATTTTCGTCGGGTACTTATCCAGTTCGAACGGTTTCACCGCCACAAAGCGCCCGTCTTTCACCGTCGCGCGAATGGCGCCAAACCGCGAACCGGTCAGGATACCTTCTTTCGACGTAACAGCCTGCGCTGCGTTAACGCGGCGTGGAGTTAACAGCGATGGCCCCAGCATCCCTGCCAGCGTTAAGCCGCCAAGCTGGGTAAGAAAGCGTCGACGTGATGCCTGAAAAATGTCTTTATTTTTCATTATTTTCCTTCCTTATCGCTGTGAAACTTCCCTGCGGTATCCGACGCATGCATTTGCAGATATTTCAGCATGGTGCGTTCTTCCCGTTTATCCAGGCTGGTAAAACCAATCATGCCGTTGATTTGGCCGATCCAACCGTTGGCGTCGTAATGGGTCGTTGCTGACGCGCCGTGACACTGTTTACAGGCACTGCTGTACAGCGTATCGCCATAGGCCCAGATTGGTTTGATGTCGTCGACCATATCGCCCTTCTTCAACCATGCGGTGGCCTGCATCTTACTCCACTCGGTTTTGGTATCAGCAACGGTGGTTTTCTCCAGCATTTTCGCCTGCTGCTGGATATCGCCGCGAATAGAGGCGACAAAAATCCGTTTGCCAGGTAACTCGGTCAGAACCCGTTGAGTTCCAGCGCTTTCCGTCCAACCGATGATAGCCACCTGCAACCAGTCGCCGTCACGTTTAAGCACTTTCACTTCAGAGGCTGGCAGCAGTGAACCCGTCGCTTCTTTATCATCCTTTGCTGCATAAAGCGGCTTTATATCTATAGAATAAAGGATGTCTTTATCATCTCTGCCGCTGGCGCGTAGCTCTTCGAACTGTTTACGCGAGCCGCTGCTCATATCCGGCAGCTGGTGGGCAATGCCTTTATGGCAGTCGATACAGGTCTGATTATCTTTCGCTGCGGCGGCCATTTGACGTGCGGCTTCCGGATGCTGCTTTGCATGATCCATCGCGTCGTAGTTATGGCAGGAACGGCAGGTCGCTGAATTGTTCTCTTTCATCCGCGCCCATTCGCGCTCGGCGAGTTCTGCGCGTTTAGCGTTGAATTTCTCAGGGGTATCGATGGAGTGACCAATAACGGTCTGATACACCTCATTACTCGCTTCCAGTTTCCGCTTCAGCATTCCCGGTAAATCTGACGGGACGTGGCAGTCATGACACTCGGCGCGTACGCCGGAAGCATTCTGGAAATGCGCCGACTTTTTATATTCTTCATACACCGGCGTCATACTGTGGCAACTGACGCAAAACTCAGTGCTGCTGGTGGCCTTGATCCCGAAGTGAGGTAACACAATCAAGGCAATACCGATCACGATCCCCATCAGCACCAGCGCTAACACCGACCAACGCGCACTTGGCCGACGCAGCGCACTCCATAGTCGTCTCATAATAACTCCTGTAAAAATATAATTTGGCAACTGTGATCTTAATAAGCAAATATGAATAGCGGCACTCGTCAGGATGAATGGCTTATGACAGCATATGAATGGATATGAACAGGAAGATCGGGAAAGCAGGGATGTCACACCATATTGTCATTGTTGAAGATGAGCCTGTGACGCAGGCACGTTTGCAAAGCTACTTCATCCAGGAAGGGTATCTCGTGTCGGTCACGGCAAGCGGCGACGGACTACGGGAAATTATGGAAAACCAGCCTGTTGATCTCATTTTGCTGGATATTAACCTGCCCGATGAAAACGGCTTAATGCTCACCCGAGCCCTGCGCGAACGCTCAACGGTGGGGATTATTCTGGTGACCGGGCGCAGCGATCCTATTGATCGAATTGTCGGGCTTGAGATGGGCGCCGATGATTATGTCATCAAACCGCTGGAGCTGCGTGAACTCGTGGTACGGGTAAAAAATCTGCTCTGGCGTATCGATCTGGCCCGTCAGGCCAACGCTCTCTCTCAGGATAACTGCTATCGTTTTGCCGGATATTGTCTGAATATCTCACGCCACACGTTGGATCAGGACGACCGACCTATCAAACTCACCCGCGCGGAATACGAAATGCTGGTGGCCTTTGTCACTAATCCTGGCGAGATCCTCAGCCGCGAACGACTGCTGCGTATGCTCTCCGCCCGGCGGGTAGAAAACCCCGATTTGCGCACTGTGGACGTACTGATCCGCCGTTTGCGTCATAAACTCAGCGCCAACCTGTTAGTTACGCAGCATGGCGAAGGGTATTTCTTAGCCGCTGATGTCTATTAATCCACCGATTCAGGTAATGTGGTGCACCAAGGATGATTTTCACTCTGGCCAAAAGATTGTGGATGGCGTTTGCCCTGATGGCATTGCTGACTCTGGTAAGTATCTTTGTAGGTTGGTATAACCTGCGCGTTTTAACTCAAAGCGCTCAGACCAATACTCTGGCCCTGATCCCAACCATGAATATGGCCCGTCAGTTGAGTGAGGCCAGCGCGTGGGAACTCTTTACCGCCCAAAATCTGAACAACACGGATAGCGCAGAGATGTGGCAATCCCAGGGGAGAACGTTATCGGCGCAGAAGCTGAAAATTGACTCCCTGTTGCAGGGGCTGCGCGAGAAAGGGTTTGAAACGATAGCTATTGAACGGCAAGCCTATGAGATTGACCACTCGCTACGTCAACAGGGCGATCTGGTCGGTCAGCGGCTGAAACTCCACGATCAACAGCAACAACTCAGCCAGCAAATCGTCGCCGCGGCCGGAGAAATCGCCAACATCGCGCAATCCCAGACCCATTACATAGCCATCGCCACCGCATCACCGCAGTCTGGCCCGCAAAGTGTGTTTGGCTACAATCATAACAGGTCGGCAGAGAGCGCCGTCGAACAGTGGGTTGCTGGCGATCGTGAGTACGTCAGGCAGATGCACGAAATGCGCTTTAGCGCTCTGCAAATACAGCATTTCGTTATGAAACTGGAGCTGGAGGAGAGTGAAAAAAATAAGAACAGGCTGCCTGTTCAATTGAAAAACGCCCTTAACAGGGTACAGCTTCAACAAAGGCGTATTAAGGCCCCACCGGTTCGCGCGCAGGCTGAAAAGGCGCTGGAGACAGTACAACGATATGTCGAGTTACTGGCGCTGTACCAACGTGAAAAAGCACTCAATACTCACCTGCAGACGCTGACGCAAAATAATATTGTGCAGTTTGCACAGTTCAGCAACGAAGTTAATCAGTTGGTCGCAACCATTGAGCAGCGTAATCGGGCCGGACTTACACATCTGGAAAGCGCCAGTGAACATGTACGGTTTAACCTGCTACTGCTGGGCGTCGTTTCTCTTTGCTCATTGATTCTGATCCTCTGGCGCGTGGTTTATCGCTCAGTCACGCGTCCACTTGCCGAACAAACGCAGGCTCTGCAACGGCTGCTGGACGGTGATATCGACTCCCCTTTCCCGGAAACCGCTGGCGTGCGGGAGCTGGACACCATCGGGCGGCTGATGGATGCGTTTCG
Source organism: Escherichia sp. E2562 (assembly GCF_005781075.1). Taxonomy (NCBI): domain Bacteria; kingdom Pseudomonadati; phylum Pseudomonadota; class Gammaproteobacteria; order Enterobacterales; family Enterobacteriaceae; genus Escherichia; species Escherichia sp. E2562. The sequence goes on along the minus strand of NZ_VATM01000002.1, from coordinate 24,326 downwards.
CAGCAGTGTTCATGCGCTTAATCGCCACCGCGAACAACTGGCGGCGCAAGTCAAAACGCGTACAGCTGAATTGCAGGAACTGGTGATAGAACACCGACAGGCACGGGCGGAAGCAGAAAAAGCCAGCCAGGCAAAATCGGCGTTTCTGGCAGCAATGAGCCATGAGATCCGCACTCCGCTGTACGGAATTCTCGGCACCGCGCAGTTGCTGGCAGATAACCCGGCGCTTAACGCCCAGCGTGATGATTTGCGGGCGATTACTGACTCTGGCGAATCGTTGCTGACCATCCTCAACGATATTCTCGATTATTCGGCTATCGAAGCAGGCGGCAAGAATGTTTCGGTCAGCGATGAGCCCTTTGAACCGCGCCCACTGCTGGAAAGTACCCTGCAATTAATGAGCGGACGGGTTAAAGGTCGTCCGATTCGACTGGTAACGGAAATTGCCGACGATGTCCCAACCGCGTTAATGGGCGATCCGCGCCGTATTCGCCAGGTTATTACCAATTTGTTGAGTAATGCCCTGCGTTTCACCGATGAGGGGCTGATTATCCTGCGCAGCCGCATTGATGGCGAGCAATGGCTGGTCGAAGTGGAAGACAGCGGCTGTGGTATTGATCCCGCGAAACTGGCTGATATCTTTCAGCCGTTTGTTCAGGTGAGCGGCAAACGCGGCGGCACCGGGCTGGGGTTGACTATCAGTAGCCGTCTGGCCCAGGCGATGGGCGGCGAACTGTACGCCACCAGCACGCCGGGAGCAGGAAGCTGTTTTGGCTTACGGTTACCATTACGTGTTGCCACTGCGCCCGTGCCAAAAACAGTCAATCAGGCGGTGCGTCTGGACGGTTTACGATTACTGTTGATTGAAGATAACCCGCTAACGCAGCGTATTACCATCGAGATACTTAACACCAGTGGCGCTCAGGTCACAGCCGTAGGAAATGCCGCGCAGGCTTTAGATGCTCTGCAAAATAGTGAACCGTTTGCTGCCGCGCTGGTGGATTTTGATCTGCCGGATATCGACGGCATTACACTTGCCCGGCAACTTTCGCTGCAATATCCGTCGCTGGTTTTGATTGGCTTTAGCGCCCATGTCATCGACGAAACGCTGCGCCAGCGTACCAGTTCGCTATTTCGCGGAATTATCCCTAAACCGGTGTCGCGTGAAGTGCTTGGTCAGTTACTGGCTCACTATCTGCACCCGCAAACACATAACCATCAACCGCTGGATGTATCGCAACTCAATGAAGATGCGCAGTTAATGGGGGTGGAGAAAATCCACGAATGGCTGACATTATTTAAACAACATGCCCTGCCCCTTCTCGATGAAATGGACACTGCCCGCGCCAGTCACGACAGCGACAAAATCAAACGTGCCGCGCATCAGTTGAAAAGCAGCTGCGCCAGTCTGGGCATGCGCAGTGCCTGTCAGTTGTGCGGACAACTTGAGCTGGAACCATTAACCGCGGCCCTGCCGCGTGAAGAAATTACGCGTAGCATCGCGGCCCTGGAACAGTGGCTGAATAAGAAAGCCCCGAACCCGATGTGAATCAATATCATCCCGTTGAGAAAACTTAGAATAGTGGCATTTGGTATGCAACTTAACGGGCGGGCAAAATCATGGCAGAGAAAAAAAGAATCCGCTGGCAGCGACGGCCAGGCACGACGGGCGGTAAATTACCGTGGAATGACTGGCGCAATGCCACGACCTGGCGTAAAGCGACGCAATTATTACTGTTGGCAATCAATATTTATATTGCCGTCACCTTTTGGTACTGGGTGCGCTATTACGAAACGGCAGGTAATACGGCATTTGTCGCCAGACCGGGGGGCATTGAAGGTTGGCTGCCGATTGCTGGTCTGATGAATCTGAAATACAGCCTTGCAACAAGTCAGTTACCTTCCGTGCACGCCGCCGCGATGCTGTTATTGGTCGCTTTTATCATTATCAGCTTACTGCTGAAAAAAGCCTTTTGTTCGTGGCTATGCCCTGTTGGTACGCTCTCTGAATTAATTGGCGATCTCGGAAAAAAACTGTTTGGTCGACAATTCGCCCCTCCCCGCTGGCTGGATATTCCTCTACGCGCGGTGAAATATTTGCTATTAAGCTTTTTTCTTTATATCGCGTTATTCATGCCCGCCCAGGCGATTCACTATTTTATGCTATCGCCTTATAGCGTGGTGATGGACGTTAAAATGCTCGATTTCTTTCGCCATATGGGGAAAGCGACATTAATCAGCGTGACGGTTTTGCTGATTGCCAGCCTGTTTATTCGCCATGCCTGGTGTCGTTATCTCTGCCCATATGGTGCGCTGATGGGACTGGTTTCGCTATTATCGCCGTTTAAGATTCGTCGCAATGCCGAAAGCTGTATCGACTGCGGTAAATGTGCGAAAAATTGCCCATCACGGATCCCAGTCGATAAATTAATTCAGGTCAGAACGGTGGAATGTACCGGTTGTATGACCTGCGTGGAGTCATGCCCGGTGGCCTCAACATTGACCTTTTCGCTGCAAAAACCTGCGGCAAATAAAAAGGTCTTTGCCTTGTCTGGCTGGCTCATGGCACTACTGGTATTGGGAATTATGTTCGCGGTGATTGCTTATGCGATGTATGCGGGAGTATGGCAGAGCCCGGTGCCAGAGGAGTTGTACCGACGCTTAATTCCACAAGCGCCAATGATTGGTCACTAAATTAGCAACAAGCGGAACATCACCTCGCACGGGGTGATGTTCACAAAATCACATTATTTTGATTTTGACATCATAACTTTCAAGCCCGGTCATTTTCTCCCGCGCGGTGAAGCGAATTTCAGAGACTTCTTTCCCTGTGTTCTTGTTAAATTCGGCGATTTTTTGCGCGATAAAATCTGAGATTTCCGTTTCGGCTTGTTTTTTTAGCTCTTCAATATTCACTGTTAACCTCTTCTGGTCTTAAAAGACAGCAACACGCCAGTAAGGTGTTGGTTCCCGGTACCTGGTCAGGTAAGAAATGTTATAAGCCATCTCCCTGAAAGATTCAATAATCAACAGGTTATCGCTTATTATACATACAGACTTGAGGAAAAATAAGCCAGATATAAAAAAGGCTCCACGAGGGAGCCTGATATTATTTGGTGAAATCCAGTGGTGTCTGGTCAGTGCGTATTTGCAATGCGATGTTATCAAAGGTGATCATCATCGATTTACAGAAAATACACTTTGCACCTAAAGGGTTTCGCTCCGTCACATCGAATGCCGATGTGCGGTACTGTGAACCATGACAACATGGACAGCGGAAATGGAGATGCTGAGTAATAGCGGCAACCTTAGAGCGTAACAACGTTCGCTGCCGAGGGACCACGTTGCCCCTGCTCAATAGAAAATTCGACTTTCTGATTTTCGTTCAGCGTGCGGAATTCATTGCTCTGGATGGCGGTGAAATGGACGAAAACGTCCTTGCTGCCATCATCAGGAGTGATAAAGCCGAAACCTTTATCTGCGTTAAACCATTTTACTAAACCAGTCATTTTATTAGACATATTATTACTTCCTTCATTTTGGGCCTTTCGGCAAACAGGGCTTTAATACAGAAACTACTTAGTGTTCAGGAGAGAGACTCAAAAGAAGGGGATAATGCCTGATAATGAGAACTGCTTTAGTAAACTACTTTGTATGATGTCTGTCTTTCAAACCGACGCAGCTATTAACGCATGATAAATAATATTAAGCAAACTTTATTTTGGCCGTCCAGCGGTCTTAAATAAAACTGGCTTTATTTTATTTAGACCGTATAGTGCAGCGCAGATTTATCAGTAAGGAATTTGTTTGTCCCGTAAAATGACAGGAATTGTCAAAACCTTTGATCGCAAAAGCGGCAAAGGATTCATCATCCCCTCCGACGGTCGTAAAGAAGTCCAGGTCCATATTTCCGCATTCACCCCCCGCGACGCAGAAGTGCTCACCCCAGGGTTACGCGTGGAATTTTGCCGCGTCAATGGCCTGCGTGGCCCCTCAGCGGCAAATGTTTATTTGTCCTGATGGAGAGTGCATGCCGGAATGCGTGCTTCATTCACGATTTGCGTAAAACCAGCCAACGAACACATGCCCTGCGCATTTCGTTCTTCACATCCTGCCAGTGTCAGTTTCACCTCTCCGGGCGGCGTATTTAATGATAGCGGCGTTTTGTCACGCATCTGCTGTAGGGTCTGGAATACCAGCGATACCTGAATCCACTGGCTGTTATCACTAAGTCGCCGCCAACGTTCAAAAACCAGTTCGCCCCCCGGTGGGGTATTATCCGGCTGGCCTGGTAGCGTCCAGTTAAGCTCTAGCGCGCCCCCCAGATTCGCCAGATTAGTGTCGTGTCCGGCAATAAATAGCAGCGAAGTGGGTAATGTCACGCCATAAACCTGTTGTTGCGTGTTATTTGGCGTCAGCGCCGTCAGCACTAAATCCAGCAACGGCGTGGCGCGACTACGGGCAACCTCTGGTGTCCGTTGCAGCAAATAAAACTGCGCGTTATGCAGACTTAGCAAGGTGTTCCACTGGTGTGAATCAGTAATTCGCCCCCAGCCAGGCTCCGGCATTCCCTGTGCCTGTTGCAGGAGAAATATCTCCGTCAGCATTGAAGCCAGACTTGCCGCACCGGTCAGAGATACATTGTCATCCCTCACTTTGAGTTCGGACGGCAATGCCTGAGTCAGCGTACAACTTTCGTCCTGATTGTCTCGTTTAAGGCACAGATTTGATTGCTGGAAATTGAGAACCTGCTCCAGTTCGCGAAATGCGGTTTGCCGATGCTCGGTAAACTCCGCTATCGATCCCCCTGCTCTACTGAGAATAGTCTCGGTAACGTTGGTCTTATCCAGTTGGCAAACGCCAGTTTTAAGGGGATTAAACAAGGGATCGGGCCGGGAAGTATCTGGCTGGGTATGGACTGTAATCGTACAGTTGGGTGCCAGCCCGGCAGCAAAGGCTTCACCTGTTTTACGCGTACGTTCATCGACATCCGCAATAATCGCAACCTGATCAGGTTTCGGGCAGCCATTTTTTGCCAGTAAACCGTCAGCAACCAGGCGTTGGCGTTGATAATGTCCAAGATAAGTGACCAGTTCGCCGCCACGCGGGGTCAACCAGCCCAATTTCACCGGCCACTCAGGCCATGTGTCTGGAGTGACATCCTGCATGAGTGGCGTGGCTTTGGTGGGCGCACGCACGCCATGACGGCTGACAATCACCACCCGCTCCAGCTTCAGTTCCGGCTCACTCTGAGCGAATGCAGGTGGCGAGGTTAACGGAATCAGAAGAGATAAAAATGGGATCAAAATCGCTTTCATCGATATGTTTCCGTTTTTCATATCCGACATGACTGCCTGATGCGACGCGTCGTATCAGGCCTAAGTTCGTTGTGCGCCCAGTCATCCCTTCAGGCGCGGATCCAGCCATACCAACACGACGGTAGAAAGCGAACACATCAACAAAATGCCGACGAACCACAATAGATACCACATTGTTCATGCTCCTTAGTACAGCTCATGATCGTGACGGCGCAGAGTTTCAGTCGTCATACGACCCCACATTTTGTAGTAGCTCCATAGAGTGTAGAGCAACACTATTGGCAAAAATATCAGTACAATTACTAACATAATGATAAGTGTCAGTTGGCTGGAGGTACTGTCCCACACGGTCAGGCTGGATATCGGACTGATACTCGAAGGCATAACAAAGGGAAATAACGTAACGCCAGCGGTGAAAATCACACCAAATTGCATCAATGACGCCATCAGAAATCCCCAACCGGGGCGACCACGATAAATTGCCATCGCTGTCAGTAACGGGCAGAAGAAGCCGAGCAGTGGGAAGATCCACAAGACTGGCGATTCGATGAAGTTATTCATCCAGGTGCCTGGCAGTACCGTCACCATTTTCATCAGTGGATTGGACGGACCGTTGACATCCTGAGCGAGTAACACAAAGCCATCAATACCGACCCACAGCCAGTATCCCGCCAGCAGGAAGCAGAGCATCACCAGCAGCGCGGCGCGTTTGGTCGCCAGTTGTGAACGCAGATGAATAGCGCCAACGGTTTTCAGCTGCAACCAGACGCCCCCTTGCAAAATCACCATCCCCAGACTGAGCAAGCCGCACAGCAAAGGGAATGGCGTCAGCAACTGCCAGAAGCTACCGAGATACTCCACGCGTAATTGTGGTGTGAAGCTAAACGGCACGCCAAGTAACAAGTTACCAAACGCAATACCAAAGACCACAGGCGGGACCAGACTACCAATGACCAGACCGGCATCCCACATTTTGCGCCAGCGGGCATCCGCTATTTTGCCGCGATAATCAAAAGCTAACGGGCGGAAGAACAGCGAGCACAGCACCAGGATCATCGCCACATAAAAGCCAGAAAACGCCGCTGCGTAGACTCTGGGCCAGGCGGCAAATAATGCCCCACCTGCGAGGATCAGCCAGACCTGGTTACCCTCCCAGTGAGCGCCAACGCTGTTGATCACTATCCGGCGTTCATCATCGTCACGCGCCACCAGTGGCAGCAGACAACCGATCCCCATATCAAATCCGTCGGTGACCATAAAGACCACCAGGATGACGCCCATCAGCAGCCACCAGATGAACCGTAATGTTTCATAATCAAACATAACTCTCTCCTTTACCCCTGTTGCTGCGCTGGTTGTTCACTCTGCATCGCACTCGGCCCCAGGCGGGCATATTTCTGCATCAGGTAGACTTCGGCGATTAAGAACAGGGTGTAAAGTCCTACGATCATGATCAGAGAGAAGGCCAGTTGGCCCGTGGTTAATGCAGAGTGCGCGGAGTATGTCGGTAAGATGTCCTGAATCGCCCACGGCTGACGACCAAACTCGGTCATAAACCACCCGGCTTCAATGGCAATCCACGGCAGTGGCAAACTCCAGAGCGCCATTTTCAGCACCCAGCGATGTTGATCGATTTTGCCGCGCAGCGTCTGGACAAGCGCAATCAGCATCACCAGTAACAGCAGCGAACCGCAGCCAACCATGATGCGGAAACTCCAGAATACCGGCGCAACTTGCGGGATTGCGCCACGCATCGCAGCCTGGTACTGCGCAGCAGTGACATGATTCATATCCGGTGCATAACGAGAGAGCAGCATGCCGTAACCGAGATCGCCTTCTAACTCGCGAAACGCCTGTAATACATGCGGCTCGCGGTTGCCCTGCGATATCTCCTGCATTAACAGCCAGGCTATGCGTCCGCGTTGCAGCCGTGGGTAGGTTTCGGCCATCAAATTTTTCAGCCCGGGAACAGGTTTATCCAATGAATGAGTGGCGAGGATCCCTAACAGGGCCGGGATTTTAATGGCAAAAGCGTTGCGTTCTTGATCCTGTTCCGGCCAGGCAACGAGATGGAACGGCGCGGGTGCAGGTTCAGTTTGCCACTCCCCTTCCATTGCCGCCAGTTTTACCGGCTGTACTCGTGCGACTTCATATGCAGAGCTGTCTCCGAGTTGCAGCGCGCCGATTATCGCCAGGGTCCCGAAGACAGAACCGATGGCAAACGAGCGGAGTGCAACGTCGCGCTCCCGCCCACGCAGCAAATACCACGCGCTGATCGCCATAATGAACATCGCCCCGGTCACATAACCTGCCATCACCGTGTGCACAAATTTCACCTGGCTGACAGGGTTAAAGACCAGATCGCTGAAGCTGGTCATCTCCATACGCAGGGTATCGATATCGAAATGCGCCCCGGTCGGGAACTGCATCCAGCCATTGGCATTCAAGATCCACAATGCGGAGATATTTGAACCGAATGCCACCAGCCAGGTGACCAACAGGTGTTGATATTTGTTCAGGCGTTGCCAGCCGAAGAAGAACAGACCAACAAAAGTGGATTCGAGGAAGAAGGCCATTAATGCTTCCATCGCCAGCGGTGCGCCGAAAATGTCGCCCACATAGTTGGAATAGAATGACCAGTTAGTACCAAACTGAAACTCCATCGTCAGGCCGGTGGCCACGCCGAGAGCAAAGTTGATACCGAAGAGCTTACCCCAGAAACGCGTCATATCGCGGTAGATTGTTTTGCCGGTAACCACGTAAATAGTTTCCATGATGGCCAGCAAAAAAATCAGCCCCAGGGTAAGGGGCACAAATAAAAAGTGATACAGCGCGGTCAGCGCAAACTGCCAGCGCGATAAGTCAATAACATCCCACATGCTAACTCCTGTAGGCGAAGAGAGGGTAATAACCCTTTAATAGTAGATCCCTCTTTTTATCCTTACAGTTTGTAGGTAGTTGTATTCGCTAATTGCGATATTCACAGGACCGAAAGCGATATTTGCCACCGTTTTTACTGTTGTGCGCTTTCCTCCAGCCACTGACAAACCTCGCCGAGACGCTGCGCAGAGTCCGCCAGATCTTCCGGCGCAGCCAGCACAACTTCGGGTATCGGGCAGATTTCATAACTCTCAAGCAGGGGGCCTTTTAAGGTGTCCATACAGCGTAAATGCCAGACATGGCGTAATCCCGTAGCATTGATATAGCTCTCGCCGTAGCCAATGGTCCGAATCTGAATATTTCCCGGTCCGCAAAGACGCGACAGAAAAAGCCGATCAGCCTCGCTGATGGGTAGCTGCGTCAGATTAATACTGTGCGGCTGCGCGTCGGGGTTTCGTACATGCGCCAGCAACTCATGGGCCAGCGGTAAGCCATTCATCAGGCCATTGATGGGGGGCGGTAATAGCGAATCTGTCGGCAGCGCGTTTTGCGTTGCCGCCTGCCACAACGCCAGCGGCGCGCAGCCAGCCTCCAGTGTGTCCTCCAGCAACTGTTCGCCGCGACGTCTGCGTACACGCCATAATCCACAGAATATCGCCTCCTGAATTTCACTTTCACTGCCGTCAGCGTGCTGGATGCGCACTGATACTTCCCCTTCCCCAAGCAGCGTATTGATGAAATGACGATCGTCGGCGTTGAGATTTAACAGATCGACTGCCAGCACCTCGCCCAACGGCAGCTGACGTTCGCTTAGTTGATGTTGCAACTCGTTTAACAGCGCCATCACCTGCGGGCTGTGAGCACATTGCTCCAGTGCCGCCATACTTGGTTCATCATTCACCTGACAGGTAATCGGCAGTGGATTCATACTGAAACTGTCGTCGCCAGGTTGTGTTCCCGGTCCCAGCAGATGGAAGAAAGTGTCGCTCATGAGGCTCGCTCCTGTTGCGGTTCGACAAGCCCACGCATCAGGTTTATCAGCTCCGCCCACGGGTGGATGCCGTTCAACACGCCGCGATAGCTACCGCCGGTAAACACCAGGGTGGCGGGAAAGCGAAAAACACCAAAGCGATCGCCAATGACTTCGCTTTGCTCAAGATCGGCAATCGCCACCTTCCACACATAGTCTGGAAACTCGCGCAGTAGCTCGCCGATCATTACCGGATTGTCGCTGACTTCAGGCGTCCGTTTTGGGTCACAGCTTAACAACACCACGCCGTCTGGCGCTTGCGTAAGCCAGTCATCAAGACAGGATTCACTAACCTGCGTCCAGCCGCGCGCCAGCATTCGTTGCCACAACGCATCAAATGGCGTGTCGTTGCTCATCCCTGCTCCTCCAGCGTCATCCGGTACTGGCGCAAGCGAACGCCTTCGTAATTTTCCATCGACAGACAGTCATAATTGAGACAACGAGACTCCTCAGTCGGTTGCGGTACAACTCCCCACTCAGCCAGCTGTACCAGCGCCGCCTGTTCCGCAGCGGGCAGTTGCTCTCGCGCCAGTTCGCTCAGGCTGCCGCCGTAGTCGTCGAGCATCGCGGGTTGCAGGCCGACGAGGGCAATATGTGCTGGCAGATGTCCGCGGATATCTGCCAGCGCCAGCACTTCGGAGAAACTGTTCTGGTGCAGGCTCATTTTCTTCGCGCTGAGATAGGCCGGAATACGTTCTCCGACATAGGTTCGTAGCGTTCCTGGCTCCAGCCCATAATCAATGGCATCGAGAATCAACAAGTGGCTGGCGCTTTCGACATAGCCCAGCAAGTTCAGCCCCTGAGTGCCGCCATCAACAATCTCCACTTCCTCGGGCCAGTGATAATGGGCATACAGCCGTTCTGCCACCCGCACGCCGAAGCCTTCATCGGCCCACAGCAGGTTACCCAGCCCCATTACCACCACGCGTTGCTCGCTCATGAACGCTCCTTGTTGCTTTTGACTTTAAAAAATTTGTGGCTGCGGTAGCCATTCACCATAGTGGAGATCACCGTGTCATCAGACATGATGTCTTCACGCAGCGCCATATACACATGACCGATCACAAACGCGCCAATCAGCCACATCCCCAGCCGATGCCAGCTGTGAATGTCCATTGAGTTGCCGCCCGTCCAGTAGAAAAATTCCACCACGTAACGGAACGGTGTGAAGATGGCATACTGACTATGTTCGCTGAACAGCGCAAAACCGGTGACGATCATAAAAACGGACATCAGGAAATAGCCGAACATCGCGGCCTGGGCGATGGGATTATGACCAATATCAGCACTCGGGCGTTTTGCCAGAAACAGATACCAGCGGATTTCATACCACACGCCCAACCACCAGCGTTTACGCCACACCGGCACGATGAACAGCTCGCGTGAGTAGCGATTACCGACAAATGCCCAGTAGATCCGCATCAGTAATATCACGGTAAAAATCATCCCAGCACTGAAGTGAATTAACCGGATGTACCCCATGTAGAACAGATAAGTCGCCTCGCCGCTGACCGAAGGCAGCGGTTTACCAATAAAGTAGCCAGTAACCATCAACACTGCCATGCACAGCACCGTCAGCCAGTGCCAGATCCGCACGGGCGCTTCAAAGACATAGTGGCTGACAACGTTGTCGCTTTTCTGTTGCATGATGATTCTCCTTCGCTGTTAACGCACCTGCACGGAGATAAGCTCGCTGCCATCGTCGCCTAGCACGTGAGTTGAACAGGCGAGGCACGGGTCGAAGCTGTGCAAAGTACGCAGGATTTCCAGCGGCTGTTCAGGAATAGCCATTTTGGTGTTCATCAGCGCCGCTTCATACGCACCAATTTGCCCTTTGGGATCGCGCGGGCTGGCGTTCCAGGTGGTCGGCACCACGCACTGATAGAGATCAATCTTGCCATCGCGAATGGCGGCCCAGTGACCTAACGCCCCGCGCGGCGCTTCGGTAAAACCGACGCCCCGGCACTCTTTCGGCCAGGTAGCAGGCTCCCATTTTTCAGTGGAGGCGGTGGCGAGGTTGCCGTTTTTCAGGTTGGTCATCAGCTTGTCAAAGAAGTATTGCAACTTACCTGCGGCCCACTGCGCTTCGTGCGCGCGGCACAAAATGCGGCCCAACGTTGACTGGATGCCATAAAGCGGCAGGTTCAGTGCCGACATCATGCGATCGACAGACTCAACGGTTGCCGCATCGCCTTTGTGGTAAGCGATCAACGTGCGCGCCAGCGGCCCCACTTCCATCGCATGACCGCGCCAGCGTGGCGCTTTGATCCACGAGTAGCGTTCCTGTTCATTCAGTTGCTGAATGTTAGTATCACTGCCTTTGACATCGCCGGGGTTGTACCACGGATCGGTAATACCATCGAAGGGATGACGTCCAACCCGATCGTCGGGATAACGATACCAGGCGTGATCGACAAACTCCTGCACCTGCTGCGGATCCACTAAATCTACTGGCAGCACGTTTTTGAAGTCGCCGTTAATTACTGCGCCGCCAGGCATCAGCAGACTTTTTTCGCCAAAGTCGTTGGCGATATCGGGGAACGCACCGTAGCTGAGGACGCATTGATCCGAAAGGCCCGTGCCGATTTCGCTCCACGGTTTGTTGAACTGGCCGATGGCTAAAGCGTCGGGGATCATCACGTTATTAATGAAGTCCGCCGTACGGGTGATAATCGACTGCACCAGGTTCAGGCGTTCCATATTGACCGCGCCGACCGCGCCGCTTTCGTCAATGTTAATTGCGCATGGCATCCCGCCGACAATCCAGTTTGGATGAGGGTTTTTACCGCCAAAGACCGCGTGGATTTTGACAATTTCACGCTGAAAATCGAGAGCTTCGAGATAGTGGGCAAAGCCCATCAGGTTGGCTTCTGGCGGCAGTTTATATTGCGGATGGCCCCAGTAGCCGTTACGGAAGATCCCCAACTGCCCGCCTTCAACAAATTTCTTCAGTCGGTTTTGTACGTCGAAGAAATAGCCAGGGGACGATTTCGGCCACGAAGAGAGGCTTTGCGCCAGTTCGGAGGTTTTCCGCGGATCGGCTTTCAACGCATCTAACACATCGATCCAGTCCATCCCGGCGAGCTGATAGAAATGCACCAGGTGATCGTGGCACCAGAGCGTTGCCAGCATAATATTGCGGATGATATTGGCGTTGTCCGGCACTTTAATACCGATGGCATCTTCGATGGCGTAAACCGAAGCCAGAGCGTGTACGCCGGTACAGACGCCGCAGATACGTTCAACGAACGCCCACGCATCGCGCGGATCGCGCCCTTGCAGGATGATCTCCAGCCCGCGAAACATAGTGCCGCAGGAGACGGCATTGGTTATCACATTCTGATCGTTGATATTTACTTCGCAGCGCATATGGCCTTCGATGCGCGTGATTGGATCAACCACCAGGCGACGTCCGGCATTGTTGATGGTGTATCCCTGAGTTTCGTACTGAGTGCTCATGCCTGTTTATCCTCGTTGCCCGGCTGTTGTTCTGCTTCTGCAAGTTGCTGGTTATGACGTCTGCGCTGGTCAACGGCGCTGGCGACTGCATGTACGCCAACCGCCGCAGCCACCACGCCAAGCGCGGTTAAACCGACGGTATCGGCGGTGGAGTGAGTCCCCATTTGCGGAATATCGACCACGCGGCTGTAGAACGAGCCGCGATCCCAGAAGCCATTTTCAGAACAGCCAAGACAACCGTGACCAGACTGAATCGGGAAGGAAACGCCATCGTTCCAGCGGGTAGAGGAGCAGGCGTTATACGTAGTTGGCCCTTTGCAGCCCATTTTGTACAGGCAGTAACCTTTACGCGCCGCGTCATCATCCCAACTCTGCACAAACTCTCCGGCGTCGAAGTGGGCGCGGCGATAGCATTTATCGTGAATACGCTGACCATAGAACATCAGCGGACGCCCCATTCTGTCGACATCCGGCAGGCGATCGAACGTCACCATGTAAGTAATGATGGCGCTCATCACATCCGGGATCGGCGGGCAGCCTGGCACTTTGATAATAGGTTTGTCGGTGATGACTTTGTCGATAGGCGTTGCCTGCGTCGGATTGGGCCGCGCGGCCTGCACGCAGCCCCATGAAGCGCAGGTTCCCCATGCGATAATCGCACTGGCTCCTGCAGCGGCACGTTTGAGTTTTTCAATAAACGGCCTACCGCTGCTGATACAGAACATCCCCTGCTCGCCCAGTGGCGGATTGCCCTCTACCGCAAGGATATATTTGCCATTGTATTGTGTGATGATGTCTTCAAAGACTTCTTCCGCCTGAGTTCCGGCAGCAGCCATCAGAGTATCGTCGTAGTCGAGAGAAATAAGGGAAAGAATGACATCCTTCGCCAGTGGGTGAGCGGAGCGGATAAAAGATTCGGTACAGCAGGTGCATTCCAGACCGTGGATCCACACCACCGGAATGCGCGGTTTATTTTCCAGCGCCCAGGCAATCTTTGGTGCCATTCCCGCGCCTAATCCCAGCGAGGTTGCAGCCAGACTGCAATATTTGAGAAAGCTGCGCCGGGTGACCCCCTGACGCCGCATGGCCTGGTAAAATGTCTCCTCGTTATTCATATCGCACGTCTCTTCTCCTTGCGACACCAGCAGGACGCCGGGCGCATATGGTCGGCAAGCGACGTCCCTGTAGCAAGGCAAACCATCGTTTTACGTGAGAGGCTGAAAACGAAAGCTCATCCTTCTGCACTGGCGCACGTCGCCAGAAAGTATTGTTAATAAAGCGTAGTGAAACTTTTGCACAAAACAATACAAACTGTGTGGATTTGTCTTTTAGCGATAAAAATGGGCCTTATTTTCCTTAAGGTTTGGCGCAGAACGATTACGAGCTCATTTTTATGGCGACAGAATACCCAAATTGCTGTTATTTCACGCAATCAACGCGCATTTGTCTGTTTTTCAAGCAAACAAACAAATTGGGGGTTTACACGACGCATCGGGATGTTTATAGTTCGCGTCATTCCGGAAGTGTGGCCGAGCGGTTGAAGGCACCGGTCTTGAAAACCGGCGACCCGAAAGGGTTCCAGAGTTCGAATCTCTGCGCTTCCGCCAAATAAGATAAGGGGTTAGCTAAATGCTAACCCCTTTTTCTTTTGCCTGTCAAAATGCTATACCACACTCAGTGGCTTAACCATCCTCTGCTAAACCTGTTCCAGATCAAATGCGTAAAGATGGGTAAAACCTCTGGGTAGCTTTCGGCATTATCATTATGCTGCTTCATTAATTACATCTGTCATAGAGAGTGACTCAATGGATCGTATTGTTAGTTCTTCACATGACCGTACATCGCTGCTTAGCACCCATAAGGTGCTGCGTAATACCTATTTTCTCCTGAGCCTGACACTGGCCTTTTCGGCGATTACCGCGACGGCCAGTACGGTTCTGATGCTGCCATCTCCGGGGCTGATTCTGACGCTGGTGGGTATGTATGGTTTGATGTTCCTGACCTATAAAACGGCGAATAAGCCGACCGGGATTATCTCCGCGTTCGCGTTTGCCGGTTTTCTGGGTTATATCCTCGGGCCAATTCTGAACACCTATCTGTCTGCCGGAATGGGTGACGTAATTGCCATGGCGTTGGGCGGTACGGCATTAGTGTTCTTCTGCTGCTCTGCGTATGTGCTGACCACTCGCAAAGATATGTCGTTCCTCGGCGGTATGCTGATGGCAGGTATTGTTGTTGTCCTGATCGGGATGGTAGCGAATATCTTCCTGCAACTGCCTGCTCTGCATCTGGCGATCAGCGCGGTGTTCATTCTGATCTCCTCTGGCGCAATTCTGTTTGAAACCAGCAACATCATCCACGGCGGTGAAACAAACTACATTCGTGCCACTGTGAGCCTGTATGTGTCGCTGTATAACATCTTCGTTAGCCTGTTGAGCATTCTGGGCTTCGCCAGCCGCGATTAATCTCGCCCGCTATCTCTTTCTGAGCCTCGCTTTATGCGGGGCTTTGTTTTTTGTTACACTGCCGTCAGTCTGACTAAGGTAGTAAATAATTATGCTGATCTTCGAAGGTAAAGAGATAGAAACCGATACCGAAGGCTATCTCAAAGAGAGTAGCCAGTGGAGCGAACCACTGGCGGTGGTCATTGCAGAGAACGAAGGTATTACACTGTCGCCAGAACACTGGGAGGTGGTGCGTTTTGTACGTGACTTCTACCTGGAATTTAATACCTCTCCGGCAATTCGTATGCTGGTTAAAGCGATGGCGAATAAATTTGGTGAAGAGAAAGGCAACAGCCGCTATCTGTACCGACTGTTCCCGAAAGGCCCGGCAAAGCAAGCCACCAAAATTGCTGGCCTGCCTAAACCGGTGAAATGCATTTAACGAATACGAAAATCCGTTAACTCCCCGGAGGGATGATGCGGCTCGCTAAGCACCCGCTCCACACGCGCTGAACGCGGGCCGCCGCTTTTTAACCACTGCATTAATTTTTCCACCTGCCCTTCTTCACCGCAGGCAACGACTTCCACGCTGCCATCGTCAAGATTTTTGGCGTAACCGGTTAATCCCAATCTTTTCGCTTCGTACTGGGTGGTATAGCGAAATCCTACCCCCTGAACCCGGCCGTATACCCAGGCAATTATGCAGACTTTCGACATGACTGCTCCCCTTATCCTTAATGGACGCGTTGCAAATCCATGGAAAACTCCGGACAATGGCGCCCATTTCTTTGCATCGACAGAATAGTTAATTATGAGTGTACGTTTAGTGTTAGCCAAAGGGCGCGAAAAATCATTACTTCGTCGCCATCCGTGGGTCTTTTCCGGCGCCGTTGCCCGAATGGAAGGTAAAGCCAGCCTCGGAGAAACCATCGATATTGTTGATCATCAGGGAAAATGGTTAGCACGCGGCGCTTATTCGCCAGCATCGCAAATCCGTGCGCGCGTCTGGACGTTTGACCCGTCAGAATCCATCGACATTGCCTTTTTTACTCGCCGTTTACAACAGGCGCAAAAGTGGCGCGACTGGCTGGCGAAAAAAGATGGCCTCGACAGCTATCGTTTAATTGCTGGCGAATCTGATGGCCTGCCTGGCATTACTATCGACCGCTTCGGCAATTTTCTGGTGCTGCAACTGCTGAGTGCTGGCGCAGAGTATCAGCGCGCGGCATTAATTAGCGCCCTGCAAACGCTCTATCCGGAGTGCACAATTTACGACCGCAGCGACGTCGCTGTACGTAAAAAAGAAGGTATGGAACTGACCCAGGGCCCCGTTACCGGCGAGCTGCCGCCTGCCCTGCTGCCGATTGAAGAACACGGTATGAAGCTGCTGGTGGACATTCAACACGGCCACAAAACGGGCTACTACCTGGACCAGCGTGACAGCCGCCTGGCTACCCGCCGCTACGTTGAAAATAAACGCGTACTCAACTGTTTCTCCTATACCGGTGGTTTCGCCGTCTCGGCATTAATGGGTGGATGCAGCCAGGTAGTCAGTGTTGATACTTCGCAGGAAGTCCTGGATATCGCGCGGCAGAACGTTGAGCTGAACAAGCTGGATCTGAGCAAGGCTGAGTTTGTCCGTGATGACGTCTTTAAATTGCTGCGTACCTATCGCGATCGCGGTGAAAAATTTGACGTTATCGTGATGGACCCGCCGAAGTTTGTTGAGAATAAAAGCCAGTTGATGGGCGCATGCCGTGGCTATAAAGACATCAACATGCTGGCCATTCAGCTGTTGAATGAAGGCGGAGTTCTCCTGACTTTCTCATGTTCTGGCCTGATGACCAGCGATTTATTTCAGAAAATCATCGCTGACGCCGCAATTGATGCCGGTCGTGATGTACAATTTATAGAGCAGTTCCGTCAGGCCGCCGATCACCCGGTGATCGCTACCTACCCGGAAGGGCTATATCTGAAAGGGTTTGCCTGTCGCGTCATGTAACTTGAAAAGTGAAATTTTGCCCATATATCAAAGGTAAAGATTTCCCGGGAGGTGACTATGATTGCCAGCAAATTCGGTATCGGCCAGCAGGTCCGCCATTCCCTGTTAGGTTATCTCGGAGTGGTCGTGGATATCGACCCGGTTTACTCGCTCTCTGAACCGTCGCCTGATGAGCTGGCGGTGAATGACGAGCTTCGCGCCGCTCCGTGGTATCACGTGGTGATGGAGGATGACAACGGCCTACCGGTTCATACCTACCTGGCTGAAGCCCAGCTAAGTAGCGAATTGCAGGATGAACATCCAGAGCAACCGTCAATGGATGAGCTAGCGCAGACTATCCGCAAACAACTCCAGGCGCCGCGTCTGCGTAACTAATCCTCATAAACATGCCCGGAAGGTTTTCGCCTTCCGGGTATTTTTTATTTCGCCAGGCCCAGACGAGGGATCTCAATCGCCGGGCAGCGATCCATCACCACGTTTAGCCCTGCATCACGCGCCAGCACTGCCGCCTGTTCATTTATAACACCCAGTTGCATCCATAAGGTTTTCGCACCAATAGCGATCGCCTCCTGCGCCACGCCCCATGCTGCTTCTGAATTACGGAAAACATCGACCATATCCACTTTTTCCGGAACCTCCGCCAGCGTGCCGTAACCTTGCTGGCCTAACAGCGTTTTACCGGCGACCTTTGGGGAGACGGGAATAACGTGATAGCCCTGATCGAGCAGATACTTCATTACGCGATAACTTGGACGATCGGGTTTGTCACTTGCTCCCACCAGCGCAATGGTACGAGTGGACGTTAAAATACCTGCAATATCGGTTTCTTTCATCATTTCCTCCAGACTATTTACCAAAGTGTACGACAATCCCGACATGCCAACCATGTAGCTACTACGAATGTATGAGAGCAAAAGCAGAAAACATGTCTATATGTTAGTAAGTATGATTAAAGAAAAATTTTGATACATTATTAGTCGGGCGGTCTTTGGACAGGAGCTACCTATGAAAACCGGCATTATGACCACCTTGATTGCACTGTGTTTGCCGGTATCCGTTTTTGCCACCACACTGCGGCTATCCAGCGATGTTGATCTCCTGATACTCGACGGCAAAAAGGTTTCCAGTTCTCTGCTTCGCGGTGCTGATAGCATCGAACTGGATAATGGACCACATCAGTTAGTGTTTCGCGTTGAAAAGACAATCCATCTTTCCAGTAACGAAGAACGACTTTATATCTCCCCGCCGCTGGTCGTTAGCTTTAATACCCAGCTCATTAGTCAGGTGAATTTTCGTCTCCCTCGCCTGGAGAATGAACGAGAAGCGAACCATTTTGACGCAGCGCCGAACCTTGAATTGTTAGATGGCGATGCGACGCCGATTCCGGTGAAACTGGATATTCTCGCCATTACCTCTGCCGGGAAAACAATCGATTATGAGCTGGAAGTCGAACGCTATAACAAATCCGCAAAACGCGCTTCGCTACCGCAATTTGCCACTATGATGGCGGACGACAGTACACTGCTCTCCGGCGTTTCGGAACTGGATGCGATTCCTCCGCAGTCACAGGTGCTCACTGAACAACGGCTGAAGTATTGGTTTAAACTGGCTGACCCACAAACGCGTAATAACTTTCTGCAATGGGCGGAAAAACAACCTTCTTCCTGAGATTTTTGTGCCTGTGCGCAGGCTTTTTCAGTCTTTATCTTGCAGCGATAAGTGCTTACAGTAGTCTGTAGGAAAGTTAACTACGGATGTAAATTATGGAACTGACAACTCGCACAATGGCGGCGCGTAAACATATTGCGCTGGTGGCACATGATCACTGCAAGCAAATGCTCATGAGCTGGGTGGAACGGCATCAGCCGCTTCTGGAGCAGCACGAACTTTATGCAACGGGCACCACGGGTAACTTAATTTCCCGCGCGACAGGAATGAACGTCAACGCGATGCTGAGCGGCCCGATGGGCGGCGATCAGCAGGTTGGCGCATTGATCTCAGAAGGGAAAATTGATGTGCTGATTTTCTTCTGGGACCCGCTGAATGCTGTACCACACGACCCCGACGTGAAAGCGTTGCTGCGTCTGGCGACGGTGTGGAACATTCCGGTCGCCACCAACGTGGCAACGGCTGATTTCATCATCCAGTCACCACATTTCAACGACGCTGTAGATATTCTGATCCCGGATTATCAGCGTTATCTCGCAGAACGCCTGAAGTAAGTTCGCACAGGCGGCACTCGCCGCCTGTTTCTTACGGTTTCCTTGCTACCGGTACATCCAGTTTTTTCAGGTCGTCCACAAAGGGAGAAGGATTCTCTTTGCTGAACAGTACCCAAACCCGATGCCGTGCGCGAGTGAGCGCAACGTACATTAATCGCCGTTCTTCGGCGTCCGGATAGTCCTCTACTGGCGGCAGTAGCGCCTCTTCCATAATGGACTCACGCGCCACAGCCGGGAAGCCATCACTCCCCTCCTGCAAACCAACGATGATGACGTAGTCGGCCTGTTGCCCTTTGCTGGCATGAATGGTCATAAAGTCGATTTGCAGCTTCGGCCAGCGCGTCGTGGCTTTATCCAGAGTAACGGGCTTCAGATGATGGTAACGCGCTAGTACCAGAATGCGCTCTTCGGGTTTGACATAACCAGATAGCTTGTCCAGTAAAGCGTCAAGCTGACTCTCATCCAACAAGGTGACGGCTTTTTTGTCACCATTCGTTAAGCTATTCAGCGGTTTTTTCAACTGATTAGGGTTCTGCTGAATAAAACGGTTTGCCACCTCTCCGATACGGCTATTGAAACGGTAAGTCGTGTCTAAATCACAGCGATCGCCTTCACCGAAGTTTTCATGGAAGGCCGTGGTGAGCGACATTTGCGCGCCGCTGAAGCGGTAAATAGCCTGCCAGTCATCGCCAACGGCAAACAACGTTGTCTGACTATTTTGTTTACGCAATGCTGCCAGCAAGGCCGCTCGCTGTGGGGAGATGTCCTGGAATTCATCAACCAGAATATGTTTCCACGGGCTGATAAACCGCCCTTTCTCAAGGATAGCAATCGCCTGATGAATCAGACCTGAAAAATCGACAGCGTTTTCCGCTTTCAGCGCACCTTTCCAGGCTTTCAGCAACGGTGCCATCAATTTGATTCGTTTACTGAACAGTTCCCGAATCTCTTCTGGCGCACTGGCAATCATTTCAGCCTGCGCGCCGCCGTGCATCCGCATCAGACTGACCCAGCGATCGAGGCGAGATGCGAGACGACGCTGCAATTTTTCATCATCCCAGAAGTTGCCTTCTGGCACTGACCACTGCAGTTCTTCCATCAACCATTGTCGCCAGCCCTTCGCCTGTGCTTTCTTTTCACTACACTGCTTACGCCACTCAGCAATAAAGAGTTCATGGCGGGCTGCGGTGTCATTTTCCAGGTTGCTGACTGTCGGTACTTTTTTGCTACCTTGCTGAATAATATGCAGGGCCAGAGAATGAAACGTGCGCGCGGTAATCTCTTCGGTATGCAGCCGTTCGCGGATCCGCTCGTCCATCTCTTCCGCCGCTTTTCGGCCAAACGCCAGCAATAAAATTTGCTCGGGTAATGCTTCAC
The DNA here is from genome assembly GCF_005781075.1 of Escherichia sp. E2562. Classification (NCBI taxonomy): domain Bacteria; kingdom Pseudomonadati; phylum Pseudomonadota; class Gammaproteobacteria; order Enterobacterales; family Enterobacteriaceae; genus Escherichia; species Escherichia sp. E2562. Next base: position 3,594 of record NZ_VATM01000002.1, on the reverse strand, counting down.
CACGCGCCAGTAACCAGCCAGCGCGCGCCACCAGCACAGACGTTTTTCCGCTTCCTGCGCCAGCCAGCACTAACAGGGAATGCTCACCATTAACCACCGCCCGGGCCTGCGCCGGATTAAGCGGTGAAGACTCAACCTGACGGAAAAAATCCGCATGTTCGTTAAGCATGGTTTCGGTATACGCCTGATTATGCTGCAACCGACTGCCTTCAATATCTTTCAGCCAGGCCTGACATTTGCGCCACGCCTCACGACAGTTATCAAATTCCTCCAGGCGATTAACCGGTAATGGCAACGCTGATAAAGCCTGACGAATTTGTTGCTGTACCCCAGTGGTTTGCTCCCGCGTCAGCCATTTATTTTCTCCAGTGCGAGCAGCAATAAGATCCAGTTGTTGCTGCAATACGCCAGCGGCAATTTCGCTCATTTCCTCGCTCCAGCGCCGCCAGTGAGCATCAAGATGATGGTGAAAACGCTGCGTCTCTGCCCATTCAGTGCCATGCAGACGCACGACTTTTTCATCAGGCAATACAAATTCCAGCTCACCCCATACCAAACCACGTTTGCAGTGAATAGCCAGTAATTGATTGAAAGGAATAAGGTATTCGTGGCGATCGCCGGAAACTTTTATCCCGGCATTGAGGATCACCGCCCGATCGTAAGGGTGCTGTGCCAGACGTTTGCCAAGAGTTGTCGCTTTCAGTTCCATGTCTCTGTAGATCCACACGATGTCATTTCTTATCAGTGTAACCGCCAGAGAAAACGTGCTCCAGCCCAAAAAAACGTTACAATTGCCGCCCATTACTGAAAACCACAGTAAAGCGAGGTTTTATGCGTACCGTTTTGAACATTCTGAACTTTGTGCTTGGCGGATTCGCCACCACTCTTGGCTGGCTGTTAGCGACCCTGGTCAGTATTGTGCTGATTTTCACCTTACCGCTGACACGGTCCTGCTGGGAGATAACCAAACTGTCTCTGCTGCCTTATGGCAATGAAGCTATTCATGTCGATGAACTAAACCCGGCAGGCAAAAATGTGCTGCTTAACACTGGCGGTACGGTGCTGAATATTTTCTGGCTGATTTTCTTCGGCTGGTGGCTATGTCTGATGCATATCGCAACAGGTATCGCGCAATGCATTTCCATCATTGGTATTCCGGTTGGTATTGCGAACTTTAAAATTGCCGCTATTGCTCTGTGGCCGGTCGGACGCCGCGTGGTATCGGTAGAAACAGCTCAAGCTGCGCGTGAAGCCAATGCACGTCGCCGTTTCCAATAATCCAACATTATGGCCTTTATGCTAAGTCCTTTGCTCAAACGCTATACCTGGAACAGCACCTGGCTGTATTACGCGCGCATTTTTATCGCACTTTGCGGCACCACTGCGTTTCCGTGGTGGCTGGGTGATGTAAAACTTACGATTCCGCTGACTCTCGGAATGGTGGCGGCAGCACTGACCGATCTCGACGACCGACTGGCGGGACGTCTGCGTAATCTCATTATTACGCTGTTCTGTTTTTTTATTGCCTCGGCTTCAGTAGAGCTGTTATTTCCGTGGCCCTGGCTGTTCGCCATTGGTTTAACGCTCTCCACCAGCGGCTTCATTTTGCTCGGCGGTCTGGGTCAACGCTATGCGACCATCGCTTTCGGTGCATTGCTGATTGCCATTTACACGATGCTGGGAACCTCCCTGTATGAGCACTGGTATCAGCAGCCTATCTATCTGCTTGCTGGTGCGGTTTGGTACAACATCCTGACGCTTATTGGTCATTTGCTGTTCCCTGTCCGCCCGTTGCAGGACAACCTGGCTCGTTGTTATGAACAACTGGCGCGGTATCTGGAACTCAAGTCACGTATGTTTGATCCTGATATTGAGGATGAAAGCCAGGCACCGCTGTATGATTTGGCGCTCGCCAACGGGCAACTTATGGTGACGCTGAACCAGACGAAAATCTCGTTGCTGACCCGCTTACGCGGCGACCGCGGTCAGCGGGGAACGCGTCGTACACTACATTACTATTTTGTAGCGCAGGATATCCACGAGCGGGCAAGTTCTTCACATATTCAGTATCAAACGCTGCGAGAACATTTTCGCCACAGCGATGTGCTGTTCCGCTTCCAGCGCCTGATGTCGATGCAGGGACAAGCTTGCCAACAATTGTCACGCTGTATTTTGCTGCGTCAGCCTTATCAGCACGATCCACATTTTGAACGCGCTTTTACGCATATTGACGCCGCACTTGAGCGGATGCGCGAAAATGGTGCGCCCGCCGATCTGCTAAAAATACTGGGATTCCTGCTGAACAATTTACGTGCCATAGATGCCCAACTGGCGACTATTGAATCAGAACAAGCCCAGGCGCTGCCCCCCAATGCAGACGAAAATGAACTCGCCGACGACAGCCCTCGCGGGTTTAGCGATATCTGGCTGCGTCTTAAACGTAACTTAACGCCGGAGTCTGCACTATTTCGCCATGCAGTGAGAATGTCGCTGGTATTGTGTGTTGGTTACGCCATCATTCAGATAACCGGAATGCATCACGGGTATTGGATCTTGCTGACAAGTCTGTTTGTCTGCCAGCCAAACTATAACGCCACGCGCCACCGTCTGAAGTTAAGGATTATTGGTACGTTGGTGGGTATTGCGATTGGTATTCCTGTGCTGTGGTTTGTTCCGTCACTGGAAGGACAACTGGTGCTGCTGGTGATTACCGGCGTGCTCTTTTTTGCCTTCCGTAACGTGCAATACGCTCATGCCACGATGTTCATTACGCTTCTGGTGTTACTGTGCTTCAACTTGCTGGGTGAAGGTTTTGAAGTCGCGCTGCCTCGCGTAATCGATACGCTGATCGGCTGTGCAATAGCATGGGCGGCGGTGAGCTACATCTGGCCCGACTGGCGGTTTCGTAATTTGCCGCGAATGCTTGAACGCGCGACGGATGCTAACTGCCGTTATCTCGATGCCATTCTTGAGCAATATCATCAGGGGCGTGACAACCGTCTGGCGTATCGTATTGCCCGACGCGATGCTCACAACCGTGATGCTGAACTGGCGTCGGTGGTGTCGAATATGTCCAGTGAACCGAACGTCACACCGCAAATTCGCGATGACGCGTTCCGTTTACTGTGCCTTAACCATACTTTTACCAGCTATATTTCTGCCCTCGGCGCACACCGCGAGCAGTTAACCAACCCTGAAATTCTGGCGTTTCTTGATGACGCAGTTTGCTATGTTGATGACGCGCTACATCATCAACCTGCCGATGAAGAACGCGTCAATCAGGCATTAGCTGGCCTGAAACAGCGGATGCAACAACTTGAACCGCGGGCAGACAGCAAAGAACCTCTGGTCGTACAGCAAATCGGGTTACTGATTGCATTACTGCCAGAAATTGGCCGTCTGCAACGCCGGATTACTCAAGTTCCTCAGGAAACTCCTGTTTCGGTGTAATAGAATCTGCCCATTCTGCAAGCTCCTGGCGGCGTGCCACCGGGAGCGCAGCTTCATGAATACCGATAATTGCGCCTTCAAGCATGAACAGAATCTTTTCTGTCACCAGGCTGTTATGCTGCCGTATGTAGTGGTCAACAAAAA